>JAFSMO010000030.1 GCA_017447865.1 Thermoguttaceae bacterium
AATACACCTACGACCGGCTGGGGAATCGGACTTCCAAACGGGATGTTCTGGCGGAACAGGCGGGGGCCGATCTTGACGAGATCTACACCTACGACCAGCAGAACCAGCTGATCGACCTGGATCGTGTTGGAAACCACGAGCATTTCCACTACGACACGACCGGCAACTGGCTCGCGTATCGCCTACAATGCCATCTTGGCCTTGAACGCCCCCCCGAAAACACTTTTCTCTTCTTTCCTATTTTAACCTACTTTGTCAATCTGATCATCGGATTGCTGGATTAATTGCTTAAATGGGTGTCCGAAAAAGACGGACCAGTTCAATCATACTCCGGTCCAAAACGATTAGGAATGCAATCACCACTTCCCCACCGGACACCGTTCCGTGCCCATCGCGAGCTTATTGGTCGCAGCGGAGGGGGAGGTGTTGACACGGCAGCCGCAGTGGAGGCAGATGGAGCGCTGCGGGTCGTACGATTCACACGAGAGGCAGAAGGTGTTGAGGATGTGGAGTATCTCCGCCTCATTGCGAACAGGCCGTCCGGCTTTGATCCACCGGGCCAGTGCGCGAGTGTAGTGGACGGCTTTTTGAGGAAAGGACGAAGGCATGGCAGGATACTCCTGGAAAAATCTGAGTGGAAGTTTATATTTCCATGATACACCGATTTTTTAATTTTGAGAACAGGTTCGATCAATAAAAAATCCTGTTTTTTGTAAAATTTCCCATTTTTTTCTTTTGAAGGGCTTGTATTTTTTATTCGGTCTGTTAAACTGACAGATAAGGTGAAGTTTTTCACCATGGTTGGCCCAAACATATTTCAAGGTTTTTTCAGGAAGATTGCTATGCGTTGGAATATATTTGCTCTGAATGGTGAATCGAATATCTCGAAGCGGGTGAAAAACGTCTCCTATCGTTCTTTGAGAATGGAGTCTTTGGAAAAGAGGGAACTGCTGTCAGCGGCGCCGGATGGTTTCAGCCTTCTTGATGGGGAGGGGAAGCTAACACGGGCCGGCTGGCTGGTCTATACCGTGGTGGATAACGAGACATCAAACCCAGCCACTTCTGCCGTTGTGGGTAACATAACACTTGGCGGCAATGAAGGGGCTGGCACTGCCCGTTTTTTTGTCGAGGTGGGACAAGCATTGCCTGAAATAATTGGATCAGAGAATACACAAGTGGACAACTCCGGCATTTTGCCGGTATATCGCTTCGAAGACTATATAGACGAGGATTACAATGATTTGGCAATCTCCGTCACCTTCGAGCCTTTGACGATCGGCACAGAAGCCCCCAGCACGTGTGATACTTGTTCCTGCGCGACGGACCTGAATTTTGGCGCGAATATTAAGCAATCGAAATATCTGAGTAAGCCAGAGGATTCGGGCAGCCTGCCCATTCGGGTGGAAAGCGTCTTCCCGACGATCGGCGGAATCGCCCCGCAGCCGCAGATGATGACGGCCACGCTTCAGTATGGAAACCAGACGAAAACCGTTTACTACGACACTTCCACGTTCGATCCTTCGGACGTTTTCACCGTGGGGATGGATCTGGACACTTCCACGATGACGAGTGGCCGGTACGACTGGACGATGACGCTGACGTACGACTACGGCAATAACGTCACGCAAACGCAGACCTTCACCGGGGCCGAAGATGTGGTGAACCGTTCCGCAAGTCCCTATGGAAGCGGGCTGAATCTGACGGGGCTTTCGAGTTTGAATCTGACGAACCTCAACGCGCTCACCAATCGTGGGATCAACTGGGAGCGTTCGTGTGGCAAGCAGGTCTGGTTTTCCTACGATGGTTCAAGTTTCACGCCGGAAGCGGGCGAGTCGGCGGAATCCACGCTGGTTCAAAATCTTAACGGGACTTATACGCTTGTTGACCAGGGCGAGACGTTCCTCTTTAACGCAGCCGGTCAGCTTTTGACCCGCACTAATAATCTGACCGATAAAACCGTCACGTGGACCTACAATCTGGACGGTACAGCAGACACCAAAACAGATGAAGCGAATCGGATGACGACCTTCCAATACACGAACGGCAAACTGGCCTCCGTGACCGATTCGGCAGGCCGGACGACCGCGTACCAGTACGACTCTCTGGGACGTTTAACGAGCGTGACGGAACCAGACCCGGACGGAAATGGAAGTCTCACGAGCCTGGTGACTTCTTATACGTACGATGGCAACAGTTCACGAGTCGCGACCATTACGGACGCTTCAGGAAATGTGACGGCCTACACCTATTCCAACGGTCAAGTGGTCTCAAAAACAGTGAACGGGATCACGCAGTCCACGCAGGATCCGTTCGTTCTTTCAGCCATCATCGACACCATGGTGACGGGCTACGACGCGGATCATCTCGCAGATTTACCCAAGGCGTTGGAGACAAACGGACAATCGACCAATCTGTCGGGGAACCAGACGGAATACCGCTACGACACGTTCGGAAACGTCATCTGGAAACGGACCGCCAGCGGTGTGGAGACCTCGTTCCTTTACGATACGAACGGCAGACTGCGCAAGGAAACCGAATCTGTCATGGTCAATGGCAGATCGCAAGGTCGCAGCACGGAATACGGCTATGACGTAAACGGGAATTTGATCAAAATCAAATATCATGACGGCTCAACCGAAGAATGGACGTACGATGCCAATTTCAACCAGATGCTGAGTTACAAGGACCAGTTAGGGAACCGGACGCTCTACACGCTCGACAGTAACACGGGATTGACGCTCTCGGAACGGCGTGTCGTTGGTCAGGTCGATTCCTCTGCGAATGGCGAAACGGACGATGTGGTCACGACCTACAGCTACAACACGAACCGGACACTGGCAAGTGTCACCAATGCGCTGGGAGTCGTGACGTCCTACACTTACGACTCGCATGGAAATGTTCTGACCGAGACGACCGGCTCCGCAACGACCACCTACACCTACGACTCGGCTGACCGCAGAACCAGCGTCACCAATGCGCTGAATCAAACGACTTCCTACACCTACGACAATCTCGACCGGCTCGTTCAAACCACCTATTCGAATGGTCAAACATCCCAAAGTGTCTATAACAACGCGGGGCAGCTCGTTCAGACAATCGACCTGAACGGCGCGGTGACATCTTACACCTACAACGCTTCCGGCAAAATCGCAGCGATCGTCTCACCCGGCTCGAGTGTTTCCTATACCTACGATTCGCTGGGAAGGGTTTCGACCGAAACGGACTCCTTAAACCGCGTTACGACGTACACCTACAACGCAGGCGGCAAACTGGCCTCGACCACGATCTCTGACGGGAATGCCCAATCCGCCGTGATTTCCCGGACGACCTACGACGCCTGGGGCCGTACCGCGACCCAGACGGACGCCACTGGGGTAACACTCACTTATAATTACGACAAATTCGACCGAGTGACGAGTATCACCCGCACAAACGATAATGTGGTTCTGGAAACCCGAACCTACGACAAGGCGGGAAATCTGAAAACGGTTCAGGACGCTGCTGGAGCCGTAACCACTTACACCTATGATTCTTTAGGGAATGTAACGCAGATCAAAGCGGCGGACAATTCCACGACCAGCTTCACGTACGACAAGCTGGGGCGGGTTTTGACGCAGACCGACGCGCTGGGAAACGTAACTTCATACACCTACGACATCTACGGCAATCTCGTCTCCACGACGGACGCGCTGAACCATCAGACGACCTCCACCTATAACGCCATCGGTCAACAAGTCTCCTATACGGACGCGCTGAACAACGTCACCACCTACGCGTATGACGCACTCGGGCGTGTAACTTCCACCACACTCACCAGCGCCAGCGGCACGCAGTCCACGACTCAAACGACGGCCTATTCCACGCAGACCATTAATGGCGTTACCTGCCGGATCGTGACGACGACCGACGCGCTGAACCAGTCCACGACCAGCGCCTACGACCTGGCTGGCCGCCTCGTGAAAACGACCGCCGCCGACAATTCGGTCACGACCTACACCTACGACACGGAAGGTCAGCTCCTCACGACGACCGACGCGCTGAATCATTCCACCTCCTACACTTACGACGTGTTCGGCAACGTTTCGACGATCACACAGGCCGACGGCACGATCTACCGATATAACTACAACGCCGCCGGTCAGCTTCTCTCCCAGACCGACCCGCTGGGGACCATCACCAGCTACACTTATGATCTGAATGGCCAGGTAACAGAGACGAAGGTCCGGGACAAAGCGCTGCCAGGGGCGCTCGGCACGTGGCTGGAAACCGCCCAGACGTTTGACGGCGTGGACGATTCGGTAACGATCCCGAACACGAGCGAACTCAACGTCGCTGGTGAAATCACCCTTTCCGCCTGGGTAAAAGTCGAAGACACAAACGGTTTTCGCAGTATTGTGGAACATGGTTACTATGAAGGACGTGAAGTTTTCCTTCGAATTTCTTATGGAATATACCAGGTGGGTGTAAATTTTGTCACCGATCATTATGCCGAGGCTTCTGTTGATCCCGCTGATATTGGCACGTGGGTTCACCTTGTCGGCACATACGACGGCACGAACTGGAACCTTTACAAGAACGGTGAACTGGTCGCTTCCACCGCTTCCACGGTAGGCGCGGTAACGCTAAACTGTGACTGGCTCATCGGCGCTTCGCAATATCCTGGGCGTCTTTTTAAAGGTGACATCCGCGAGGTTGGCATCTGGGACTCAGCCCTTTCCACCAGTGAAGCCGCCACGCTTTACGAACAGGGCTTTAGCGCCGAGATCACGCAATCCGCAACTTATGACGCCGTCGGCAATCTCCTCACGCAGACCGACGCGATGGGGAACACAACGTCCTACACTTACGACAGCATGGGGCGCGTCGTGACGATGACGGACGCTCTGAATAATGTCACGTCCTACACCTACGACGCTCTCGGGCGTCTCCTCACGACGACCGACGCACGCGGAACCGTCACGAAAAACACGTACGACGCCGTCGGCAATCTTCTGAAAACAGTCCAGTTTGACAGCGCGCTCCTCCCGCAGCCGGTCAATTCCTGGCTTCCCGTGGAACAGGACTTCAACGGAACGAGCGATACGGTCAACATCGGCAACGACTCGTCGCTCAATTTTGAGGGAGAGATCACCGTTTCCGCGTGGGTAAAAATCGACTCGACGGGCGGGTTGAAAACCATCCTTGGGCACGGACATGGTGATGGCAAAGAAGTATATCTTCGCTTAATTGATAATCTATACCAGTTTGGGAGCTGGGACAGCGCAACCGACAACCATCTTGTCTCCGCGAACATTCCTGCGGAAGACATCGGTGAGTGGGTCCACCTCGTCGGCACGTACGACGGCGCGAACTGGAACCTCTACCGCAACGGCGCGCTTCTCGCGAGCAACGCAGACACGGTGGGGAGTCTTACGGTCAACGCGAACTGGCACATCGGCTCCAGCAACGGGAACTCCCGCTTCTTCGACGGCGAGATCCGCGAAGTCGCCATCTGGGACAGCGCCCTCAATGCAGCGCAGGCCGCCGCAGTCTATGCGGGAACCACGCCCTCGGCGGATTACCCGACCGTGGTGACGTCCTACACGTACGACGCCGCGGGCCACCTCCTCACGCTGACCGATCCCGTCGGGAACACGACCTCGTACACGTACAACTACATGGGCCTGGTCGCGACCGAGACGAACGAGAAAAACGCGACGCGGTACTATTCCTACGACGCGCTCGGGCGGCTCGTTTCCAAAACCGACCGGAATGGCCGGATCACCACCTACTCCTACGACACGATCGGGCGTTTGACTGCGGAAAACTGGAGTAACACGACCAACTACTTCATGTACACCTACGACGCGGTCGGCAACCTGCTGTACGCGACCGACGGCCAACATTCGTATTCTTATGCCTACGACGCGCTGAATCGCCCCATTTACACGACTTTCAACTTCGATTCCCAAAGCGCGGTCTTCGCCTACACTTACGACCTCGCCGGCCGTCGAACGGTATCTTCGCTTTCGCTGAATGGCCACTCCGACCGCGTAAATCAGGTGACTTATGATTTTCTCGGCAACGCAACAAAAATCACCCAGACCGGCTCCGCCGTGGATGAAATTTTCGCCGAGTTCGACTACAACGCCAACGGTCTGATGACCGCCGTGCGCCGTTACGAAGAAGACGCCAATGACGTTGTGACCTCCATCGCGGAATCGCTTTACACGTTCAACGCGAACAACGCCGTCACGTCGATCACGCATAAAAACCCGAACGGAACGCAGATCGTCCAGCATAGTTATACCTACGATAATACCAACAATATTGTCGAGTACCTGAACTCCATCGACGGCCAAACGTCCTACGACTACGACTTCCTCGGTCAACTCGTTAGCGCGGACCACGCCAGCCAGACCGATGAATCCTATGCCTACGATTCCAACGGAAATAGAATCGTTGCGAATGGTGACGCCTACACTACTGGAACCAACAACGAACTAACTTCCGACGGAGACTACACTTACACGTACGATGCCGAAGGCAACCGAACCTCCAAAACCAATTCCACGAACCGCGAACTGTACACGTGGGACTACCGCAACCGCCTGACCTCCGTCACGCAGCAGGAATGGGATTCGACTGAACAGGAATGGGTGACAGTTCAAACAGTCGAATACACCTACGATTACAACAACGTCTGGATCCGTAAAACCGTGGGTAATAACTCCACGATATTCATTCCCGAAAACTATCAAACCACGGTCCAAATCGACAACGGCACCGTTTCTCACCACTACCTCTGGACGCCCAACCAGCAGGACAAACTCCTTGCAGATACCACAACAAGTGGTATATTATGGGCCTTAACTGACCATTTGGGAACAATTCGTGATGTTTTAGACGGTAATTCATCCACTCACCTCATCTACGACGCCTTCGGCAACATCGTTTCCGGCACAAACCCGCTCCTTTTCGGCTACACCGGCAAAGCCTTCGACACCGCCACCAATCTCCAAAACAACATCAACCGCTGGTACGACGCTGCTATTGGCCGCTGGTTAAGTACCGATCCAATCGGTTTCGAGGGGAATGACACAAATTTATATCGATATGTAAAAAATAAGTCGACAATTTATGTGGATTCTTCTGGGCTGATCGTAGTTTGTTTTACTGTAGAAGATGCCTGTCAAAAGTTTACTTGTTATGAATATTGCAAATGTCATTCTGATATTGAGGAAAAATACAAGTTATTGAAAAATCTTTTGAAAGGACCAGGAGTAAGTGTTGGTTATACGCTCATACTTTCTAAAGATCAGGCGAAAGTGGTAGAAGCAGCAAATGGAGACCCTGAAATTGAAAAAATTCTAGCATCTCTATTCACTTCTTCCTATAAAATTCCTGGTTATTGGAAATCAAAATTAGATGGTATTTGGTATTATTATTTTGAGAAAGGAGAACATGAAGCAGGGCTAGGATCTTGTGGTACATGGGCCAATAATATGCAAGTTGAAATCGACAAAATCATTTCACCGTCGCAAGCCTATAGACCTGGATACAACATAAACGCAGGAAGTGTGGGGTTATTCCCTGTAAAGAAACATTGGTGGTACGAATCTCATATGGCAATTCAAGTGAAAATTGTAAAATATGAAAATTGTAAATCCAGTTTATGTTTTGAATTTTATATGGATGATGGATTTTTAGGAAAAGACGATCATATCTTTTTTCCTGAAGATATTAGGGGACGGTGGAAGTAAAAGATGTTGACATTCCTATTAAAAAGATTGTGGCAGCTAAAAGTTGATATTATCCTTTTGTGGGGTTGTATTTTCCTTGTTTGTTATATTATATCGCTTTGTTCAAATGGCAAAATTTCACGAAAAGTATTAAAATGTTATATCGGTGTAATAACATCTCTTGTAATAGGAATGGGGCTGTTTCGAATTTTCCAAATAGGAGAACCCTATGCTGGTGCTGCATTTTTTTATTTGAGTATCCTGTTAACAACTGGTTTTGGTGTGGCACTTTGGCTTCTTCCGGTTTATTTGCATGATTTATTTTTTTTCAATAAGCCGAAAGTGAAAAAAATCGGACTTTTGTATTTGTTTGGAGGATGTGGAATTGTTGGTTTTTTGTTATTCCCTGCGAATTATTGCGATTCAGCGTCCATCTTTCGTCAACCACAAATTCAGGCTTGGGTAGAAGAAGAAGGGGGATTCTGTGCAGTCGATTCAAGAAGATTTGTAGTTGTTATCGATTTGTCCGAAACCGTAATAGATTGGACTAATGAAATAAATATGCTCCGATATATTCACGCCATAGAATTGGGGGTCAGTCGAACGTCTTTTGATTCTCAGTCACTTAAAGCAATTGCCTCCCATAGTGATAGAAGTTTGCGGAAATTGGATATTTCATTCACTTCTATTGGGGATAAAGATTTACCGGTTTTGTTGGAATTTGAACAATTAAAGCAACTTTTAGTGTCAAAGGGACAGTTTTCTGAAATGGCACTATCCAAATTACAAGAGCATAAAATAAATATTTACGTGCAGTTTGATTGATTTGAATTTTGGGGTATTTCAGTATAGATAAGTTGGGCTGATTAAATCCCCTCAAAAAATTTTTTAACAATGTGCCAAACTTTCATTTCCGCCTTATTAAATTAAATATAGTGGAAGATTTAACCGAAATGATTATGACACAAAATAGCCAAATTTCACGATTGCAACAACCTCTTTCGTTTTATCCTTCACGACTGAGGCAGGGACAGGGGGACGCCGTTTTTATCAACATCCAGTTGTCCCAAACCTGCTACTTCGGGTGGGATAGTGTGGAGAAATACGGTGAATTTCTCTATTCCTACAACGCGAACAATGCCGTCAGCTCCATCACACACAGCAACGTAACTGGAAGTCAAATCGTCAAACACAGTTACACATATGACGAAACCAACAACATCGTCGAATACCTCAACTCCATCGACGGCCAAACGTCCTACGACTATGACTTCCTCGGCCAGCTCATCGGCGCAGACTACGCCAACGGCTCTATTTCCGATGAAAATTATACCTACGACGAAAACGGCAACCGTATCACGGCTAACGGCTCAAACTACACGACCGGCGATAATAATGAACTAACCTCCGACGGAGACTACACTTACACGTACGACGCCGAAGGCAATCGTAGCAGCAAGTCCAATTCTACCGATCGCGAATTATACGAATGGGATTACAGAAACCGCCTCACGCAAGTAATCCAGCAGACCTTTAAGGCGGAATCACAGACTTGGGAAACCGTCCAAATCGTCGAATACGCTTACGATTATAATAATATTTGGATCCGCAAGACATTGGATTTCAATGGCGATGGAACCGCAGATTCCAAGACCATATTCATTCCCGAAAGCTACCAAACGACCGTTCAACTCGACGATGCCGACCTCTCCGATGCTACCGGTCCAACCAGCACGCACCATTACCTCTGGACGCCAAACGCTCAAGACAAACTCCTCGCCGATACCACCTCCACCGGCATATCGTGGGCATTGGCCGACCACCTCGGCACTATCCGCGACATAATCGGAAGTGAAGCCGCACACTTGATTTACGACGCATTTGGCAACCTTACCTCCGGCACGAACCCGCTCCTTTTCGGTTTCACCGGAAAACCTTTCGACATAGATACTCACCTTCAAAACAACATCAACCGCTGGTACGATGCTGATGTTGGAAGGTGGTTAAGTAACGACCCGATTGGGTTTGATGGAAATGATACTAATTTGTATCGATACATTCAAAATCATCCTTCAATTTTTTGTGATCCATCTGGTTTAGAACTTCAACAAGCAGGTTGCTGTAATTCACAAAGGATAGAAACAATTCTTGATATTACAAATCAAATACTATTAGCTCCAAAGTGTCAAAAGTGGTTCAGAAATCATGGGTTCAATGGCCCTATTGGTACCTCCCCGAATTGGACGGTAAATTGTCATAGTAATTGGAAAGTTATGTGTCTTCTTGGATTTCCGGCTTGGACTATGCCGGGATTGGGTATTGGACTTTGCGAGTCTCAATTGGATAGTTATGGCGATATTGCATGGGCTTCATTATTGATACACGAGCTCGCGCATCATTTTTGTACATCCTTTGCGGGGCGTGAAGCATGTGCGATTAGTGCTCAGAATGATTGTGACGGGACCTAATCTGGAAAGGATTAATAAAATGCCACAAAATGAGGATGTCAATATAGGGACAAGAAATCGATATTCATTTTGTTTTGTAGCTATTTTACTGCTCTTGGTAGCAATTTTTGCAACATTCATGCAAAAATTGTGCGAAAGCAACCTTGCTATTGCCAGAGGGAATGAGGTGCGTATGTTGATGGGTACAGCCAAGGGTTGGCTATATACCTCCCTTCTGTTTGCAATGATGTCAATATTGTCTTGGTGTTTGGTAGTTTGCTATAATAAAAACAAACAAAACCTTACCGTTACACTAATCATTCTTTGGTTTTTTTACATTTTTCTGCAATTTATTATCGTATGAAAGGTTGAGAAATTAAACGTATTGAGTCTATTTTGGCAGAGATTTGAGTAGAATATAGACGAACTCAATTTTGGCTCATCCGATAATTCAGTGAAGAAAAGCGGAAGGGGAAGACTCATGGAGTACCAATAAAATCCCGATATTCAAAATATGAAAACATTTCACCGTCCTAAATTCCGTCCTTACCGCTCAACTCTTCCTCACCGAAGAGACCGGGGAAGGTACTGCTTTTTCTCCGGCACTGAACATGAGCGACGAAGGATGGTGTGCATTGGCGGTAATTACGACGCGGTTGGCCATCAAACCGCTTTCCCTCTCACACTCAATGGCCGCTCCGACCGCACCATTTCCACGGAATACGACCACCTCGGCAACGCGACTTCCATCCGCCAGCACGGCAATGCAGTTGACGAGATTTTCGCGGAATTCGAACACAACGCCAACGGTCTCCTAACCTCCGTCCGCCGTTACGAAAAAGATGACGATACCATAAACGAAATCGCCAACTCACTTTACGAGTACAACGCGAACAGCGCCGTCACCTCCATTACACACAACGATTCGAATGGTTCACAAATCGTCAAACACTCCTACACATATGACGAAACCAACAACATCGTCGAATATTTAAATTCGATCGATGGTAATACAGAATACAATTATGACTTCCTCGGCCAACTCATTAGCGCGGACTACGCTAACGGCTCTATTGCTGATGAAACTTATACCTACGACGAAAACGGCAACCGTATCACCGCGAACGGCTCGAACTACACGACCGGCGACAACAACGAACTGACCAGCGACGGAACCTGGACCTACACCTACGACGCCGAAGGCAACCGCATATCCAAAACCAACGCCACGAACCGCGAACTCTACACGTGGGACTATCGCAACCGTTTAACCACGGTCACGAAACAAACCTACGATACATTGACTAATGAATGGACCACGGTTCAAATTGTCGAATATTCCTACGATTATAACAACGTCTGGATCCGTAAAATCATTGGTGAAAACAAAACCATCTTCATCCCCGAAAATTACCAAACGACAGTCCAGATCGACAATGGCACCACCACGCACCACTATCTCTGGACGCCAAACCAGCAGGACAAACTCCTTGCCGATACGACTTCCACCGAAGTCCTCTGGTCCCTGACCGATCACCTCGGCACGATCCGCGACATCCTCGGCGTCACCGCAACCCACCTCATCTACGACGCCTTCGGCAACCTCACCTCCGGCACAAACCCGATCCTCTTTGGCTACACCGGTAAACCCTTCGACCCCGCCACGAACCTCCAAAACAACATCAACCGCTGGTACGACGCCACCACCGGCCGCTGGCTTGCAGAAGACCCTATTAGTTTTTCAGGAACAAGTAATAATTTATGTGTTTATGTCAACAATAATCCATTGTCTTATTTGGACAAATTTGGATTAATTAATGATAAAAATATTGTTGAGATAAATGGTTGTTGGCTTACGAGTTTGGAACGAGTTGACGATAATGTTTTGAGACAAATAGGACGCTTATTGCACGGTCATGCAATTATCGGAGCAGCGAATAAGCTCTCAATAGATTTGATGTTTGCTGGAGTTCCCCTCCCTAAAGGATTTGGACAAGCAGTGACAGCGTCTACATTTATTGAAATAGTTAAATCCGCTATGGAAAAAGATGTCAATAAAAACAATCCAAACATTACAGAAAGTATTGTAGAAATATTGGCAAAAAATACTGGAAATACTGTTACTAAGCTGGAAAGCTTAAAACCAATAATTGAGCAATTCGTACGGAATACGGCTAATTTTAGCCAATCTGAGTGTAAATTAGTTTCTGTTTCATATTATAAAGAACCGTCCATAAGGAATAATGGGGAAAAAGTCAATTGCACGCTCTATTATTGTGCAAAGACAAGTATTTTTCTCAAATGGACCGAATCATGGACTGTAACTGGAACCTGTAATTACTCTTGTACCAATGCGAAACCTGGGGGCGGAAGACCATGCTGCCAAGATTTGAAACTACCAACAGAAGTAACAACTAAAAATATTTCTGCATCGGGTACAGGTGTAGGTGGAAAATGTAATGTTACACGTGTATATTGATCATATCTCTCAAGGAATTTGTAATGCAATTCGGATATAAAAACTGCCTCGCTTTTGTGATTTTAATTGTGGAGATCGTTTTTATGATTCCCGGCTGTAAGCCGAAACTTCCCGAAAGGAAATCTGGAACGCCATTCCCGATCTATGAAGACGAAGACTGGAACACGGTCATGTATGAATATGAATCCCCTGTTTTGATGGAAAAGCTGGGCTTGGAATATTGGGGATTGGCGGATCAAAGAGGCATTGGTTTTTATCGGCAATTACCTTGTGACCGACAGGCGATTGACGAAGCACTTGGTTTGAATATCACGGATAGACCAACCGATCCTGAGATACACAACCCTGTAAGTTATGAAATCTGGCACGCCCCGCTCCAGGACAAAACAATCCTTGATTTATACGCGCAGACTGTAGCAATGGAAGACGATCACGATCCGTTCTGGATGAACCGAAATGCCTCGGATTGCGAAAAATATCTACAGTTATGGAAGAAAATTTATGAACGTCGCGCGGAGGTAATGGCAGCGGCAGCGGAAGAATATTTAACCCCGGCACAAAAAAAGAAAAGTGGTGAAATTCAAATCATGTTTCTTGCGTCAGATTATCCTGTGTATGAGGTGGAGGCTTTTCAGTCGTTGGGGCTTTCCGCGGAACAAATGGATAAATTGAAAGTATTTCGTCAATCGATCGAGCCGGAAGTGGAAGCGTATCTTAAAGAAAAGATACGGCTTATTCTCCTAGAAGAGCAAATGTTGTTCAGGGATCTGAAAGGGGCAAAAGTTAAAACTCAGAAAGAATTCGAGGCGATCGCCGGTCTAAAGAATTATAGGGTAAATCACAACCTGTTGGATTATCGGGACTTGAGAGAAAAAGCGCGAGCAATCAACCTTAAAATGAAACAGGGGAGTTCTGAAGTTCTGACTGAGTACCAACTGCAAAGAATGGAAGAACTGATTGCCAATCCTCCCGAGGAGATCCAAAAATGTATTCAGGAGGTTAACGCTTATTATTCCACAAAAGAGACTGACGGCGTAAATGCATTGTTTGGAACTTTAAAATGAACCACCTCCTCACGCTGACCGATCCCGTCGGGAACACGACCTCGTACACGTACAACTACATGGGCCTGGTCGCGACCGAGACGAACGAGAAAAACGCGACGCGGTATTATTCCTACGACGCGCTCGGGCGGCTCGTTTCCAAAACCGACCGGAATGGCCGGATCACGACTTACACCTACGACACGATCGGGCGTTTGACCTCGGAAAACTGGAGCGACACGACCAACTACTTCATGTACACCTACGACGCGGTGGGCAACCTGCTGTACGCCACCGACGGTCAACATTCGTACTCTTACACCTACGATGCGCTGAATCGCCCCATTTATACGACTTTCAACTTCGATTCCCAGAGCGCGGTCTTCGCCTATACTTACGACCTTGCCGGTCGTCGAACGTCGTCCTCGCTTTCGCTCAATGGCCACTCTGACCGCGTAAATCAGACAACCTACGACTTCCTCGGCAACGCGACCTCCATCCGTCAGACCGGCTCTGCCGTGGACGAGATCTTCGCCGAGTTCGACTACAACGCCAACGGCCTGATGACCTCGGTAAAGCGTTACGAGGTTGATGGAAACAACCTGATCAACGAGATCGCGGAATCGGTCTATACCTACAACGCGAACAACGCCGTCACATCGATCACGCATAAAAACCCGAATGGAACGCAGATCGTCCAGCATAGTTATACCTATGATAATACCAACAACATCGTCGAGTACCTCAATTCCATCGACGGCTCCACCACCTACAATTACGACTTCCTCGGCCAGCTCATCGGCGCGGACTACGCCAACCAGAACCTGGACGATGAAACTTACACGTACGACGAAAATGGCAACCGCATCACGGCAAACGGCGACACTTACACGACCGGCGATAACAACGAGCTAACCAGCGACGGAACCTGGTCCTATACTTACGACGCCGAAGGCAACCGAATTTCCAAAACCAACGCCACGAACCGCGAACTGTACACGTGGGACCACCGCAACCGCCTGACCACCGTCACGCAGCAGGAATGGGATTCGGTCGAGCAGGATTGGACCACCACGCAAATCGTGGAATACGCCTACGATTACAACAACGTCTGGATCCGTAAGACAATCGGCAACAACAAAACCATCTTCATCCCTGAAAATTACCAAACGACAGTCCAGATCGATAATGGCACCACCACGCACCACTACCTCTGGACGCCGAACCAGCAGGACAAACTCCTCGCCGATACCACGCCCTACAGCACATCGTGGGCATTGACCGATCACCTCGGCACGATCCGCGACATCCTCGGAACCACCTCCACCCACCTCATCTACGACGCTTTCGGAAACCTCACCTCCGGCACGAACCCCATCCTCTTCGGCTACACCGGTAAACCCTTCGACTCCGCCACCAACCTCCAAAACAACATCAACCGCTGGTACGACGCCACGATTGGCCGCTGGCTCTCCACCGATCCGATTAATTTTTATGGTAATACCCTAAATCTTTACAAATATGTTCAGAATAATCCAATATATAATATAGATTGGTGTGGACTTGAAGACGTACCCTATTGGACTTCGTTTTTACCTCTCACTGCGTTTGACGCTGGTGAATGTTTGCTCATTTTATATATTGGGCATGGCACATTTGAAGGTGGAACAGAAATTATAAATGGGATAGATTTGGGATATACAACTGTACCTAGGGCTGAAGTTCCTAAAGATTTCATACAGTTTTGGAGTGACATGAATCAATATGGGTATATACATGATAAAGTTTTTTTTGCTTTTATCGGCTGTTGGCCCGACTACATTAATACTGAATTTATTCCGGAATCAAATCGAATGTTGTTAGATGAAAAGCCGCTAAAACAGAAAAATGGAAATGGTTTGTTAGAAGTCCGCGACATACCTCAAAGACTTGAGAAACTAATGAAGAAAGTACTATGTTTTACAAAAGAGAAAATCGAATCACGTTGTTGTAATTCTGTTACTTTTTTTATAGTTGGTTCCCCAGAGGGGTATATTCCTTACCAAGATAAACAATATACTGTACTTTACTTGACAGGAGTCCGTTGTACAAAAGCAAGAACTGGAAAAATCAAAAGAGAAATAGTTAAATAAAGGAGAGAAGTAGATGTTTTTTTGCTTTTTAGTACTTATGGCTTTAACCGAACCAGGTCCTTCAACCGAACTATCGGAGGGGGGGATGTTTGCCATGGAGGAACTAAGCGCCATATTGGATTTTCTGGAGATCAAAGATAATAAAGGCATTTCAAACAAACAAAAAATACTCGAGCGTAATACTCGAGATTCATTTGAATCCAGTCCTTTATTTTGGCCTGGAGTCCTTTGGGGCAAAACCAGCGAAGTTTGGCATGTCGTAAATATCACCTGGCACAATAACGACTTGACAGGCACTTTGGATTTGACAAAATTTCCTGAATTAAAACGGCTTATAATATTCGACTGGAGCGTTGACAGGAATGCCTCGATTCGGGATAAAGACTTCCTTGAACTGCGTCTCCCGGAGAAGTCGAGTTTGAATTTTCTCGTTTGTTCGGGGGCTGGTCTTTCACGGCTGGAACTTGAAAAACAGACCCAGCTGGAGCATCTCGATTGTGACGCGAATGCCATTGAAACATTTGATTTGTCCCGGCTGCCGTTGCTCAAAGATTTCTCATGTGCCAGTCCTTATGTGAAAAAGGTCGTTTTTTCGTTTCCGAACAGGCTGCGGTCACTGTCTCTGTCGAATGACTGTTGCCAGATCGAAGATATTTATAAAATGGAGCATCTGAAAAGTTTCCGATGGGATGTTTCCAGGAATTTGCCTGCCGATTTCCCGCAACACTTTGCAGAATGCCATGATTTTGAATTACATAAAATTCAGAGCGAATCGCTGGATTTCTCAAAGAATCGGGAATTGCTTTTCCTTACCCTTGCAGATCTTCCCAATCTGACGGCTTTGGACCTTCGAAATCAGGAAAATCTCGAAGAGCTGGAGCTTGTGAATTGTCCCGAACTGACGGCTTTGGACCTTCGAAATTCGAAGGATATACTTTATTTGAAACTTATCAACTGTCCCAAACTCCGTAAAATTGTCTTCCCAGTCTGTTGCCTTAAGGCAGTTTCAGGCGATGAAAAGATTGAGGAAGATGAGTATAGTGAGGTTTTTCCCACTGTTAAAGTGGAAAATGTTCCTTTGAAAGAGATCGAATTTCCCGATGGAACTCGTGTTTCGATCGAAAAATTCAGCTACGATGCCGAAGAGGAAACAAGAGTTGAATGATTTTTAGCCTTTACACTGTCACAAGATTGGGAAAACATGGTAGGTTTACTTGAAAAGTCGCTAGGGCTAAAGAAAATCCAAGACATCCACAATGATGTACTAATGCTTGTGGTGAAGACCGACCGGAATGGCCGGATCACGACCTACACCTACGCCCCTGTCATCTAATCACGAACGGCATCATCACCTCTTTCCAGAGTTTGACCACCAGAGGAAAGTTCTCCTATTTTTGTTCCCAAATTCTATTGTACACCACATTCTAAACGGCAGGGGAAAATGAAGGTCCGCTCCCAGAAAATTTTCAAAAAATGGAAAATTTTCCAAATTCCTTCAGGCCCCGTAAAAACCCGACTCAAACCGCGCCATTAAGGACTTCAGCCAGTCTCCCCTCGAATGGCCGATCGAGCTGTCGATCACCACCGAGGATGTCACCGAGACGCTCGAAAAAGACGTCGTGACCGGGAAACCCATCCAGAACCCAAACGGCGAGCGGATCCAGATCGAGGTCCCGCGGTCGTTCCCGGTCATCGAGTTCTCCCGTTACGAAAACTATCCGGATAACCCCGCGGGCGTCGCCGCCATCGCCGCGAAAATCGCACTGTACGCCAACAAGATCAACTCGGATGTGTTCTTGGGCTTCGCACCCGGCTCCTGCTTCATGCACGCCCCACACGCGACGCGGGAGGCCATCAACGGGGGGTATTACTTCAAGATGACGTACCGCATCACGATCCGCGGCGGAGAGGAACCGTATAAGGCACGACCGCTGTGCGAGGGCTATACTTTCCGCGCCTGGGACGGCGCGAACATTCGCAGCACCGCGGAAAGATATGGGCAGAACATCAAAGTAAACCTCGATTTAAACGGTCTGGAGAGCGACGACCCGGTTTATTTGGCTTTCAACCAGTACGAGCCGGTAGCTTTTGCGCCGCTGGGACTCGCATAGGAGGAATTCGTAATGGGATACACCATCGGAGACAAACAGGTCGCGCAGACGCTCGTCCGCGCCGGTCGTGAAAAGCCGTGGGAGGACCGACACGGGTCCGCCCGGATCACCGAGCCGGTCGGGATCTTCATGCGCACGCAGATCGTGGAACTGGACGAAACCGCCCCGGAGCCTGACTCCGACGGCGTCCTGACCCCGACGGAAGCCACCAAAATGCGCGTGAACACCGACGGCGTCGAAGGAGAGGAAACCGCCTCGCCGCTGCTGGAGAAACTGAACGAAAAGACCGACGGCATGAACCTCGACTCCACGCCGATCGCAGACGGAGTCCAGGTCCTCACGATGACCGATGTGTACAACTCGCGGCTCCTGGTCGCGATCCCGCCCTCGGAGGTTTTCGGCACGCTGAAACAGCGCTGGGTCGCAGGTCAAAAGGCCCTGATTGGACTGAACGCGGGGTTCAGCATTTCGGGAGAGACGGAAGCGGAAATGGACGCCGCGCCGGTCGTGCTGGCAGAAGAACTGGCCGCGGACACGCAGGTCACCTGCCGCTTCATCAAGTCGCTGGGGGAGTGGCGTTTTTTCGTTGAGACCGGAAGCGGGACCGAGGGAGGGATCCTGACCGCTTCCGGGAACGCGCTGGAAGGTTTCGGAACGCACGAAGGCAGAACGGTCTGGGCCACGCAGCTGTCCGCCGCTTCCGACGATGTGCGGGTTTATCGCACGGTCGCGGTCCTTCACGATCAGCCCGCGGTCGCTTCCGATGACGAAACGCCCTGGCTGGTCTTCCCCACCGAGATGACCGGGGTCTGGGACACGCCAACGCACGTGCGTGGGAATCACTTCCGGGCCAACGACGGCAAGATCTATCTCAAATCGGATTTCGGACTGATCTACACGAAAAACGGCACGGACTACCACCCCACTTTTCAAACGTTCAACACGCAGGACTGCTGGCGGGCTGCGGAAAACGGCCCGTTCCTGTACGCGGACGGCTACGGGAAGTGGATGGACGGCGACCTGGGCATTCTCCACGAAACGCCGTCGCAGGAAAACTGGGGCGCAACGGGTGGTGTTTACGGGGCCGACAACATACAAGATTTAGGGTTTGCCGAGAAATCGAAGCCCTACTGGGAGTGCGCAACGACCTACGGCGTATACGAGCCGCGAAACGGAGCGACCGGAACCCTGACGTTCGGCCTCCCCACCTGGACGGTTCCCGATGATGGGGGTACGCAGACGTTCCGCCGATCGTGGAAAAAAACCGACGGGCACTGGATCTACGAGGGGGTCGTGACCTGCGACGCGATCGAATACGTGGACATTACATGGCA
>JAFSMO010000031.1 GCA_017447865.1 Thermoguttaceae bacterium
GGATTTTCAGGCCACAAACCGATTAACATTTAATTTTCAAAACGTTCATCAAGTGCAAGCATAAAGTCCCCACTCGATGACAAAAATTTTGCGCTTAGGTGGGGGCTTTATGCTTGCACCTGACCAATAACGAATAATGAGGAGAAAGACTTTAACCTTATTCTTTCCATTATTCGTTATTCGTTATTCATTATTCATTCAAACGACTTTTTTTCATTTAGAAAGGACTTTATTATGTCTCTCGGTGGTTGGGTTTGCATGTTGACGGCGGTTACGATCGTGACGGGACTTTTTGCCTGGTGCTGCTGGAAAGTCGTGACGACTTCATCTCAGGAAGAACAATCCGGCGAGACGCGGAACTGAGCCTTCAAATTGGACGCTCGCTTGTGTTTGGGGACTGGTCTGGACTATTCTGAAGAAAACCCGGTCCCCGGAAACTCACGTCAAAACGAATTTGCGGCAGGGCTGAGGGGCCTGTTCGAACTCTTTCATTTTAAAGAAATCAGCCCCTCCCCCCCTTTACAGAAAAATAAAAAAGTGGTCTAATATTCTATAGTCTAAATCTCGCTTCATTTTTAAAGAAGTCCGTCTCAAAACCCGCGCAGGGAGCAGATCGGGCCGGCTTCTTTAAAATCCCCTTTTTCACCTTTCAGGAGTTTTTTTCCATGCTTAAAAAATTCACCCTCACCCTTTCTTTCCTTTTTGTGCTGACGCTGAGCGTGATGGCCGGCGAGTACACGTTTTACGCCGAGACCGACAAAGACCCGATCACGTACGCGCCGGGCGAAGAAATGACGTTCACCGTGACGCTGCTCGAGGACGGCAAAGCGATTTCCGGCCCGACGCTCAAATGGACACGCCGCGGCGATGACGGCCTGACCGAAAACGGCGAAGCGGTCGCCGACGCTGAAAAACCGCTCGTCATCAAGACGAAAATCTCCGAGCCGGGCTTCGTGCACATCAACGTCCGGGCCTTCGACGCCGATGGGAAAGCCATCCAGATGGCCCCGTTTGACGGCGGCGCGGGCGTGCGGCTTGACGAGATCAAAGGCTGCGACGAACCCGCCGACTTCGACGAATTCTGGGCGAAGCAGAAGGCCCGCCTGGCCAAAGTCCCGCTTCATGCCGAGATGGTGGAAGTCGATTCCGGGAATCCGAACGTCCTCTGCTACGACGTGAAGATCGACTGCATCGGAATGCCCGTCTCCGGGTACTTCTGCAAGCCGAAAAACGCGAAGGAGAAATCCCTGCCGGCCTACGTTTCGTTCCACGGCTACGGCGTCGGCTCTGCGAATAAAGCCCCTTGGGCCAAAGACCGGCTCCACCTCGACATCAACGCGCACGGGATCATAAACGGCCAGCCGAAGGAGTTCTACGACGAAATGCGCAGCACGACGCTCAAAGGTTACGCCTTCAGCACCGAGGAAAACTCCAAGCCGGAGACATGCTACTTCCTCGGCATGATGCTGCGTCTGATCCGCGCTATGGAGTGGATCAAGTCCCAGCCCGAGTGGAACGGTGAGGTCCTGGTCGTCAGCGGCGGGAGCCAGGGCGGTTTCCAGTGCCTGAGCGCCGCGGGCCTCGACCCGGACGTGACCGAGTGCAACGCGAACGTGCCGTGGTGTCTGGACCTTGAGAGTCACACCGCGAAAAACCGCCTTAACGGCTGGCGTCCGGACTGGGCGCCCGGTCTGGCGTACTTCGACCCGACGTTCCACGCGAAGCGGATCAAGTGCAAAGTGACCATTTTCGCGGGTCTGGGCGATTACGTTTGCCCACCGTCGGGGCAGATGGTCCTCTACAATAATCTGAACTGCCCGAAGAAACTGACGTTCAGCCAGGGCCGCACGCACGGCTACCAGATGCAGAACGGCAGCCAGAGCGTGTTGACGAACATGGAGTAAAGATACGGAGGGCCGGCGTCCTCGCCGGTCAAGTTCGGCGCCAGCCGAACGCTCCCTGGTCCACTCCTAAAGCACCGAATCCGGTAAAGAGTTCACCCGAATAAGGCCCCACGGATTAGTCGGATTAAGCGGATCGAGGCGGATTTTAAATTAAAAAAGCCTCCCCTGAAAGGGGAGGTGGCCCGCAGGGCCGGAGGGGTTCCGGAACTGGTGAAAATCCGTCCTTTTGCCTGAACCCCCCAGCCTCGCTTCGCTCGGCAGCCCCCCTTTCAGGGGAGCCTTTAAACGCGGAGGCCCCCGGTCCTCCGCATCATTTTTCAAGGAGTTTCAAAAATGCAAAAATCCTTCCTTTCCTTCCTTTTTCTTTTCGTATTTTCTGCGGTCTCGCTCGCGCAGTGGGCGGAGCCGGCGCTCGTTCAGGAAGTGCTCGACGGGAAACGGTCTGAGGCGTGCGCCTCGTGGTGGGGCTTTAATGCCGAGGATTCCACGCAGTTTCTGCAGGCCGCGATCGATTCCGGCGCCCGGAAACTCATCATCGACCGCCAGGCGTCCGACTGGATTACGCTTCCGCTGAAGGCCGCCAGCAATCAGGAGATCGTGCTTCAGGACGGCGTGGTCCTGCAGGCGAAAAAGGGCGCGTACCTGGGAAGAAGCGATGCGCTTTTGTCCCTGCGCCAGTGCGAAAACGTCGTGATCCGCGGCGAGAAACCGGGCGTTAAGGCCGTTCTGCGCATGAACAAGGCGGACTACCAGAATCCCCCGTACGAACCGGCCGAGTGGCGCCACGGGCTTTCGATCCTCAGCTCGAGCAACGTGCTGGTCGAGGACCTGACCATCGAATTCACCGGCGGCGACGGCATTTACCTCGGCGTCTGCAAAGCGGGCGTCACGTGCAGCGACGTCACCATCCGCCGCGTCCTGTGCTACGAAAATCACCGCCAGGGGATCAGCGTCATTACGGCCCGGAACCTCCTGATCGAAGACACGATCATGCGCGACACGAACGGGACCGCCCCACAGGCCGGGATCGATTTCGAGCCGAATCTGGCGAACGAGGAGCTGACGAACTGCGTCATGCGCCGCTGCATCTGCGAAGGGAACGCCGGCGACGGGTACGAGTTCTACCTGCCGAATCTGACCTCGAAGTCCGGTACGCTCTCCATCACGCTTGAGGACTGCGTTTCGCGGAACAACAAACGGTCCGGGATCAACTGGATCCTGACCCGCATCCGCCGCAGCGGGGAGCCGGACCCGATCTCCGGGACGTTAGTCGTGAAGAATTTCCTCACGGAGAACGACGGCGGCAGCGGGGTGAGCCTGCACAACAATCCGATCGATTCGACCAAAGTCACGCTTGAAAACGTGAAAATCGTCAATTCGGGCCGGATCCCGATGAATCTTTTCACCTCGTCGGACCAGCCGCGGCCGTTCGGCGACGTGACGTTCAAAAACGTGGAGATCCAGGACGATAATCCGCCGGAAGACCAGCCGGACCGGCCGTTCTTCAAGTTCCTCGACGGTTCCTCCGATGCGTGGGGGATCGAGCGCGTGGATGGCCAGATCATCTGCCGCCGCGGGGAGAAAACCGAGACGCTGACGATCGACGACGCGTGGCTCAAGGCGAATTACCCGACCAAGAACAGTCATCACCTCCCGACGCTTAAATTCGAGCCGAAGGACCTGACCTCGCAAGTCTCGGCCGATGCGGGAGAGTACCGCCCCCTGCGTGTGCGGCATTTCGCGCGGTACTTCTTCGACGTGAAGGCGGGCCAGCCGTTCGAGTTCTCGCTGAGGTTCGTCAAGGTTGGAAGAAGCGCGTCAGACCCGATCGATCTGAACCTGGTCGGGCCGGACGGGAAGAAGGTCAAGCTGGAGAAACTGCCGCTGAACGAGACGCGCCATTACGTTGTTTCCGACCCAAAAGACGGCATTTACACGCTGGAGTGCGGGCCGACGACGCATTCGTATGTGCTGACGGAGCCGACCGTTCCCGTGGCGCTTGACGCAAGCCGGGTGAACTTCGTCGCGGCCGCCGGGAAGGTTTATTTCCGGGTCCCGGAAGGGACGAAGGACTTCGGCGTGGCCGTCGTCGGTGAAGGCGCGGAGCAGGTCGATGCGGTTGTCTACGCTCCGAACGGCGAGAAACGCTGGGAAATGAAGCAGATCGACACGACCGAGTTCTTCTACCCCGACCCGGCCGAGGCGGAAAAGGGCGGCGTCTGGTGCGTGCAGTTCTCGAAGCCGGAAAAAGAATGCTTCGAAGATTTCCTCCTGCGCATCCAGAACGTCCTGCCGGTCGTGACGTTTCGCGAAGGTGAAGTCTGGAAGTGAGAAAAAAATGACGCTGAAAGCGTCGTCCTTTGGAGTGCGGTGATACAGTCGCGCAGCGACATTCACCGCTTTCCCTTGCGGCAATCCGCCTCGAAGAGGCGTTTGACGCTGAATCACGCGGGACGTTTCCCACGAGAAAATGCTTTTTTACCGCCGAATTTTTAGGTCGCTAAGTGAAAGCGGCAAATGAAGCCTTCGGCTTCTGTATTGCCGCACTCCAAATTAATTCGGAAGTGTTGCGGGCTTCCCGTCGTTGCGCTGGCTCAGGTACATGTTCAGCTCGGCGTCGATCGAATAGGAAACTCTCGCGACCGACCCGTCGCACATTGAGATCCCGAAAGAACCGGCGTGCGTCGAGCCAAATGCGTGGTCATGCCGGTAACCGGCCCGGTCCTGCATGGGGACGTTGGCCTTGACGCAAGTCACGCAGTTGTCCGTGTCGGCGCCGCGGTAAATGTAAATATTGTCGTTCGTCCCGCCGCAAATCTCGTACTCGTTGGCGGGCATATATTTCTCGCCGATCAGGTAAGTATTCGTCGTTCCGTCGCGGATCTCGCCCATCTTGATGCCGCTGTGCTTGAAAAGCGTCCCGTTGGAATCTTTGCACTGGGGGAGACTGTTCCAGTTGAAATTCTTCGCGGCCGAGACCGTGCTCGGCTCGTAGGTGGCGTTCGCCCAGATATTATTTCCGTAGTTGCAGGAATAGTCGCCCTTGCAGTAGCTTCCGCCCGGTGTGTACTTGCAGTTCGCGACGTACTGCGACTCGGTCAGGATCGGGTAGAGTTTCGGCGAGCGGCGCGAAGGGCAGAACCACGTGGTCACGACCGACTGGGCGCGGGTGAGGGAACCGTTGCACTGCGTTTCGGTTTTCTCGGTCTTCTGGCCGTCCGCTCCGAGCTGGTACAGGGCGTTCTGTTCGAGGAACGGCAGAATGGCGTAGGCCCAGGACCCTGGCTGCTCGGGCCCGATGCCATTGTCGGGGTCGCCTTCCCAGTAAGGGGTCCAACCGGCGGAGGGGAGCCTCTGGCAGTTGCTTTCGTGGTTCAGACAGGCCAGCCCGATTTGCTTCAGATTGTTCCCGCACTGCATCTGACGCGCGGCTTCACGAGCCTGCTGGACCGCCGGGAGAAGGAGCCCCACCAACATCCCGATGATCGCGATCACGACGAGCAATTCAACCAGAGTGAACGCTTTTTTAGGCGGAAAATTCGTTCGCATGATGTTCAAAGTCCCCTCCTTTGAGTCAATATAAACAGTATAACTAATCTAATACGTTCAGTTTAATCCAAAAAACCAAAAAGTCAAGGTTTTTTTCTCTAAATTTTAAAATTTTTTCAAAATTTCTTTCCTTCGTTTTTACTGGTATTTTCTTGGGGAAAGAGGGTGGCGAGGAACTTCTTTTTCAGAAAATCTGACTCAAAATCTTCAAATCAACATTGCGAAAAAAATGAAAAATTTATAGAATGCGAACACTTTGGCGCTTCCCCTGGGTGAGAGGTTTCACGGTAAGTCCAAGGATGGAAAAAACGCGAAGCCCGGAACCGATTTTTATGACGTTTCAACCTGCTTTAGCCAGAGTGTTGTGAGAAAATCAAGGATGATTTTCTTTCGTTTTGGAGCGGAGAGAGGGGTGTTTTTTTGGCCTCTCTTTCCGCCCTTTCACATTTTGGAGTTAATGGATGAAGTACTCTTCTGACTGTTTACTCAATCAGAAACTCGGCAAAACCGAGGTCCTTTCAGAATTGATTCTGAAAAATCTGTTCGTGCTGTTTTTCGGTTTTTCTTTTTGTTTCGTTTCGAACGAAAGAATTTTGGCGGATGCTTGTGGAAACCGGGAGCATTCTGTGAACCGAATGTTTTTCGGCAAACAGAGAACCTACGAAAACTCCCAGGGGCTCGCGGCTCCTCAGCTGAAATCGAATTCGGACCCGAACTCGGTCGAGAACGGCGTCGTTCTGCTCGACTTTTATAATGACGCGTGCGGTCCCTGCCGTTCGATGATGCCGGCGGTGAACAGCCTCGTCCAGCGTGGTTACCGCGTCAGCAAAGTCAATACGGACCGCTTCCCGGACTGGTCGAGCCGGTTCAATATTACAAAAATTCCGTGTTTCGTCGTGATCGTGGACGGCAAAGAAGTCGCGCGTCAGGTGGGCGTTACGTCGGAATCCCGGCTGGAAAACATGATCGTCCAGGCCGGCGGTGCGCCGCGGCAGTTCCAGCGCTGTACGCCTCCCGAAGCCTCCGCATCAAGGACACAGATCGCGGAATCGGCCTGGCGTGGACGTGAGACCAAACTCAGCGTTCAGGAAATCGTCGCGGGAGATTACGTCTTCCAGGAAGAAAACAAATCCGGCAGCCAGCTGAACCTGATCGAGGTCCAAAATGGCTCCATGCAGAAGGCCCAGACGGCTTCGAGCATCGGGACGGATGGCCAAAGCGCGGTCAATCAGGTTTCTTCAAATACCAATCTGGTTCAGAACTCCGCTTCGCGCAGCGTTTTGCCAGGGAATGACGCATCCCAGATCGCCAGGAAAGTTCTTTCCTCGACGGTCCGGATCCGCGTCAATGATGTTCTGGAAGGCGGAATGTCGTCCGGCACCGGCACGGGAACGATCATCGACTGCCGCGCTGGTCACGCTCTGGTTTTGACCTGTGGCCATTTGTTCAAAGAATTTAGACGCGGTGACGAAATTAAAGTCGAAATCTTCACGGAAAAAGGAGTTATGGTTGTTCCGGGCCGTTATATCAATCACGACGAAGATCGCGATTTGGGCCTGATCAGTCTTACGGTGAACCAGCCGGTTGAGACCACGCCGGTCGCGGGACGTGAATTCCGTCTTCAGAAGGGCATGCCCATCACGACGGTCGGCTGCAGTCATTGCGCGGATCCCACCATCCAGACGGGAGTCATTACGAATCTGAACCGTTTCCTCGGAACGCCGAACATTGAGGTCTCAGCCGTTCCGGTCCAGGGACGCAGCGGCGGCGGATTGTTCTCGCAGGATGGTAAACTCCTGGGGGTTTGCTCTGCGGCGAATATTGAGGACCAGGAAGGACTTTTCACGTCGCTCGAAGCCATTCATGACTATTTCTGCTCGCTGAGAATGGAGCGGTTTGTCCTTTCACCCCGCAACGAAAGCCAGAATAATCTGGAAATGGAGGAAGTGGAAATCGCTCTGAATGACTTGCCGCGGACGGAAAAAAGCATCGTGAATAGTGAACTGAAACAGGCGGAGCCGGAAACCGTGTCTCTGGACGGTTCCAATACGGTGGAGCCGATTGGGCCTGTTTCTTTTCATCAGTCTCGCGTGATGCCGGTGGTCCAGGAAAAGCCCCTCATTGGCGATGAGTCCCCGGAGTGGCCGCCGAAGTGGAACGACTGAATCCCGGCGGAGACTGCGATTCCCTCGTCGCTAAAATGCAGTAGGGGTAAATTTTTGATGAAAAGAATAAAATGACGACGCCGGAAACGTCGTCTTTGATAATTTGCCCCGGTTTTAAATTTTTTTAAAACCTTTCTCGTGGAACCTGCATATAAAAGATTGCATACATTATACAATCAGTATATTTTAACCTTCAAGGAGAACTCAATGTTCAGAATTTTTTCGCGGATCTCCGCTTGTGCCGCTCTGGCTGCCTGTTTATTCCTTTCCTCAACCGCTCGCGCTCAGGATTTGACGGTCACGATTCCCAGTCTGAATGACGTTCAGACGAAAGTTTCGGCCGTAGCCGGAAAAATCAATCCGACTTACTCGATGATTGTCGCAATGACGCTTGGCCAGTCTGCCGCTTTTGGCATTGACGCGACCAAACCGATCGCGATCTGCGTGGATCCTGATGCGGAAAAAGGTTTTTCTGTTTCTGGTTTCATTCCGGTGAAAAGTCAGAAAATGTTTGACACTCAGATTGAAGCGCTGAAGGAAAAAGGCCTCGCCAATTTGAATGTCGAGTCGAAAGACGGCTACTCGGTCCTGCTCTACAATAAGGAATCAGCTGGCGATCTTCCGAATTTTGACGCTCCGAAAATGCTGAACTTCAAGATGAATCCGGGAGTTCTTCTTTCTGTGATCGATCAGCAGATCGCTGCCGCGGAGCTCACGGAGGACGAAGACCTCAAAGAGACCAAAAAGGTCAATCTGGAACGTATGAAGCGGAACCTGAAGCAGTTGGAAGAAGTTTCTTTCGCGCTCGATGCTTCGGACGTCGGTGACCTGGCCCTTTCCTTTGGTGCGAAGCCGGTCGAAGGAACGGACATTGCGAACAATTACGCCAACTCGGAAAAACTTACCCAGTCAGTGCTTGGCGGTTTCTTTGACAAAAAAGCGCCGTTTACCGCCCAGTTCCTTGGAACGTTCGACGAGAACAACCGGAAAGACTTGGCTGAATTCGTTACTTCCAGCGCGAAGATTCCGCAGGAACTCGCGGATGTCGTGCTGAAGGCGCTGGACGTCAAAAAATTTGACTTCGCGTGCTCCTTCTACCCGAATAAAGAGGGCGTTTACGGTGTTTTGGCGATGGGAATCGCTAACGGCGATAAAATCAACACCGCCATTGAAAAAGCAATCGAAAAAATCGACGCGGACGACATGATCCAGGGTAAGGCGAACGCCGGTACGATTGGAAAATCGATCACGGTCCATGAATTTACCATCAAAAATGATGGTGAAAACAAGAATTTCGCGGTTGCCGTTCATCAGAAGTACCTCTTCTTCGCACTGGCTCCGGCTGGAAGCACCGCGGTGGATTACCTGAAGAGCGTTTTCAAGGAAAAGGGTCTTAAAGCCGCTCCGGTGAAGAAAAACGCTCAGCTTCGTTTCGACGTCGGGCTGCTTTCCTCGCTCGCGGGTCTGATTGGCTTGAAAGATGATGCCGACCTCAGCGGAGAAGTGAATTACGTTGGTGATTTTTCGAATGGCGGATTTAACGGAACGCTCAAAATTGATGGTGGTCTGTTGGAAACCATCGGGAAAGTTATTGCTGTCAAGACGGCGATCAGTGACGACGACGATGACGATGATCTCTTCGGCGATGACGACGATGACGACGACACCACCGAAGCGATTGGTGCTCCGGAAGACGAAGAAGAAAACGAATGATTTCGCGTTTCAGAGGGCTCGTCCTGGACGGGCCCTGCGCTAAAGAAAAACGTTCAATTCAGAATGGGAGCCTCACAAAACGTGGGGCTCCCGTTTTTTTCACCCGCAGGATTCCGAATCGAGGAAAAGCGCGGCAGAGGCGTGGCGGCGCATGATCCCGCACGGGAGTTTTTCGGAGATTTCCGTCTCGGTCAGAAGCCGCGTGACGGCGTCCCGTTTCGTCGCGGCCGGAACCGTGCACACGAGGTGCGCGCAGCGGAAAAGCGTCGGGATGGTCAGCGTCATGGCGTGGGTCGGAACGTCCGCCAGAGCCGCGAAGCAGCCGTCGTTGACCTGCTGCTGACGGCAAACCTGGTCCAGTTCCACCACCTTGACCGTTTTCGGGTCGTTGAAGTCGGCGACCCACGGATCATTGAACGCGATGTGGCCGTTTTCGCCGATCCCGAGGCAGCAAATGTCGATCGGGGCCTCGTTCAGCGCGGCGGCGTAGCTTTCCGGCTCCGTCAGGTAATGCACCGACTTGAACGGTACGAGGCCGAACAGACGGTCACGCAGGAAATTCCCGAAGCCCTGCGGAGCGGTCGGGTCCAGACCGACGTACTCGTCCATGTGGAAGGCGTGGATCCGTTCCCACGGAATGTTCGGCGAGTGGGCGAGATGCCACAAAACCTCGTTCTGGGACGGCGCGGCAGCGAAAATCATGCGCAGCTCCGCCTTTTGGGCGAGCAGGGCGCGGATCAGGCCCTCACAGTACGACGCGGCAGCGAGTCCCATGCTTTCGCGGTCCGAATACGCCCGCCACGCGAGCAGGTCTTTTTTACCCGATTTGAGCAGCATTTTTGGTTCCTTTCTTTGAAACGTTCAGCGGAACAGAGTTTTCTTAAATCATAGCACAAAACCCCGATTTGTAAACCCCCCCGTCTTGACAAAAGGCGAAAAATCAGTTATACTAAAGCCCGATATTAATCCAGTGTTCAGGCTGCGGCCCGCTTCCTTCGGTACAGGAACCAAAAATGGGAATCATTTGGCTTTGGATCGGCTTTTTCGCCCTCGTTTTCTTTATGCTCGCGCTCGATTTGGGCGTTTTCAACCGCAAGGTGCACGTGATGAGTATCGGCGAGGCGCTGAAGTGGACGGCCCTCTGGATCGCCCTGGCCCTTCTGTTCAACGTCGGCGTTTATTTCATCTACGAGCATAATCTCTTCGGGATCGCCGGGATGTTCCACGAATCGGGGACGCACTGCGGGAAGACCGCGTTTTGTGAGTTCCTGACCGGTTACCTCGTGGAAAAGTCGCTTTCGCTCGACAACATTTTCGTCATCAGCCTGATTTTCTCGGCCTTCGGCGTCCCGCAGCTTTACCAGCACCGCGTTCTGTTCTGGGGGATCCTCAGCGCCCTGGTTTTGCGCGGCCTGATGATCGGTCTGGGCGCGGCGATGGTGGAGCGCTTCGACTGGATGATCTACGTTTTTGCCGGCCTGCTGTTCCTGACGGCCCTGAAGATGATGTTTGGCTCCCACGAAGAGGCGGACCCGAAGAAAAACCTCGTGGTGCGTTTGACGAAGAAGGTCTTCCCGGTGCACGACCGGATCCTGAATGAGTACTTTTTTGAGCACATCGACGGCCGCTGGTTTGCGTCGCCGCTGCTTCTGGCGCTTTTCGTGATCGAGACGAGCGACGTCATTTTTGCGGTCGATTCGATCCCCGCCATCTTCGGGATCACGCGCGACCCGTTCATCGTTTTCACGTCGAACATTTTCGCGCTTCTGGGGCTGCGTTCGCTCTACTTTGCTCTGGCGGCGATGATCGCGAAGTTCCGTTTCCTGAAGGCGAGCCTGATCGTGATCCTGCTTTACGTCAGCGCCAAGATGATTTTTGCCGGCTACTTCAAGGAAAGAATTCAGGGGTACGAAGTTTGGGGAATGAGCGGTGGTGACCTGCTGACGCTCATCTCGCTGGGCGTAATCGTCGGCGTGATGGCGATTGGGATCATTTTCTCGATGATGTTCCCGGCCCGGGCTGAGGCTGGCGAGCTGGCGTTAACTCCGAAAACGAACGAATAGTAAAGGCGAGCGGGGGCAGTAATGCCCCCGAAACTTCCGCAAAACCTGGCGTCTTAACCCGCCGCACCGTTTTGATCAGGAGATGGATTTTCCGCCTTTTTTTTGCCGAAAAACTTGCGCACGGCCGCCACGATGAAACCGACTCCGACGGCCAGTTGGATCATCGTGGTCCGAAAGTCGTCCTTCTGCTTTTTCAGGTATTTTGCCATGTTTTCCTTCGCTTCGGCATTCCCCTGGTCTGCGGCTTTCAGGAACCATTCTTTTGCTACCTCCCGGTCTTTTTTCACGCCGGTGCCATTATAGTAGCAGGCCCCCAAATTGTTTTGCGCCAAAGCATGCCCCTGTTCCGCGGCTTTTCGATACCAGTTGACGGCCTCCGAATCGCTTTTTTCCACACCTTGACCACACTGGCAGCAGATCCCCATGGCGCACTGAGCCTCGGGGTAGTCCTGCTCGGCCGCGGCCTGAAACCACTTGACCGCGAGCGAGAAATCCTGCTCGACGCCTTTCCCGTCATAGTAGCAGGCCCCCAAATTGGATTGAGCCTCCGGGTTACCCTGTTCCGCGGCTTTGCGATACCACTCGATGGCTTTTTCCTGATCCTGCTCGATTCCGGTTCCCTCTTCGTAACAAAGCCCCAAAGTATTTTGAGCGTCCGCAATTCCCTGTTCGGCGGCCAAACGCGACCACTTGACGGCCTCCGCGTAGTTTTGTTCGATGCCCTCCCCATTGTAATAACAAAGGCCCAGGATGCTCTGTGCGTCGGCCAGACCCTGTTCGGCTGACTTTTGGAAACACTCAATGGCTTTGGCCCAGTCCTGTTCGACCCCATCGCCTTGGACGTAGTGGCAGCCCAAAAGGTACTGCGACGCGGCGTCACCCGCATCGGCCATTTCTTTGAGGAAATCGATGGAAACCTCCTCGTTCGGGGCTTCTTCCTCCTGTGCCTGAATCGGGCCGGGCAGAATTAACACGCCGAAAAGAACGGCAAAAACAAAATACAAAGGGACGGCAAAAAGTGTTTTTTTCATGATGGAAATTTCGGTTAAGGGAAACGCGGACACGCAGGACCGTTCCTGCCAGTGCTCATTTTAATACAGATTTCGTAAAACTTCAATCCTGCCCCCCCCCCCCCC
>JAFSMO010000032.1 GCA_017447865.1 Thermoguttaceae bacterium
ATGGCGTTCTTTCCGCCGCCGTCGTAGAGGTCGCAGTGCGACGCGCCGGGGACGATGACGAGTTCCTTGTTCTCGCCTTTGAGTTTGGAAAAAGCCGTCTCGCTGAAGTAGCGGCTATGCGCCTTTTCACCGTGGAGGACCATGACCGCGCTTTCGATCTCGTCGGCGTAGGCGAGCAGTTTGGCGTTCAGGAACGAGAGGAAACTTGTCACATTCCAGCCGTCCGTTGAGTTGAGCGAGCGGGGATGGAAGCCGCGCGGCGTCTTGTAGTAGGCGTAGTAGTCCTTGACGAACTGCGGAGCGTCGTCCGGAAGCGGATCAACGACCCCGCCGCCGCGTTTGGGCGTCCCGGACTGGAAATCGACGATGCGCTGGGCGTTCATCGCTTCGCGTTTCTTCATGCGTTCGGCTGCGGAATCCTCCGAGTCGTAGTAGCCGTTCGCCGTCACGCGGGTCATGTCGTACATCGTCGAGGCGACGGTCGCCTTGACACGCGTATCGATCGCCGCCGCATTAATGGCAAGACCGCCCCAGCCGCAAATGCCGAGGATGCCGATTTTCTCCGGGTCAACGTCATCGCGGCTGATGAGGTAATCGACCGCCGCCTGGAAGTCCTCGGTGTTAATGTCCGGCGAGGCGACGTAGCGAGGTGAACCTCCCGATTCCCCCGTGAAGGACGGGTCGAACGCGATGGTCAGGAAACCGCGCTCCGCAAGCGTCTGGGCGTAAAGACCGCTCGACTGTTCCTTCACGGCCCCAAACGGACCACTGACGGCAATCGCCGCGAGCCGCCCCTCCGCACCTTTCGGCTTGTACACGTCCGCCGCGAGCGTGATGCCGAAGCGGTTTTGGAAGGTCGCCTTGCAGTGGTCCACCTTCTCGGATTTCGGGAACGTCTTGTCCCATTCCTGCGTCAGTTCGAGTTCCGCAGCGTTTGCGGTCAATGCCATAGCCATGAGAATTGCTCCTAAAATTAATCGGGTCATGTTGATACTCCTTTGTGATTTTTACCGGATGAAGTGCATGGGCTGCCAGGGTTCGTCGGCGGGGCGGGGGATTGCGTCGTCCCGCTTGAGGTTCTTGAGGAGCCACGCCGTGTTACCGTTCGCGGGGAACTTCAGATAATGAGCAGTACTTTCATTTTGCTTTCCTTTCTGTTTCGTTCAAATATGGTCCGAGTAGGGCTGGGAGCTGCAGCTTGGTGAAGCGGCCTACCCACTTTTCGGGGATGAATTTCTCGTCGCTCATGCACCAGCATATCGTCATGCCGTAAAGTTCGCACATGAAGATGTGCACCAGCGTTTCGACAGGGGTAGACTTTTTGAGCGTGCCGTCCTTCACCGCATCTTTGAGGAATGCCGTCAGGTGCTGGAGGTCGTAGGCGTACTTTCCGCCACACATGTCGCCCGGCGAATCGTTCGGGTTGATCACCTCGCGCACCCACTGGCGGCAAAGTTCCACACCACCGCAAGTCACGCCTTCCATGAAGCCCTTGAAGTAGAATGCGAGCTTCGCCACAATCGTCCCCTTGTGCTCGCGCGCCTTACGATCCACGTCGCTGAACCATTCCTTGCAGCACTCAAAAACGATTTCCTCCTTGCGCTTGAAATACACGTAGAAGGTTCCCTTGGCGACGCCGCAGGCGTTTGTGATGTCCTCAACAGATACGTTGGCGAATCCCTTTTCCTCGATGAGGGAACAGGCCGTCGTGTATATCTTGTGGCGCGTTTCCTGCGCATTTTCCTGACGCTTTGTCATTTCCTTTGTCTCCTTTTCGTGAAAGATGATTCAATTATAACACATCCTGACTCAAAGTCAATGACCGGCGGTCAAAATTTTCAAAATTTTCAAAATTTCCCTCAGTGGAGCGGTCGATCTCTGAGTTCACGACAGATTTTCGCTGGCGCAATTTTTAAAATTTTTTCCAGGAGGCGCGGCGGATTGAGTTTTCGACTGCAACCATTAACATATCATACGAACCAGCGCTGGTGTGAATGTGACGTTCCAAACGATTTTGTGCCGCCGGGGGGTTACTCCCTACACACTCCCCGCGGCCTGTCCGCCCAGACACTCCAGAAAGGAAACAATATGAACAAACGCTTTATCCAGGGAGTCGCCGCCTTTTTCATGGTCTTTGCCGTTTTCGCCTGCTGCCATGCAGACGATTTTCTGCCGATCGGGAATGGCGCGGAAGGCATCTCCATCGCCAAATACCCCGTCACCAACGAAGAGTACGCCGAGTTTGTAAAAGAGACCGGCCATGCTGCGCCCAGCTACTGGAAAAACGGGACCTTCCCGGACGGCAAAGAGCGCCACCCGGTCCTGTGGGTCTCGTACGACGACGCTTGCGCCTACTGCGACTGGCTTGGCTCGAAAGACACCGAGCACATCTACCGCATCCCGACCGAAGCGGAATGGGAAACCGCAGCCGGTGAAACGCCGTCAAATGCCGAATTCAACTTCAACGGGGTCGTCGCCTCGCATTATATGCGGGAGGATCCGAAACGTCAGGTGACGTTCGTTCATCCGAAGTCCGCGTTCCTTGACCAGTCCATGCCTCTTGACGAAGTGCTTTCCGTCACTCCTGATGGACGTGTTCGCGGCTGGGTCAATCACAGCGACTACACCGGTTTCATCTACACTGATCTTTTCAAAGAACTAAGCGACACCGGCGGTTATACCACGCCCGTGGACGCATATCCGACAACGCGATCCGCCTGCGGCGCCCTCGATATGTGGGGGAACTGCTGGGAATGGACATGTACGCAGATCGTTGCGACCAACGGCGCGGAGCGTGGCCAGACGGTCAACGCGATCAAGGGCGGCTCGTGGTACGCAAACCACAATTCCTGCCTGACCTCGTTTCACGGCGAGGGACGCCGCCCCGGCGGACATTTCAACACGGTCGGTTTCCGGGTCGTTCGCGCAAATCCCGATTCCCCCAATGCGCGGCCAGACCTCAGCGCGCAGGCCCCGCAGGAAAACCCGGAACCACAATACGATCGGCCCCGCCGTGGTCCTCGCCCGAACGGTGAAAATGGCGGCATGAATCCGCCCCCGCGTCGGCCTCGTCCGCAGGATGGAAATTACCGTCCCGGTCCCCGCCCAAACGGTGAAAACGGCGGCATGAATCCGCCCCCGCGTCGGCCCCGTCCGCAGGATGGAAATTACCGTCCCGGTCCCCGCCCAAACGGTGAAAACGGCGGTATGAACCCGCCCCCGCGTCGGCCCCGTCCGCAAAATGAAAACTTCAAGAGATGATTTATATTTCCAATCAGATTATCCTTGATAATCCCATTTTTTCCTCATAATCATCAAGCAGCGCATCGCAACATATAAGATGCGCTGCTCTGCTTTTGGGGTGGTTGGCATTGTATATCATTTTTTCAATCCCCCCCCCCTCTTGACAAAAGTTAGATATCTAACTATAATAGGCCATTATGGAACACAATGCTATTTCATTGATAAGCCGAATTTATGCCATAACCCAGAAATGGCTGGCAGACGAACTCGCCGCAGCGGGGCTGGCCAGGCTTGCGCCGTCGCATGGTGACGTATTGGCGTGCCTTTTCAGGAACGGACCGACGGCAATGCGCGATCTGGCGGCATTCTCGCAC
>JAFSMO010000033.1 GCA_017447865.1 Thermoguttaceae bacterium
ATGATGTAGCTGAGCCGGTCTCTCGGAACGATCGTTTCCCAGTCGAGCCGCAGGGCGTTTCCTTCCACGATGTGCGCCTGCGTGTGCAGCGGGAGGAAATTCAGCGTCCGGCTGATGATCCCTTCCGTCTTCTTGAGCATTTGGCTCTCCGCGATCCAGAGCGCCGTGCGGGCGACCGAGACGGCGAAGTCGTTGATCTCAATGCCGTAAAACTGGTCGATTCCCACCTGGATCGCGACGTCCGACATTTGCATCTGGCCCTTCATCAGCTCGCGCAGAACGTCGTTTTCCAGCGTCCGGAGTTCAAGGTACGTTTGGGTCAGGAAGTTCCCGGAGCCGCACGCAGGGTCGAAGAAGGTCAGCGAGGCGAGGCGGCGGCGGAAGTCCTTGAGGCGTCTTTCGCGCGTTTTCTCGATCGGGATGGCGAAAATCTCCTTCAGTTCCGTCTTCAAATCGGCGAGGAAAAGCGGTCCGATCACGCGGCGAATGTTTTCGATCGAGGTATAGTGCATCCCGCCCGAGCGCCGGGTCTCCGGGTTCAAGGTCGATTCAAAAACCGCTCCGAAAATGGTCGGGTTGATTCCGGACCAGTCGAAATTGCGCGAGCACTCCTCCGTCAGCAGTTCGGCAATTTCCGGCGTGATGCGCGGGATCTCGACGTCCCCCTCGAAAAGCCCGCCGTTGACGTACGGAAACGCTCTCAAATCGTCGTCCAGGTACGGGTCACGCTCGTTTTCTTTCTGGTTCAGGACGTGGAACAGGTCGATCAGCGCGCGCCGCATGTCATTTTTCCGCTTGGCGAGGTACGCGCAAACGCAGTTGTGCTTCCCCAGAATGTCGGCGTCCTCGGCGTAGAAGCAAAAGACGAGCCGGACGCACAGGACGTTCAGACTCCGCAGCGTTTCGGGGGAGGTGGGGTCGCGGTACTGCGCCAGCAGGGCGTCGTAGAGCTTCCCGACCAGTTCACCCGCGGCAAAGGAAAGATCCTTCTCGACCTGCGCTTCCGTCTGGGTCTCATCCACGAGGAAATTCAGAACGTGCTTCTTTTTTTCGAGGTCTTCCAGATTCACGACGGCGTCCGGCTCGCGGTTGGGCTTCTCCAGATTGTGAACGTGGAATTCCCGGAAATTGCAGACGACGATCCAGCGGTTTTTCTGCGAGTACGGGAGATTGTCGTCGTACCGCTTCGCCTGCTCGAAGGGGGTGAGCTCCGAGCCGTCCGACTGCCGGATCGGTTTGCGGAGATCGACGTCGGAGCTTTTCTGCTCGATCAGCACCTTCGTGGCCGGGATCGTCGCGTCGATGAAACTGACGTTTTTCAGCCGGACGCGCTCCTCGAACTCAATAAAAGAATCCGGGTGCTCCACGCCGTAAACGTCCCCCAAAAGCGAAAGCCAGAACTTGTGCGTATGGCTTTTTTCGTTCCCGAGATTTCGCCACTTTTCGATGAATTGTTGAGCGGAATGACTCATTTAGTAATCTCCTGAAGATTCGGGGGGCGGCGGCCTCGCCGGTCAAATGGCTGGGAAATTCTGGGAGAGGCTGGGAGGATCTGGGAGAAACTGGGAAAGAATCCCAGAAAACTCCCAGAAAACTCCCAGAAAACTCCCAGAAAAATCCCAGCGATTAACCCGGCGCTTGCCGTTTCAACTCCTCACTCCTCACTCCTCACTCCTAACTATTTTAGTCCAGTTCTTTCACGCGGACGTTTTTGAACATGACTTTCGCGCCGTGGCCGAGGAACCCGATCGCGCCGGATTCATTGTGGAGTCCGGGGTGCTGGCGCCCGTCCATCGTCTCGGTGATGTTCGCAATGTCGGCGTCGGTCACGACTTCGCCGTTGATTTTGACCGTGATGCGGCTTCCGTTGGCGGTCACTTCTTCGGTGTTCCACTCGCCGGCCGGCTTGGTGAAACCGCGTTTGACTGGGACCACGCCGTAGATCGAGCCGTGGTACTGGTATGGCTTCAGCGTCTTGTAGCAGTCGGCGTAATCGTCGAGGATCTGGATCTCCATGCCGTAGTAGGCGGCGTCTTTGCCCATCTCCGCGCGGATGCCGAGGCCGTTATTGCCGTTCGGCGGGACCTGGAAATCGAAGCGGATGATGAAGTTTTTGTAGTCTTTCGGAAGGTAAAGATTTCCGCCGGGTTTGCAGATGATCACGCCGTCTTCCACGACGTAGCC
>JAFSMO010000034.1 GCA_017447865.1 Thermoguttaceae bacterium
AGACGAAACGCTTCTGATGGAGACCGGCCTGGCGTAGAATCCAACCCAGAAGTTCACGTCCAGCCCGCTGCAAACTCCAGCGACTATAGGCCCCGCGGATCAGGCGGATGGGGCGGATTAAGGCGGATTATGAGGAAGCCTCCCCTGAAAGGGGAGGTGGCCCGTAGGGCCGGAGGGGTTCCGGAACTGGTGAAAATCCGTCCTTTTGTCTGAACCCCCCAGCCTCGCTTCGCTCGGCAGCCCCCCTTTCAGGGGGGCCTTTTTTTAATTTAAAAATCCGCCTTAATCCGCCCCATCCGCCTGATCCGCGGGGCCTGGTGCGGCCTTGGGCGTTTTTGGTGAGCCTGAGCGTCGCGTACGCGGGATTCCTTTCGCGAGCTGGCCGCTCCCGGAAAAACTCCCAGAAAAAAAACCGGCCCCGCTTGAAAACCCTCCCGAAATGTGCTATACTATGGTTAATCGCTTAACCATTAAAATCAAAGGAGTTTTTTTATGCTTCACCCCACCCCGTTTTCGATGCTTCTGAGGACTGGATTTTTTCTTGCGCTGGCCGTTTTCATGACGGTTTTGCACCCCCAGCCGGTTTTCTCCGACGACGCTGCCGCGGCCCTTCCGCCGGACGTTCTGTTTGCCATCGGCGAGAAGGATTTCTCCCCGGCTGAGTTCAAGTTTCTGCCGGAGTGGGCGGATTTTGCCGCCAAAGTCCCGGACAAATCGCAGCCGGTCCCGTTTTTGAAGTACGTGGTCGGGAAAAACACCGCGGCGGACTGGTCCCCGTGGCACTGGGGCACGGCTGAGGCGAAAGCGGGTTTCCGCCGTTTCACCTCCGAGATCGAGTTTGACTCCCCGGCCGACCAGGGGAAAATGTTCCTCGTCATCGGCGTCTGCCACGGGATCTCCGGTCTCGGCTCCGAAATGCACGTCGAAACGAACGGGGTGGAATCGCCCGTCAAAAAGGTCCCGAATCCCGGAATGGTCCAGGGCCCGTGGCAGTCGTTCACCGCCTCCGGGTCGAGCGTTCCGTTCGTGGTCGAAATTCCCGCCGGCGCGATCCGCAAGGGCACGAACACGCTGAAAATCACGCTCGACAAAGGCTCCTTCTTCTTCTACGACTACCTCTGCGTGCGCGAAAAGGCCGAGGAACTCCCCGCGCCGCCGCAGCCCTCCATGCTCGACTCGTTCCTCGAGGCGGGAATGCCGGAGGAAATTCTTTTCTGCACGCGTAAACCCGCGATGGAGCACTGGTACGCCTCGTTCGGGTACTACGGCGATAACGTGTGCCGCCTCCCCTTCCCGATGAACTCCGGCGGGGCGATCTACATTTACAACGTGAAGACGAAAGAATGCCGCAAGATCTTCGAGGACAAAGGCGGGAACATCCGCGACATGCAGATCCATTACGACTGCAAAAAGTTCATTTTCGCGTACCTGCCGAGCGGGAAAAAGCACTACAGTCTTTACGAAATGAACCTCGACGGGACGGGCCTGAAGCAGATTACCGGCGTGGGTGAGGACGCGCCGCTGAAACTCCCCGAAGGGGTCACGCCGCTGGAAACCGACGAGCACCGCACCAGCGCCGCGCCGCTGAACGAGCACCGCGACTTCGCTCCCCCGGGCTGGGACGACTACGAGCCGACGTACTGCCCCGACGGAAGCATCATCTTCTGCTCGACCCGCGCCCAGCGCTGGGTAAACTGCTGGCTGACCCAGGTCGGCACGATCTACAAATGCGACGGGGACGGGACGAACATCCGCCAGCTCTCGTGCAACGTCGAGCAGGATAATACGCCGTGGACGCTCCCGAATGGCCAGGTCATTTACATGCGCTGGGAGTACGTGGACCGCGAGCAGGTCACGTACCACCACCTCTGGACGATGAACCCGGACGGCACGCGCCAGATGGTCTTTTACGGGAACCAGAAGCCGTACATTTGCATGCTGGCGCCGAAACCGATCCCGAACTCGAGCAAGATCGTATGCGTCTTCTCGCCGGGGCACGGCCGGGCGGAGCATTACGGCCCGGTCACGATCGTGGACCCGCGCAAAGGGCCCGACGCGGACGAAAGCGCCGTCCGGATCTCGAAACACGTGAACCACTGCGACCCGTGGGCGTTCAGCGAGGATAAATTCCTCACCGCCTCGGAAAATAAGCTGATCCTCCTGAACGGTAAGGGCCAGGAAGAGGTCATTTACGAGCTTCCCAAGGAACTGGCGGAAGCGAACTACTGGATCTCCGAGCCGCGGCCGATCATGAAACGTCAGCGGGAGGAACTGATCGCCGACCAGACGAACCCGTCGCTGGACTACGGCACGCTGGCGCTCGTCAACCTCTACAAAGGCCGCAAAATGAAGGACCTGAAGCCCGGAACGGTCAAGGAACTTTTGATTTACGAGACCCTTCCGAAGCCGATCCACTACTCGGGCGGGATGGAGCAGATCTCCACGTTCGGGACCTTCACGATCGAGCGTCTGTACGGGCGCGTCCCCGTGACGGAAGACGGCCGGGCGTACTTCAACCTCCCCGCGTGCCGCCCGTTCCTGTTCGTCGCGCTGGACGAAAAGGGCCACTGCGTGAAGCGCATGCACTCGTTCACCTCGGTGATGCCAGGCGAGAACACGGTCTGCATCGGCTGCCACGAGGAACGGACCGAAACCCCCGGCGCGGACGAGCGTGAACGCATTTCGCAGATCCTGCGCAACCCGCCGGTGAATCCCGAAAAAGTGACGGGCGTGCCGGACATTTTCAGCTTCCCGCGGGACATTCAGCCGATCCTTGACAAACACTGCGTCGAGTGCCACAATCCCGACCGCGAGGAGGGCGGTTTCAACTGCTCCGGGCACTGGAACCCGCTGTACACGTTCAGCTACATGCAAATGTCGTGGCGCAAAATTTTCGGCGATAATCGAAACCGGCCGATGAGCAATTTCGACCCGTACGAGATCGGAACGGGAAACAGCGAATTGCTCCGCCTCATCGAAAACCACCACGAGGGCGTTAACATGCCGGAGGACGAGCAGAAAATCATCCGGTGCTGGCTCGACGCGGGCGCGAACTACGCCGGGACGTACGCCGCCAACGCCTCGGGCGGTCTGGGCTACTACATGCAGAACCACAACGTCCGGAACGATAAAGACTGGCCGGAAACCGCCGCGATGGAAGAAGCGATCACGCGCCGCTGCGACCCGTGCCACTGCCCGACCGAGAAGGACCGCGAGATTGGCCGGTACAATTTGTACACGGACTACAAAGTGGACCATTTCCCTCCGCACCAGCAGAACCTTTTCGTCGCGCATACGCTCACGGAGGACAATGGGAAGTTCAACCGCCACGTGATTTTTGACCTTTCGTACCCGGAACAGTCCAAAGCCGTGCGCGGCCCGCTTTCCAAGGCGGCGGGAGGTTTGGGAACGTGCGAGGCCAAGTCGGGAAAAGTCGTTTTCGCCGACACGAACGACCCGGACTACAAAACGATCCTGGCCTGCATCGAGCGCGGCCGTCGCTACATCCTCGAGGAGGACAATCGGTTCAGCATGATCACCCCCAGCCCGAACAATGGGCGCGACTGCCCGCAGAGATTCGTTCCGCGCTGGGCCTACTTGCGCGAAATGATCCGTTACGGCCTGCTCCCGATCGACGCCGACCCGAACGCGTCGTACGACCCGTACGAACTGGACCGGAAGTACTTCGAGTCGCAGTGGTACAAGCCGGTAAAATGACCTTTTTAAAGCCTCCCCTGAAAGGGATAAACGCGCAAGAAGCCTCCCCTGAAAGGGGAGGGGGACCGCCGCAAGGCGGTGGAGGGGTTCAGAAAGCGCGACGGATTTTCCCCGGTTTCAGAACCCCCCAGTCTCGCTGCGCGAGCCAGCCCCCCTTTCAGGGGGGCCTTTAAACACCCAAAAAAGCCTCCCCTGAAAGGGGAGGGGGACCGCCGTAGGCGGTGGAGGGGTTCAGAAAAAAGGACGGATTTTCCTCCGTTTCAGAACCCCCCAGTCTCGCTTCGCGAGCCAGCCCCCCTTTCAGGGGGGCCTTTAAACTTGAACCTTTAACTTTCCCAGACTCATGAAAAAATTCCTCGGCTGCTTCCTTTCCGTTTTGCTTTTCCTCGTCCTCCTTTTTAGCGTTCTGGGGCTCTGGTTCTGGCACGCGGCCAAGCAGGTCCCGGATTTTTACAAAGAGCTCGAAGTCTCACAAGAGTCCCGCCAGGACGCGGAAAAAGACAGTCAGGCGATGGAGCAGAAAGTCCAGCGGCTCCGGCACACGATGAAACTCGGAAGAATCTGGCTTCTGGAATTTTCGCAAGACGAACTGAATCACTGGCTCGCAATCGCGATCGGCGAGAAACGGCCAGGCATGATCCCGCACCAGCTCAAAAATCCACGCTGCGTGATCCTCTCCGACCGGATCCAGGCCGGCGTGACGGTCGATGCGCCGGAGTATAAAGGGGTCGTTTCGCTGGAGTGCGTGCCGAAGATTCCAGAGCCAAACGTCGTAGATCTGGAACTGTTGAGCGTCTCCGCCGGTTCCCTCAAAATGCCGGGAAAACTTTTCAGAAAAATCATCAAGCGAGGCGCGGATTCCGCCTCACTCCCCGTTGAGGTTTTGGACCGGGACGGAAAAATGGTCCTCCGGATGCCGCTGCGCAAAGGGGACCTCGCGTTTGAAAAGCACATCATTCAGGTGAACACGCTCACGTTCCAGGACGGGAAAATCATGATCACCGGGACGATCGTGGACGAAGTGAAAGACTAAAACGCGCTGAATCAATACTCGATCCGGATTTTTCCGATGAGCTTCGCGGCAGGCATAAGTGTCCCGGCGAGCGTCGCGGTGGAAAAGCTCCCGGCGTTGATCCTCAGATGATTCACGCCGACGAAACCTTTTCCGAGCGTCGCGTCAAACGGGACCCAGCGGCCGTTCACGTACAGCTCGTTCCAGACGTGCCACGCCATCTTGCCGGAATCCTTTTCAAAGATCAGCCCCTGCACGATCCGAGCGGGGATTTTCCGGTTTCGGGCCAGCGCCGCCAGGAGGACCGCGTGTTCCGTGCAGTCGCCCGACGGATTCGTCGCCACTTCGAGCGCCGTCACAAAGCCCCGCGCGTAATTTTTGTTCACGATGAACCCGAAAACGAAGCGTTCCAGCGCCGGCGCCAGTTTGGCCACGTCGGTTTCTCCCGGGAGGACCATTTGAGCCAGGGCGGCAATTTCGGGCGCGTCCGACTGGATCATCGGTCCCGCGTTGGTTTCGTCCGGCGTGGGGGGCTCCGACGCGTCCGTAAAGCGCTCGCCAGTTGAATTTCTGACCGTGATTTTGAGGTGGAAATCATCGACCGCCTCCACCTTCTGAAAGTCTGAACTCTCAAAAAGCCCGCGAATCGATTCGTTCTCCACGGCCGAAACCGTGTACGTGCCCTCCGCGTCGTTCACGAAGTCTGCGGTTTTTCCTTCCGTCAGTTTCAGCGGAACGTTCAGGTTTTCCGCGAAATCAAACGATTTTTCCAGTTCATTCGCCGGTTTCTCCCCGGTCGGCGCAGGCGGGTACTGGCCGGTCTGCGTGAAATGCGCGAGTTCCGCCTTGGAAACGCGCCACGAGGCGAGATTCATCAGCGGCGAAAAACGCTTCCAAATGAGGCCTTTCCCGTCACACCAGAGCGTCTCATTCTGGGTCTGCGCCGGATCCGGGCTTCCGTCGGCCTTGAGCATCTGCGAGTGGGTTTCCACCCGTAAAAGCGGAAACTCCGCGCCGTTGGGGAGTTTTACGTCTTCCGCCCCTTTCGCATGAAGATCGACCCGTTCCCACCGCAGCATCGTGGGATTGAAACGCACGAGCCGCCGGGTTTCACCGAGTTTCAGAGGCTGGAGCATCAGCCCGGTTTCCACGCCGTAGCCGCCCGAAACCGCGTCGGGCGTCACGCCTTCCGGAAGGACCGTTTCCACGTTCTGCGTCTGGGTCAAATTCTGGCTTTGGACTTTCACCTCAAGCGTCAGTTTTCGCCCGTCGAGCACCGGCTCCGCCGCCTCGTAAACCATTGGCACGCCGCCCATTTCGATCTGCGTCCGGGACCCGAGAAACCTTCCGTTTTTCGCGAGGCGTTCAGAGTGCGTGACGCTGGCCGTCACGTTTCGCCCGTAGCGTTTGACTTCCAGCCCGGAAAAATTCTCCACCTCCAACGTTTCCCCGACGCGAAAGATCTGGCGCTTCTCCGAGCCGACGTACATCGAGTCGGCATAGCAGAGGAACGAAGCGTTTTCAAGCTCCTCTTTCGGGGTGAACTTTTCTTTCTGGGGTGGAACAGAAACGGGGTCGGATTCCATTTTTTTCTCCTCCCGGCAACCGGTCAAAAGAAGGAAAATCGCGGTCAGAAACGCAGCGGTAAAAGGGACTTTCATCGGTGGATCTTTTGGTGGAAATTTGAATTCAGGAAATACGGCTCGAAAAACCCTCCATCGGGACGCTACCACGGAAGCAGGTTTTTCATCTTTTTCAGGTACGAGTCCTTTTTCTCCTTTTCATCGTCATCGTCGTCTTCATCTTCGGACGGCGTATTCTTTTGGAAACTCGGAAGTTTCGGCGGGGCGGGAAGTTTCGGAAGCGGCGGCAGATTGGGACGCGAGCCAAAATGAGGACGCTGAGCGCCCGTTTTTTCCGTTTCGTTTTCCAGCTCGGGGGAATTTTGGGGCGAATTTTTCACCGCGAGCGGATTCGTATCCGGCGGAGTATTTGCACTCGCGTTTTCCTTCAGGAAGCGCATCCAGTAACACTCCAGAGTACTGACGCACGGTGCGATCTCGTTCTTCGCGATACGTTCCCCGAAGCGCGAGAAAATACCCTGAAGCTGACTGATTTCCGTCTCCGAAAAATGCACGGTCGTAAGCTGAATATTATCGATCCAAACATTTCCGGGGCCGTAAAGCTCGAACCCAAGGCTCAATTGCGCGTCCTTTTCAAGCGGCAAATCGTTCATCTGGATGGTGACCTGCTCCCACCCGCGGCCGGGAAGCGCCTCTCTTCCCGTGAAATTGGCCGACCGGTAAAAATTCCCGTTCTTCGTTTTTCCCTCAAGAATCAGACGCAAAGGAAGGGCCGATCCATTTTCCTGCGTCTTCAACCACAGAAGCACCGTCAGGCGGCCGGTGGGATTCACCGTAAACGGCTGGCTCATGATTCGAACCGGTTTCCCGGAACTGAACAAACGCAAGGAGTTTTCCCCAAACTGTGGCCCGTCTGCGGCGTCCAGCTTCGCGCCGGCCTCCTGAGTTCCAGCTTCCCCCTCCGAAAAACGGGTAAACTGCCCCGTGGAGGTTCCGCCGGTGGACGAAACCGGAATGATCTGCGTTTGGGGAGCCGGAAAAGTCACGGACCAGTACGGGACCGGCTCGCCGTTCATCGCCTGCGATTCAAATCCCGGATTCCTCATTCCGAGGTAAAAAGTCGGTTTTTTCAGGCTTTCAATGAAGGACTGAAGGCGCAAAAATTCGCTCTGAAAAACGACCTGGGCATCCGGTGGGACCTCCGTCTCCGGATCGAGCATCATGAAGGGCGAGCCGGCAAACCGCACCGCCTCGATCTGGTACGGAGCGAGCTGAACCCTCCAGAAAATGCCTCGTTCATCTCTCCCGAGCGGCGTGTAAGTGCCGTTTTCCAAACGTTCAACCTGGCCAGGGAGCGAATTGGCGAGCTGATTTCCCGCGCCCGCCTGCTGGTTCAGGGAGGGCTGGAGGTAAACGCGCGCATTCACCGGGAACGGCGTCACATTGACCGCGTAAGCGTAATTCATCCCCTGGAGCGAGCAGAACCGGAAAATGACCGGCTGCGATTTCAAAACCGTCATTCCGCTGGTCATCGCCGAGTTGAAATGAACGGCCGGGAGCTGACTCAGCATCCGAAGCGTTCCGCGAAGCGCCTCTTCTTTTCCGAAAGCGGGATTCCAGCCCCCCTCAATGATCATGAACGCGTCGAGCATCGCAAGGGTTTCGGCGTACGGACGGCGGGCCTCCGTGGTCGTTTGGGCGTAAGTGCTCGCCATCCAGGTAAAAGTCGGCGTGAACGGGCTCGCTTTGTCGAACGATTCCAGACGCAGGACTTCCGGAGCGTGATAAAAAACCGCGGAAGTAATATTCTGATCCTGGAACAGTCGGAACGTTCCGGGCGTCTGCGCCCACTGCAAATCCCCCGCCTGTTCCGCGAGCGACCGGTTCGTCACGATTTTTTGAGGCCGGGAAAGGACCAGATTCGGAATCGTTTTAAGCCGCGGCACGTCCAGACCAAAAAAGAGCAGCGCGTCCTGAGCCGGGCAAATGCCGTCCAGGCGCGGAAGAAGCTCCGGATGCGCGTCCAGTGAAAAAAGGTCCGTTCCGTTGAGGTAAAGCTTCGCGTCCTGAATACTGCTTAAAAGCGACGCGGCCCGGCGGTAAAAATGAGTCATTCGGCCTGCGCGCCACGCAAGCCACTCACGGGCACCGGATTCGGAGCTTAAAAATTGGACCTGCTCCGCGAAATTCTGCGGAAGTACCCGACCGGTTTCCTGCGCAAAAAGGGCGATGCTCTGCGGGTCCATGCCCCATTGCGAATTTGGAAGGACCAAAACGCTGTTCGCGTGCAGCTGAAGCGAGATCCCCCCAAAAGACGGGTGATGGCCGTAACGGTGCACGACCTCCGCGATGCTCTTCAGAATCGTTTCCTGCACCACGGGGTTCAAAATATTGTAGTACTGGGCCCCGTTTTTCAGGGAGGCTTTTTCCTCGCAGAGCTCTTTCCCCGCAGAGTTCAGCCATCGCTTCGGGATCGAGTCGGCCGTCGTTCCGCCGGTTCCAGCCCCCGAAAACCGCGCCAAAACTTCCAGGCTGGGAATCGGCGACGAAAAATCCAGCGCAGGGATCAACGTCAGGTTCTTCCGGTCGAACTGCCGCAGAAGCATCTCCACGATGTCCTTCCGCACCGGGTCCTGCCCCGTCAGGAAGTACATCCCATTATCGAACCTGGGCGTCGGGTCCAAAATCCGGCTTGGGTAAATCGTACTTCCGTCCGTGTAGATCGAAAGGACGAGCGTATTGAAGCCCACGTGCTCCATGTACTCGATCATTCGCCTTCCGCCTTCGTAAAACGTCAGCCAGTCTGAAATACAGAGCCCCGTCTGCGCATTATTCATTTCGGAGGACGAAAAAGCGTGCGAAAACATCGGTTTGTCGAGCAGAAGCGCGGTCTGTCGGCGTTTTATTTTCCCGGCGGCATTCCCGGTCTGATCCCCTGCAAGAGCGGAATTCCCGGCCTTCACCGGCGCCAAATGCGCCCCGGCGTCGTAGAGGCGCATTTTCCCGATGCAAACCGGTTTTTTCTCATGGCGGTTCACAAGCAAAACGATCGGCGTTTTACTCTTCGGCCAAAACAGAATATGATGCCGGTCCAGACGAAAAACGGCGCTTTCTGCGGTCCCAAGAGGAGCGGGAACATTCACTCCGGAATCGATCCCCGGCGGCGAAATGGCGCCAGCGGAATTCGGTTCAAAAATGCTGACGCTGAATTTCTGTTCCACGTTGGCCAAATACTCAATTTCCAAAATGTGCGGCGAGTCCGGGTTTTCAATGATGAGAGGAAACGCCTCCCAGTTCGGCGCCGTTTCAGGAGTCTGAGACTGAGGGATCTCAAGGAAATTCATGTTTCCGGCGGTCCTCGTCTGGCGCTGGGAATTTTGAAGCGTCTGCACGTCTGAAAACCGGCTGGTAAACTGACGGAGCACCGAACGGTCGAAATCTTCCCACCACCGAGGTTTGGAAGGATCAATTTCCAGTTTAAGAGTAATTTTTTCAGAACCCGCGGTTCCGACAGAACCATCAGCATTTCCGGCGGAATCCGCCAGGACGATGAATTGGATTTTTCGCTCCGCCAACTGCAAATTATTTGTTTTTCCACGGAACGGGTGCTTCAGGGAATCGAGCCGATGAGCGTCTGAGCGGCCCGCATCCGCCCGGCTGCGCTTCAGAGTGAGTACGAGGTCGTAAACCCCTTCCTGATCCGGAACAGGAAACTGGAACTGGGCCGCTGAAAGACCGTTCAGGTCCACATTCGAAATGGTTCCCCGCGTCAATTCAAAAGTTTCACGCCCGCGGAAGACGACGTACTCCAGTTCGCCCGACTGATTCTGCTGGGGATTTTCACCATTTCCAGCGGCAGAAGTACGCGGATCGGTCTGATTTTGCAAAAGATTTGGCCGGACCGTACATTGAAAAACGTCACGCGGCGCGAAGACCAAATTATCCTTCCCGAGGTCAACACGCAAAGAATCGCCGGCGACCCGGTTCACCGAACACTGAAACGCCGTTTTTTCCTGAGAAATCGGGAACGTTTTGTTTCCGTCCACCAGTTCCTTGAGAGGAATTTCCACGCGCGAAGCTCCCTCGCCGTTCGGCCGTGTTCCCAGGTGAACCACGAGTAAACCTTCCGGTTTCCACGGAACCGTGACGTCAAACCCATTATATTTTTTGGGAAGGCCCTGCGAAATCACGGCTTTCCCGTTGACGAGCCAGGCCCCACCCGGGCATTCTGCGTCCATGGAAATGGGGGTCAAATTCGTCATGGGGCCGGAATTGCAGCTGACTTCCCCGTAAGCCGGAGTTTCTTCTCCTCCCCAGCGCAGACGCAGGCGCATCGTCCCCGCACTTTCCGCGAAAACCGCGGCAGTGAACGAACAAATCAACAAAATAAAAAGCGCCTGCTTCATAAATGTGTACCAAGGGCAAAATTTAAACCAAATTAATTATAGACTTTTTAAAGATTTTTGGCTATAGCAAAATTGAAGATTTTAGCAAAGAATCGTCTTTTTTTGAAAATGAGGATTCGTCGAAAAATGAGAATTTTTCCAAATAAAGTGATGAGCCCGGATGAAAAAACCGATAAGTAGAACAAAATGGATTTTTTTGAATCAACCGGAGGTTGGAATGCGTAAACAAATGAAGAAATTTTTCCTGGCGGCTCTTGGAATCGCGGCTTTATTCCTGGTCATTTCCCAGAGCATGGCCGAAATGCCCTATACGACGACCAAATCACAGGATTGTGGTCAAAACATTGGCGCACCCAAAGGACGGGTGGGGCTGCATCGTGTCGCGGATCCCGAAGGTGGATGGCAGACCAAAGGCTTTGTGATCGACTCATTCGGTCCAATGCCGCAGACGGCCTACGATCCCAATTACGGCTGTTATCCTGGAAATGCCCGTACGATTCATCGTTACCCGGCTTTCCACGGTTACTATTATGACCGTCCGTACAATTACCGACACTACTCCGAGTACCCGTGGAATGCGGAAATCACCGAGCCGCGTCCGTACCCGAACAGAGCGAATCAGGTCGGTTCTGAAGTCATTATTCAATCAGTACCAACGCCTGTGGAAAGTATCACTCCGGCGGAGACCACATCACCTGCGCAAAGTATCATGGGCCCCGTCACCACTCCTGTGGAAGAAGTTGAGCCGTCCTCGAACATGATTCCCGAGCAGATCGATGAAGTAATCGAGGAATCAATTCCGACCACCAAAAGCAGCGATCCGCTTCTGGAAGACCTTTTGTAAAACACGCCAGACTTAAACTTCCGGGACAAAAAAATCCCTGCAAAGATTTCACCCGGGAATTGAGTGGAAACCTGAAATGGTTCATTCCCCACTCAATTTCCGGTTTTTTTGTTTTGGGGGACAGACTCCCCCTCAATTTGCCAAAAACCTGATTCTTCTTGAATTTCTGAAAATATTTCAAAATTTTGGCAAAATATTCTTAAAAAAAAACTCCCGGAGACTTGACTTCTGGCGCGAATAGGATAGAATCCACAGAAGAGAGCGTTTCGTTTAGCGTCTCACCTTCACCCTTTTTTCGGGGATCATCCCCACCCGCCTGACTATGAAAAGATTCCTTCCCGTTTTTCTTCTGGCCCTTTTTTCCGCTTTTTTCGCGTTTTCTGAGCTCCCGGTTTCGGCCGACTACATGACTCCCGAGGAGGCCGGCTTCCGGAACTGTGCGCTGATTTACCACTCGCCAGCAAACCTCACGAACGCCGAGTACTTCAAGCGCCTGCTCGTGAAATACGAGGCCGACGCGCCGACCGACCAGGCCGGTTTCGACTCGTTCCTCTTCCTTTACTTCACGGTGAACGGGAAACGCACGGAGTTTGAGGAAACGCTTCTGACCGACTGGAACACGATTTTGGACGCGTACTTCCACGGCACCGAGATCAACGTCCCCCAGCTCGCCAAAGCGGTCCGGGAACTGAAAGCCGCGGGGAAACTCGCCGCCGACGCGCCGATAAAGATCTGGTTTGCGATCCCGTGGCTCAATCAGAAAGTCCTCGATTTCGGGGACGTGAACGGCGACGGGAAAACGGAAGACCTTTCCACCGAGGCGGGGCGCGACGTGGTCCTGCGCTGGTACATTAATACCGTAAAAACCGAGATGAAACGCTTCCCCGAGCTGAAACTCGAAGGCTTTTACATGATGGCCGAAGGGATGGGCGAACGGAGCCGCGGCGGGTTCATCCAGTACAATCGCGTGATCCACGACGAGGGGTTCCGCTCGTTCTGGATCCCGTACTATAATGCGAGCGGTTTGGCTTCCGCGTACGACGTCGGTTTCGACGTCGTAGTCCTTCAGAGCAACTGGACGTTCAACACGCGCCCGGACGGTACCGGCACGCGCCGAAATCGGCTCGTTCAGGCGGCGGATTACGCCCGGAAGCACCACCTCGGGATCGAGCTGGAAATTAATACGGGGCGGGAGCCGAACTGGTGGGAAATTTACCGCCAGTCGCTGGAAACCGGAACGCAGACCGGCTTCCAGAAGGCCGTGAGCGCGGTCTATTTCGGGACCGATTTTTACTGGCCGACGAGCGAAAACCCCGAGTGCCGCGAGCTGTACGCCCTCTGGATGGACTACGTGGCAGGGAAACCGGTGAGCCTTCCGAAGCCCGGAACGTGGAGCCGGAAGGAGCTGAAAAGCGGCGCGTCCCAATTCATTTACACGCTGAACGAGCCGCAGACGGTGCAGCTTTTCGACGTTTTTCTGGAAGAAGACCCGGAAAACGGCTTTGAGGGCCTGGTCCAGGCGGAGTGCCGCTCCGACGCCGACGCGCCGTGGGAACCGCTCGCGTGGGTTTTGCATTCCGGTCCTAATCCGATGAACGGGACGCACCAGAATATTACGCTGAACTTCCCCGGCACCCAAAAGATCCGCGAAATTCGCCTGACCTTCCGCCCCAAGCCCGGCAAAGGCCCGCTGGGGCCCGTGACGGAGCTCATGCCCGACCTGAAAGCGCCGGTGAAGCTTTACTCGAAGTGCTTCCACAAACCGTACACGACCAACACGCGGACGGAAGACTCGATCACCTACCCGGACGAAACGGGCCGCCAGCTTCTCGACGGCGTGGTGAGCTCCAAGTGGCGCGAAAACGTCGGCTGGGCCAACACGTCCCCGACGAGGATCGATTTTTCCTTCGGCGAAACGCTGGAATTCGACGAGATCCGGGTCTGCACGATGGAAGAAACCAGCGCGGGGATCCACTGGCCTGCGGCGGTCTCGGCCGTTTACTCTCTGGAGGACGGGATCCCTCAAAAAGCCGGTTTCGGAGTGGCCCCCAAAGGAATTTCGACGCTGAACGGTTTTGAATTCAACGAGGAAAAGAAGCGGTTTGAGGCCCACTTCGGGAAAATCTCCGCGCGGTCCCTCAGTCTTTTCGTCGTTCAGAATGGCTGGCTCTTCCTTTCGGAGGTCCAGTTCCTGCGGGACGGAAAAGTCCTTCCGACCGAAAAAATGCGCTACCAGCTTTCCACGCAGCAGGTCGGCGGAACGAAAGCCCGCCCGTACCAGGACGATGGCAAAATGCTGACCGACGGCGTGACCTCCACCAATTACAATCGCCACGGCGTGGGAATGAGCGGAAGCGAAAACCTGAAAATCTGCATTGACCTGGAGAAAAACCAGCCGGTCGAAAAGGTCACGGCGATGATCCTGGACGGCGGCACGGCGGGGATCTGGCTCGCCAGCGCGATGACCGTCCGTTTCTCCGCAGACGGTGAAAACTGGTCGGACCCCATCGCGGCCGAAATACCGGAAAGGGAGAAACGCCCCGCTCTGGTGAACGTCCCGGTTTCGGTTTCCGCCCCGGCGGGTCAGACGGCCCGATTCGTCGAGCTGGAGATCAAACCCTTCGGCTGGGCGTTTGTGACGGAGGTTTTGGTGGATTAAAACCGAAACGCACAAGAAGCCTCCCCTGAAAGGGGGGGGACCAAATCCCCATTTAAAGCCTCCCCTGAAAGGGGAGGGGGACCGCCGAAGGCGGTGGAGGGGTTCAGGAAGCACGACGGATTTTCACCAGTTTCGGAACCCCCCAGTCTCGCTTCGCGAGCCAGCCCCCCTTTCAGGGGGGCCTTTAAACGCTCCAAAAGCCGCAGGCTTTTCTCAACTCCACTCTCCACACTCCAAACTCCACACTCTATTTAAATCCCTCTTGCTTTTTCTTTTAAAAGATGCTATACTCCCCCAGAATTTAGTTTTCACCTTCATTTTTCGCAGGAGTTTTTTATGATCCGTTCCATTTTCTTCGCAGTTCTTTCCCTTGGACTCATTCTTTCCAGTTTCGTTCAGGCCCAGAACGCTCCAAACGCGACGCCCGGACGCACGGTTTTGCAGGTTCTGGCGAACGTAAACAATCAGGAGATCAGCCGTCAGAAGGTCATTGACGCCGCCCTGGAAGACCACGCGGAGCAGGTCCTCGTTTCGCTCGTGAACCGCCTGATCATTGAAAACGCCTGCACGGCCGCGAACGTCGTGGTCACGGAAGAAGAAATTCTGGCCGAAATCGACGCGACGGCCAAAAAATTCTCGATTCCGAAGGAACAGTACCTCAAAATGATCGAGGAGGAACGCGGAATTTCCCCGAAAATGTACGTCGATGAAATCGTCCGCCCGCAGCTCGCGATCAAAAAACTCGCCGGAAAAGCGGTGCAAGTCACGGATGCCGACCTGAAACTCGAATACGACCGCACGTACGGCCCGGCGGTAAAAGTCCGCATGATTTCCGTCAAAACGAAGGAAGAAGCTGATAAAATCCGCGCGGAGATCGAGAAAGACCCGACCCAGTTCCCGGCACTGGCCCAGAAGTACTCGACCGACAGTTACACGGCCGCGCTCGGCGGTGTGGTTCCGCCGCTGCGCCGTAACACCAATAACGCGGAGATTGAAAAGGTCATTTTCTCAATGAAACCCGGTGACTTGAGCCAACCGGTTCCGCTTGCGGACCAGTACCTCATCCTGCTGTGCGAGCAGCTGATCCCCGCCAATGCGAAATTTGAAGACGTGAAAGGTGAACTGACCGCGCTCGTTTCCCAGAAGAAGCAGCGCGACATTTGCCAGGAGTACATGAAAAAGCTCTTTGAACAGGCAAAAGTCGAAATCATTTACGGCGATAAAGCGAAGATGGACCGCCGCCCCGGCGTCGCCGCCTCGGTTGACGGCAAAGTGATCAGCACGCAGGTCCTCGGAAATGAATGCCTCGCCATGTTCGGCAAAGAAGCGCTGACCGGCGTGATCAACCGCACGCTCATCGAGCAGGAACTCAAAAAACGCAAAATCACGATCACCGACGCCGATCTGCAGGCCAAAATGGCCTCCGAGGCGGAAGTGGGCTTCCCGGTCGGTGCTGACGGCAAACCGAACGTGAAGAGCTGGCTCAAAACCGTCGCCGAGAGATACGGAGTCACCGAGGAACGCTACATTCGTGACGCGATCTGGCCGTCTGTCGCGCTTGAAAAACTCGCCGCAGGCCGCTATGAAGTCACGGACGAGGACCTCCAGAACAGCTACCAGGCCAACTACGGCAAAAAGGTCCGCGTCCGTGCGATCGTGCTGAACGATATGCGGACGGCCCAGCGTGTATGGGAAAAGGCCCGCAAAGCCGGCACGGAGGAAGAATTCGCCCAGCTCGCCCGCCAGTTCTCCGTCGAGGCAAGCAGCCGCGAAAACGGCGGTGAAGTCCCGCCCATCGCGAAATTCAGCGGTCAGCCCGAACTTGAGGAAGCCGCTTTCAAACTCAAGGAGGGTGAACTTTCCGGCATCATCCAGGTCGAAAACGTTTGCATCATCCTGCTCTGCACCGGATTCACCGAACCGATCGGCGTCACCTTTGACGAAGCGAAAGACCTGATCCGCAAAGACGTGGAGTACAAGAAAATGCAGCTCGCCGTCGCGGAAGTCTTCGAGGAAATTCAGGACCGCGCCTCGATCGAGAACTACCTCGAAGGGACCGTGAAGAGTTCCAAAGAGGCGCTGGACGCGGCCAATCCCAAAACATCCCTGCAGGAAGTGGGGCCCCAAGGCGTAATTAAGTAATAGAAATCCAAATTCAATGATCAGTTGAAATCCCAAAGCCCGATTTGGCGTTTGACGTCAAAATCGGGTTTTATTTGAAAAAAACCGTCATTTCTGTGAGGAGGATGAGCCATGAAACAGCGAAAACCTGAAACGCTCAAAAAGAGCGTCTGGAACTGGAAATCCATCGCGGTGAGAGCCATTTGGGCCTTGAGTCTCCTTTTGGCCGTTTCGACGGCTCAGGCGCAGCGGTCCATTCTCGTCCCTGCACCTCAGACGAAAACGGCATCGGAACCGGCGGTGAAACCGGCAGCCGCCGCTCCAGCAGATCCGGTCGTCAGCCAGATCCAGTCCGTGAGCATGTTCAAAAACGGCGTGGCGCTGATCCGTGAAGACTTCCTCGCCCCCCAAAGCGGCCAGTACGCCATGGACACCGTCCCCTACGCGATCCACGGCACATTTTTCATCCAGTCCGCGGCAAACGTGGAAACGGTTTTGACCCAGCGTCCATGCGAGGAGTCGGTCGGCGCGGTAAACGATCTGAACTACCAGAAAGACCTGACGGGCAAGAAAGTCCGCGTCTATTTCACCAACGCGAATCTGCCGCCCGTGGACGGAACAGTCGCCGCGGTGGATCCCTCGGCCTCTCATACGCTCCCGCCGCCGGCCGCATCGGACGCCACTTCCCGCTATTACCTGCAGTACGCGTCGTCGTATTATTCCAGCCGGCGAGATCCCTTTGAAACGCCCAACGCCGCCAGCCCGATTTTGGTACTCAATACAAAATCCGGGCAAACAGTTTTGCAGCAGTCATCCATCGCGCGCATCGACGTGGAAGGCCAGATCGGGACGGTCACGCGGACTCGCCCGACACTCCTTTTTAATGTCAAAACCAACGAGCCTGCGATCATCAGCATTTCGTATCTGACCAAAGGGATCGCGTGGGCGCCGGCCTACAAAATCCAGCTTCCGGACGAAAAATCCAACCGCGGAACGATGACGATCGAGCAGACCGCGACGCTCGTCAACCAGTGGCGGGACTTCCGGGACGCGGAAGTCAGCCTGATCAGCGGCTACCCCAAGATCGGCTGCGAAAACGTCGTTTCACCTCTCTCGAACAAAGCGAACCTTTCGGCGTTTTTCAACCAGATGCTCCGGCCGGAGTCGGGTGACCGAGGGAATATGATGAGCCAGATGGTCATGAACTCCCGGATGCCGGACGACGATGTGGACGACTTCCCCTCCGGCTCGGTCGCGGCGTCGGGTGACGGCCCGGACATTTACTACCACCCGATCGGCGTGCGCTCCATGAACAAAGAGGAGGTTCTGGCGCTTTCCAACGGTAAAAAGGAAGCCGAGTTTGAACGCATCGTCGAGTGGACGGTTTCCAACCCGCGCGACGAAAACGGCCACGACCGCGGCAATCAGCAAAATTCCAACACGCCGTGGGATTCCATTCAGTTCATCAACCCGTTCGACTTCCCCATGACGACCGGCCCGGCCGCGATCGTGACCGACAAGCAATTCCTCGGCCAGAGCACGAGCTACTGGACCTCAGCGGGAGAAAGGACCACGATCCCGATCACGAAATCGCTCAGCGTCAGCGTCAAGGCCGATGAAAAGGAAGTGGGGCGCACCGACGAGCTCCATTACATGGGGGTCCGCTGCCGCCGCATCACCGTCGCGGTCGAGCTGACGATCGCCAACCGCCGCGCGGAACTGATCAAGGCGGTGGTCAAAAAGCAGTTTACCGGTGAGCTGGAAAACCAGGTCGAAGGCGCGAAAGTCGTTCAGCTCAACCAGAACCTCAGCGCGCTCAACCGCCAAAACGAGATCCGCTGGGAACTGCCGCTTCAGGCAGGTGAAAAGAAGACGCTCAAATTCGAGTACTTTTACTACATCGCTTACTGATTTGCACAATCTCGCAGCGATTCCAGTCCAGAAGAGATTCGAGGCCCCTTTTCCCTCGAATCTCTTTTTTGTGAAAAACTTTAAAAATCCGGTTTTTTTTCCTGATTTCTGCGTCCGCTCCCTTGTATTATTTCTTAAAATGTGGTAGAATTTGGAAGGATTTTTGTAAACACTTATTCATCTACTCAGGATCGAAATGTCAGCACAGCAGTCATTCACCCCCGATATGGTCGAGAAGACCAAACAGCATATTAAGGAACTGGTCGGCGAGATCACCGAGCTTTCTCACAGCGATATGCCCGAGGAAGAATTTTACGCCCAGTTTCTGCAGCGTGTCGTTGCGGCAGTGGCGGCCATCGGCGGCGTCGTGTGGAAAGTCGGCGAAACGGGAACGCTCGCCCTTCAGTGCCAGGTCAATATTCGCGAATCTGGCCTGACGGACCTCGACAAAGAAAAAATGACCGAGCACTCCCGCCTCCTCTACAAATCCCTGAAACATCCGGAAGGTCTTACCACCGCGCCCTACACGTCCTCGGAGGAAGAAAACGGCATGACCGGAAACCCGATGGGGTGCATCGTGCTGCTCCAGCCGCTCATTACGGAAGTCGAAACGGTCGGTCTGGTCGAAATTTTCCAGCGCCCGGAAGTCACCCAGAACACGCTGAGCGGCTACAAGCGTTTCCTGCACCAGATGTGCGAACTCGCCGTTGAGTTCCTGCGTACCGGCCAGCTGAAAAACCTCGCCGACCGTCAGCTTCTCTGGAACCGCGTCGAGGAATTCGTCAAAACGATCCACGAGTCGCTCGACCCGTACCAGACCGCCTACACGATCGCCAATGAGGGCCGACGTCTGATCGAGTGCGACCGCGTGAGCGTTGCCATCCGCCGCGGCTCCAGATGCAAAGTTGAGGCGGTCAGCGGCCAGGACCTTTTCGATAAACGCTCCAACATGATCCGCCTCCTGAACAGGTTGGCGACTTCGGTCGTTTCGGTCGAAGAGCCGCTCTGGTACTCGGGCGACACGACGAACCTCGCGCCGCAGGTCGAAAAGATCGTGGACGCATACGTCGATGAATCGCACAGCAAGGCGGTGGTGGTGATCCCGCTCATTGAACCTCTTCGGGAAGAGGACAAAGAAGACTTCAAAAAACGCCAGGACAACAAAAAGAAACCGATCGGTGCGCTGATCGTGGAGCAGATCGAAAACAGTGCCCTGCAATCGACGCTCCGTCAGCGTGTGGACCTGGTGGAAAAACACGCCTGCGTTGCTTTGTCCAACGCGCTGGAACACAACAATTTGTTCCTCATGCCTCTCTGGCGTGCGATTGGCCGCTGGTCGTGGGTCGTAAAAGCTCGAACCCTTCCCAAAACGATCCTGGTCGTGCTCCTGCTTCTGGCCCTTTTGATCGGCTGCTTCGTTTTCCCGTACAAATTCGAAGTGGAATCGGACGGAAAACTCCTCCCGGTCAACCGCGCCGAGATTTTCGCCCAGATGGACGGAGACGTCACCTCGGTCGAAGTTTCCCACGGCTCGGTCGTTCAGCCCGGCACGCCGCTGGCGACCCTGCGGAACATTGATTTTGACGCCCAGGTCACGAAACTCAAAGGCGACATGGTACGCACCGCGTCGGAACGTTCGAGTAAAACCGCTCTGCTTCGCAAGACCACGGACAAAATGGAGCAGAGCCGCCTGGCGGGTGAGATTCAGGAACTTTCGGTCCAGCTCGAATACTACGCCCGGGAAATGGCTCTTCTGCAGCAGAAACAGCAGGATCTGGTCGTGAAAAGCCAGATCGCCGGCGTGGTCGTGACGTTTGACGTGAAGGAAAAACTCGAAAACCGCCCGGTCCAGCGCGGTCAGGTCCTGATGGAAGTCGCCGACCCGACGGGGGACTGGGAAGTGGAGCTTTACATGCCCGAAAACCGGATCGGACTGGTTCGGGAAGCGCAGAAAAACCTGGTCAAAGAATTCCCCGACGGCGATCTGCGAGTCACATTCATTCTGGCCTCGCAGCCTGATAAAAAGATCAAGGGGCGAATCGTGGAAATCCACAAAACGGCCGAAGTCCGCGAAGAGATGGGAAACACCGTCCTGGTCCGGGTCGCGTTTGATAAATCGCAGGTCCCGAACCCGAACATGGGGGCGAGTGTGACCGGGAAAATCTACTGCGGCGAACGTTCCATCGGTTACGTGTGGTTCTACGACCTGATCGCGTTCATCCAGCAGAAGATCCTTTTCCGCTGGTTCTAAACCCGGATTGACAGGATTTTCAGGATTCAAAGGATTCAAAAAGATTTTAAGACGGACGTACACATGAAACGCACTTTCATCACCCTTTTCATACTGCTTCTTTCGACTTCCTTCGTGCTGGCGGACGATGATTTCCAGGATCTCACGCTGGATTCCCTGGATTCACTCCCGACGATTCCCGCGGCTCCGGCCAAAACCACCGCGGTTCCGGCTCAACCCAAAACCACGGCTCCGGCCAAAACCACCGCGGCCCCGGCTCAACCCAAAACCACGGCTCCGGTCAAAACCCCCGCAACCCCAGCCGGTACTGCCACGACTCCGGTCAAAACCACCACGACGCCAGCCGGAACTGCCACGACTCCAGCCGCCCCGCGCCGGATGAAATTCCAGACGGTCAATGATCTCCCGGGCAGTTCGGTGGTTCCATCGAGTGACCCAACGTCGGACCCGTATTCCTCGCCGGTCATTCCGTCAACTCCGTCGATTCCCGGCGCTGACCTGCCGGCTCCATCCAGCCACACGGCCACGCCAGCCGCAGAGCGGAGTACTTCGTCTGGAATCGTCAAAGTGAATTCCATCCCGCGCTCGGTCGAGAACGGTCTGATCATTCCGATCTACGAAGTGGACGTTCCCGCTGAGGAGGCCGGCGTTTTGATGAAACTTTACATCACGGATTTCCAGCACATCAAGGCCGACGACTTGATCGTCCAGATCGACGACCGTCAGGCGAAAATGGCCGTCAACGTGGCCGAGGCGAAGAAAGAATACGCCGAGATCCAGATGAAGAACAACGTGAACGTCCGTTACGCGATGGCCGCCCGGGACGTCGCGAACGCGGAAGTCCTTCAGGCCGACGAGGCAAACCACAAAGTTCCGAATACGGTTCCGGTGGTCGAGTATAACCGCCTGATCCTCTCCCGCACTCAGGCAACGCTCCAGATCGAGCAGGCCGAACAGGAAATCAAAATGGCGGGGGAAAATTACAAAGTCGCGAAAGCCGAGCTGGAGGCGGCTCAGCTCGACCAGACGAAATTTGAGGTCCACTCCCCGCACGACGGCGTGGTGATGGAGCTTTACCGCAAAGAGGGTGAATGGCTCAAACCGGGCGACCCGATCCTGCATCTGGTCCAGATGAACCCGATCCGCTACAGTTTCAGAATCGAAAGCACGACGCCGCCCGAGTCCATTTTCAATCAGGCGGTCACGATTTACGTCCCGACGCTGGACAAAACGTTCCAGGGCAAAGTGATGTACATCAAGCCGTCGCACGACATCGGCGACATGTACCAGGTCTGGGTGGACATTGAAAACCAGTGGCAGGACTTCCAGAACCTCGACGGCACCGAAAAGCAGAAAGGCTACTGGATCCTTCAGCCCGGCATGAGAGCAGAAGTACGAAATATTGGGAAATGAATAACGAATAACGAATAATGAAAAGAGAGGTTTAACCTTTCATTCGATAAAAAAGTCTGAACTCATTCTCCTCATTATTCGTTATTCGTTATTCATTATTCGTTTCAAACTCCGTTTCATCATCACAGAAAACCTTTTTTTATGGCCACTTTATCCGACAGTCTGGTTTCGAGCAGCGCGCGCAGCCTTCCGATCCGCGTCCGCCCCGACTTGAGCGCCAAAAGGCAGCGCTACCTGGGGAAGTCATATTGGATCGTGAAGGACCCGGTCGGTCTGAAGTATTACCGTTTTCAGGAGGAAGAATACGCGATCCTGAACATGCTGGACGGAAGGCGGTCACTCGACGAGATCAAGGATAAATTCCAGAAAGAATTCCCGCCGCAAAAAATCACGCTGGAGGAGCTTTCCCAGTTCATCGGCTCGCTTCACCGCAGCGGATTGATCCTCACGGGCGTTCACGATCAGGGGTACCAGCTCTACGAACGTTCTATCAAACGCCGCCGTCAAGAGCTGATCCAGGCCTTTTCCAACATTTTGTGCATTCGGTTCAAGGGGATCGACCCGGAGCGAATCCTGAATTTCCTTTACCCGCTCGTCTCGTGGGTTTTTACCCCGTTCATGATGTTCGTCTCCTTCGTGATGATGATCTCCGCCGGTTTGCTGGTCCTGACGCATTTCGACACTTTCTACAGCAAACTCCCGAGTTTTTACCAGTTTTTCACCCCGGAAAACGGTCTCTGGCTCGCGGTGATCCTCGGTCTGACGAAGGTCCTTCACGAGTTCGGCCACGGCCTGACGTGCAAGCATTTCGGAGGTGAGTGCCACGAAATGGGCGTCATGATCCTCGTTTTGACCCCGTGCCTGTACTGCAACGTTTCGGACTCGTGGATGCTTCCGAGCAAGTGGGCGCGCGCCGCCATCGGTTTCGCGGGAATTTTCGTCGAGGTTTGGCTCGCCTCGTTCTGCACGTTCATCTGGTGGTACTCGAATCCGGGGCTCCTGCACAATATTTGCCTGAACATCATGTTCATCTCGTCGGTGAGCACGATCATTTTCAACGCGAATCCGCTCCTGCGGTACGACGGCTACTACGTGCTGGCCGACTTGATGGAGATCCCGAACATGCGTCAGAAAGCGACGAGCATCCTGAGCCGCAAGGCGGGCGAGTGGTGCCTGGGCCTCGAGTACCCGGACGACCCGTTCCTCCCGCAGCGGAACCAGATCCTGTTCGCGCTTTACGCCATTGCGTCCGCGTGTTACCGGTGGGTCGTGACCCTTTCCATTACGATGTTCCTGCTGCGCGTTTTCAAACCCTACGGCTTGCAGGTCCTCGGCGAATTCATCGTTTTAATGTCGCTGTACGGCCTGCTCATCATGCCGCTCTGGAAAATCGGAAAGTTTTTTTACGTTCCTGGAAGACTCGAAAAAGTGAAAAAAGTACGTTTTTATATTTCGTTGGCCCTCTTCATCGGCCTGATCTGTTTCCTCCTTTTCGTGAAACTTCCGTTCCGGCTTTTCACGCCGGTGGAGATCCAGTACGATCAGGGCGACACGGTGTACGTTCTTCAGCCCGGGACCCTTTCGGAGCTCTGCGCCCTGCCGGGTGAGACCGTGAAAAAGGGGCAGGTACTGGCCGTTCTGACCAATCCGGACCTGGAACTTCAGATCCGTGAACTGGAACGCGAGGAACAGCGTCTGCGCGCCCAGCTCGCCTACCTGCCGTCCCTTTCCAAGGAAGACCCGTCGGCCGAGGCGCAGATCCCGATCATTCAGAAAGCGCTTGACGCCGCGGTTCACGATCTGGCCCAGCGTCGGGAGGACCAGGAACGGCTGATCATCCGCGCAAGCCGGGACGGGGTGATGGTCCCCGCGATGCTTCAAAAGAAAATCGAGCGCGACGGTTTGCTTCCGATGTGGTACGACACGCCGTTCGAGCAGAAAAACCTCGGCGCCTTTTTGAACACGGGCGACGCATTCTGCCTGATCGGTGACCCGAAAAAAATGAAAGCGACGCTCGTCGTGACGCAGTCGCAAAAGGATTTCATCAAGGAAGGCCAGGATGTGGACGTGAACCTGAATGAGTGCCCGTTCCGCGTCTTTTCGGGAAAGTCCAAGGACGTCGCGACGGAAGAACTGAAGGCGGTTTCGCCGCGTCTGTCGAACAAGCACAAGGGGGAAGTTTCGACCACGACGGAGCAGGACGGCACGGAAAAACCGCAGACGCCGTCGTATAAAGTGGACGTTCCGCTCGATAATTCGGAGGGTCTTCTTGAGGTGGGACTCACGGGCCAGGCCAAGATCCACGCGGATCCGCAGACGATCGCGTTCCGCATTTGGCGAATCATCGCTGAAACGTTCAATTTCAAGATTTAAGGAAAAACCTTTTCAAATTTTATGGCAAACGCGCACCCTGATCTGCTCTTTCAGACCCGCTCCGGGATCACGCCGCACGTTTTGTGGGCCGTTCCGTGGACGAAAACTTTTTTTGGCAAAACCCTGGCCGGCTGGGAAACCCGCGTCCGGAAAATGATTTACGCCCTTTTCCAGCTCGTGACCCAGCCCGAGGCAAAGCTTCCACGCGAGATCCTGAACTCTGAAAATCTGCACGGGATCCTCGACTGGGCGATGAAGCCCGAGGCCCTGAAGGCGGGCGCGTTTCCGATCCTCGCCGTCGCGCGGAGCCTCAACGCCCTAACCGACGCGCAGATTTTCACGTCGGAAGAAGCCGCCCAATGCTTCGCGGCTCTGGAGCAGCTCGCGGCTGATGCGCAGGCCATTTCGCCGGATGAGGAACCGCTCGCGTTTCAGCTTCTGGCGGGTGAACTGCCGCTGACGCTGGCGTGCGTGGGCCGGAAACTGACCGCGGCCCGGAAAAACGTCCTCCTGAAGCAGGCCAAAAAAATCGTGAACGAGACGCTGGACGCTTTTCTCGACGGGGCGGGAATGCCGCGCGCGGACCTTCTGCCCGTCTCGCGTCTGCTGGCCGCTTCGTGGGTCCGGTCGCGCTGGCTCGATCTGATGCGGATCGACGCCCTGCCCGACCCCAACGGGAACGAGGAAACGCTTCTGGAGCACAAAACCGACGAAAACTCAAACTCGATTTTCACGAGCGACGGACTCTCGGCGCTGGAATGGGCGGTCCGCCTTTTGATGTACTGCACGCGCCCCGACGGCTCCATGATTTTTACGTACCCGGCCGAAAAAACGGCATTTTGGTGCCCGGAGCTTTTCGTCGCGGCCCTGAAAATCGATTCCGACCGCGACGACAAAAAACTGGCGGTTTCGATCCTTCCCGATTTGACCTCAAAAACGGCGGGCAAGCTGGCGCAGTCGCTCCCCAACGCGTCGAACGACTCGCCGTGGGGCCAGGTGAGTATCCTCCAGACGAACTGGCAGACGCTCACCGGCGCGGTGGTCACGTGGAACCGAATGTTCCCCAAGCTGGAAATTCTGAGCCGCAAAGTGCCGCTGATCTCCGGCGATTGGCGCTTCCGCGGAACGTGGAAAGGAAAGCCGTTCACGCCCCAGGGCTCGTGGCGGGAGATTTTCTCGCACAGCACGAAGGAGATGGATTACGTCGAGCTGGAACTGGAACTTTCGGAGGGCTTCACCGTTCAGCGCCACGTGCTTCTGGCGAAGGAGGAGCACTTTCTGCTGCTCGGCGACGCGCTATCCGGCGACGGTTTTCAGGGCGAAAAAGTCCGTGACGGTGAACTGCGCTGGCAGACCGCGCTCCCCATTTTCTCGGCCTCGAAAGTTTACGCCACGGAAGACTCGCTGGAGCTTTTTGCTGGAAACTCGAACGGTCCCTGCGCCGTTTTTCTGCCGCTGGCTCTTCCGGAATGGCGCGAAAAGCTGACCAAGGGAAACGATTTTCGGGTCGAAAACGGTTCCATCTGCGCCGACTACCGAACGGAAAAGAGCGCTTTGTACGCCCCGATTTTCATCGATCTGGACCCGCAGCGAATGGGTTCCGCGCTGACCTGGCGCCAGCTGAAAGTCGGCGAGAAACTCCAGAACGTCCCGCCGCACCGCGCCGCCGGTTTTCGGGTTCAGGTCGCCGACACGCAGTGGCTCTTTTTCCGCTCGCTGGCCGAGTGCTGTAACCGCTCCGTTTTGGGGCATAATCTGAACTCCGAGACGTACGTCGGAATCTTCAAGCCGGACGGGAACACGGAGGCGATCCTCGACGTGGAAAAGGGGTGAAGAGAGAAAAATCGAATCCCAACGCTCAAAGACGTTCAGAAACCCACTTTTTAAGCACCGGATCCAGTGTGCTCCAGACTTTAATTTAAACACGGATTTCCACGGATTAAAAGGATTAAAAGGATTTTTTGATTCATTAAAGGAACGCTTTAATTTGATTCAAATATAATCCGTGAAAATCCTTCCAATCCGTGGAAATCCGTGTTTAAATCCCGGTTGGAAGTGGGTTGGGCTCCCCCCTGGAACCGGGTTAAGGCTTTAATCCTGGGTTTTAACCGGGCCGCTTCTTAAAATTCCGCGCATCCCGGCGTTCTTGGGAACGGGATCACGTCGCGGACGTTCTGCATGCCGGTCACGTACATGATGATCCGTTCCAGGCCGAGGCCAAACCCGCTGTGCGGCACGGTCCCGAAACGGCGCAGGTCCATGTACCACCAGTAATCGGCCGGGTTCAGGCCCATTTCGACCATGCGGCGCTCCAGAACTTCCGGGCGGTACTCGCGTTCACTTCCGCCAATGATCTCGCCGACGCCGGGGACCAGCACGTCCATCGCGCGGACCGTCTTTTCGTCGTCGTTCAGGCGCATGTAGAACGCCTTGATCTCTTTCGGGTAGTTGTACACGATGACCGGCGCCTTAAAGTACTTTTCGGTCAGGAACCGCTCGTGCTCGCTCTGCAGATCGATCCCCCACTTGACCGGGAACTCGAATTTCTGGCCCGACTTTTCCAGGATCTCGATCGCTTCCGTGTAGGAGCAGCGCTGGAACGTGCTGTTCAGCAGGCCGTTCAGACGCTCCAGCAGCTGGTGCGTTTCGTCGATCCGGTCGTTGAAGAACTGCATGTCCTCCGGGCAGTCGTCCAGCACCGTTTTGATCACGAATTTGAGGAACTTCTCGACCAGCTCCATATTATCTTCGAGGACGTAAAACGCCATTTCCGGCTCGATCATCCAGAACTCGGCCAAATGGCGCGGCGTGTTCGAGTTTTCCGCCCGGAACGTCGGCCCGAAAGTGTAAACCTTCCCGAAAGCGTGCGCGAAGTTTTCCACGGCAAGCTGACCGGAAACCGTCAGCGAGGTCTTCTTCCCGAAGAAGTCCTGCGCGTAATCGATTTTTCCGTCCGGGGTCTTCGGCGGGTTTTCCAGATCGAGCGTCGTGACCTGGAACATTTCGCCGGCCCCCTCGCAGTCCGAGGCCGTGATCAGCGGCGTGTGGACGTAAACGAAGCCCTCGTTCTGGAAGAACTGGTGGATCGCGTAGCTGATGCGGCTGCGCACGCGGAAGACCGCATTGTACGAGTTGGTACGCGGACGCAGGTGGGCGATCGTGCGGAGGAACTCGAACGACGCGCGCTTCTTCTGGATCGGGTAGTCCGCGGCGGCGTAGCCGTAAATCTCGACGGCCGTCGCCTGGATCTCGGTCGGCTGCTTGCTTCCGGGGGACTGCACGACGGTGCCCGTCACGGCGATGCTGGAACCCGAGCCGAGCTTCCGGACGTCTTCAAAATTGGGAATGGAATCAGGAACGACGACCTGAACGTTTCCGAAGCACGAACCATCGTTCAGCTCGACGAAGCAAAACGTCTTCTGGTCGCGGCACGTACGCACCCAGCCCTGAAGAAAGACTTCCTTCCCAATCGCCTCGGCGAGGCGCGCGGACTTCACACTCATTTTTTCCGGCATAAACCACCTTTTTTTCACGTTGCAGTAAGTTTTCAGAATCAAAGGAAGCCTGACCCCCACATGAGGTCCGGCTTCTTTAAAAACATTGCGTCAATTATATTTGAATTTCAGGAAAGCGCAAGGTCCCACGGCGGGATTTTTTTGGAAAAAGGCCTGAATATTCAGGAATTTCACCAGCTTCCCGAGGCTCCGCCGCCGCCGAAACTTCCCCCGCCCCCGGAATAGCCGCCGCCAGAAGAGCCGCCCGATGAACCTCCCGACCATCCGCCTGATGAACCGCCTGAACCGCCAGAGCCGCCCGAATACGGGAACAAAAAGTCCAGATCGGGAGCCGGAAAGGGAATCCGGAACAGACGCAAAATCAGCCAGAGGATGAACCAGCACGGCAAAATGATGAAGATTTTCGCCAGCGGCCAGAGAACCAGCCAGAGAATGGGCACGAAGAAGGCGATGAAAACGAGGACCCCGAGAAGAATCATCCAAATGGACTCTTCCTCCGGCGCGAGCTTGCGCCCCTCCGGGCTCATCAGCGAGTTTTTCGCCTCGACCGGGTCTCCCGTCACGAATTCCTGGACCTTTTCGACCGCGTAAATCGCACCGTCGGCGTACTTTTCCGCCTTGAAAAACGGGACCAGGGCACGGATCACGTCCCCCGCCCGCGCGTCGTTCACGGGACCTTCCCAGCCGCGGCCGATTTCAAGCCGCATTTTGCTTTCCGGCACGACGAAAAGCAGGATCGCCCCGTCGTCTTTTCCGGCGTGGCCGATTTTCCAGGCGTCACCCAGCTTGATCCCGGCCTCCTCGATCGTGATCCCTCCGAGCGTCGGGAGCGTCGCGACGACCATCTGGCCGCCGGTCGCTTCCTCCAGTTTCAGGATCGTCTGCTCAATGCGCTGCGCGTCTTCCGGCGTGAAAACGCCGCCGGCGTCCACGACCCGACCGGTGAGCGTCGGGACCTGGAACTCCGCACGGGCGGTCGGGCAAAGAATCACCCAAAGGCCCAAAAGGCTAAAAAAGCTAAAAACGTTTTTCATTTCTTTTCCTGAAAATCGACTTCCGGAACGTTCTGAACCGCTTCATGACCGGCGGGGACTTCATAAAATTCCGCCTTTTTAAGTCCCATCCTCGCGGCAAAAATGAAGCCCGGGAACTGGCGAATCGCGGAATTAAAGTCCTTCACCGCCCAATTGTACCGGGAACGAGCCACCGCGATCCGGTTTTCCGTCCCGGCCAGTTCGTCCTGAAGGCGCACGAACGCATCGACCGCTTTCAGGTCCGGGTAGTTTTCCGCGATGGCAAGCAAACGCCCCAAGGCCGAATTCATCTCGGCTTCCGCCTCCGCTTTTTCCCCGAGCGTTCCGGCTTTCAGAAGATTTTCACGGGATTTCGTGACTTCTTCGAAGATTTTCTCCTCGTGGGCCGCGTAGCCCTTCACCGTCGCGACCAGGTTGGGGATCAAATCCGCGCGACGCTGGAGCTGGGAATCAATTTCGCTCCACATTTCCCGGACCGTCTCGTCTTTGTGGATCAGCCCGTTGTAGGTCGTAAAGCCCCAACCCAAGAAAAGGATCAGAACGAGCAAAAGGAAAACGAAAAACCTTTTCATAAAAAACTCCTTTCCTGAAAAAAATGGAAAACCATCGCGCGGAATTCCGGCCGCAAGCCGACCGTCGGGACGCGGTAGACCTTCAGTCCGAGGGACTTGGCCAGCGTCCGCGCCTCCACGTCTAGATCGTACACCACTTCCATGTTCTCGAACGGGAAGCCGAACGGGATGAGCAAAAGCCGCGTCCTGGGGCCGTATTTGGCCGCGATTTCCCGAATCATTTCGGTCGTTTTCGGCTCCAGCCACGGAACCTCCCCCGACGCTGCGCTCTGCCACGCCAGATACGAATCCACCGACGGAAAACGCGCTTTTACCGCTTCAAACGCCGTGCAGACAGCCGCCTCGTAACCGCTCCTTTGGGCCAGAGAAACCGGTAGGGAATGGACCGAAAAAAGCAGAACCGCCGGTTCCGAAAGCGCTTCAGAAATCACCTGCTCCTGCGCCTTCAAAAAGAGCGGATCCTCCGAAAACGGCGGGATGAAAGTCAACTCCGGGCAGAAATCCATCCCGGCGCGAACGGACGCGAGTTTTTCGTGGTAGGCGGTCTGGTAGCCAACGAACGGCGCGGGAATCAGGACCATCGCATTCCGCCGCCCGTCCGAAACCATCTGACGAAGCGTTTTTTCAATCCCCGGCTCCGCGAAACAGGCGCCGAAATAGACCGGAATTTCCGGATTCTCGGCCCGCCAGAGACGCATGAATTCCCGGATCGCGCCGTTCATGGGACTCACCCCGCCGAAATGCGCGTAGTGGGCCTGAACCTCCGCCAGACGCTCCGCGGAGACCCGCCCGCCCGTCACGCTGCGGATGAAATCGGGGACCTCGGTCATGGACTCCGGCCCGCCGTAGGCGTAGATCAAAAGGGAATCGTAGGGCATACGCTCAAAAAACGGTTAAATCTCGATCAGGTCGGAGCACGCGAAATGATGCGCCAAATCGCATTCGAACTCCTGGCCTATAATTTTGCGGTGCGTTTCCATGACCAGTTCCTCCGTATTGTTCTCGTTGGAAATGTGGCCCAGCAAAACGCGCTCCAGCCGACCGCCGTGTTCGGCGAGCAGATGGGCGGATTCCTCGTTGGAAAGATGGCCCGCGGAGGACTGGATCCGCTTCTTCGCCCACGGCGTGTAAAACCCGTTCCGCAGCATTTCCGGGTCGTAATTGCTCTCGAGCAGCACCCCGTCCAGCGAGTCGAGGACTTGCGGAAGCGCCGGGAAAACGCAGCCCAAATCGGTGCAGATCCCGAACCGTTTCCGGCCGTCATCGACCACAAAGCACACTCCGTCCGCCGCGTCGTGGGTCGTGGAGATCGCCTCGATCCAGAGGTTTTTGAACTGGAACCGCGTGTTGGAGCAGAAATGCTCGACGTTTCCCGGGACTTTGATCCCTTTTCCGCGCACCGCCTCGCACGTGCGGAGCGTCATCCAGACCGGGATTTTGAACTTTCGGTGGAACGTGTTCACACTCGACGTGTGGTCGAAGTGGTCGTGCGTCACGAAAAGCGCGTCGGCCGACTTTATATCGATCCCGAAGGCCGAAAGCCGGTTTTGGGCGCAGACGCCGCTGATCCCCGCGTCGAAAAGGAGGCGCGTCCCGCCGCTTTCGACGTAAATGCAGTTCCCGCTGCTCCCGGATTGAAGGGCGATGATTTTCATTTGCCTCAAAACTGAAATCTGGACCGGCGCAAAAAAAGACTTTACACAAAAAAACCCGTCCAGCATAACCGAACGGGTTGGATGCGGAAAACAGGACTTGAACCTGCATGAAATCAGCTTTCACCAGGCCCTCAACCTGGCGCGTCTACCAATTCCGCCATTTCCGCGATTGGTCCCACTGACGACCGCTCGTCAATGATTGAACTATACTATACCACAGAATAAAAAACCGTCAAGGGGGGCGGAGGGAAAAAAAGGAAAATTTTTCCCGGAGAATTTTGGAGTGCGGCAATACAGAAGCCGAAGGCTTCCTTTGCCGCTTTCACTTAGCGACCGAAAAACAGGAAGGTAAAAAAAGGGTTTTCACGTGGGAAAAGTCCAGCGTGCTTCAGCGGCAAACGCCTCTCCGAGGCGGTATTGCCGCAAGGGAAAGCGGTGAATGTCGCTTACGCGACTGTATCACCGCACTCCGAAAGACGACGCTTCGCGTCGTCGCCGCCCCCGCTGGAAATTTTCTGAAAACGTGGTAAAATAAGCGGGTCTTTTTGATCCTTTTCACTTTACACTGGAGAAACTCATGGAAAATCACAAGAAAATCGATCCGTTCCACGCTCGCGCCGCCTTCGGGACCGGCACGGGGGAAGCCGTCATGTACCGTCTGTCCGCGCTCGAGTCCATCACCGATCTGGAGAAACTCCCGTACTCCATCCGGATTTTGCTCGAAGCCGCGCTTCGGAACTGCGATGATTTTGAGGTCACGGAACAGGACATTCGGAACATCGCGAACTGGACGCCGAACGGTCCGCGCATGGAGATCCCGTTCAAGCCCGCCCGCGTGATTTTGCAGGACTTCACCGGCGTGCCGTGCGTCGTGGACCTGGCCGCCATGCGCGGAGCCATGGAGCGTCTGGGCGGCGACACGAAAAAGATCAACCCGCTGATCCCGGTCGATCTGGTGATCGACCACTCGGTCCAGACCGACTTTTTCGGGACGTGCGACGCGTTTGCGAAGAACCTCCAGATGGAGTTCCACCGCAACTCGGAGCGTTACGCGCTGCTCCGCTGGGCGCAGAAATCGCTCGCGAATTTCCGGGCCGTCCCGCCGAGCATGGGAATCATTCACCAGATCAACCTCGAGTACCTCGCCAAGTGTGTGTTCCTCCAGAAGGATGAAAACGGCGAAGACGTCGCGTTCCCCGACACGCTGGTCGGAACCGACTCGCACACGGTCATGATCAACGGGCTGGGCGTACTCGGCTGGGGCGTCGGCGGGATCGAGGCGGAGGCCGTCATGCTGGGCCAGCCGCTCTACATGCTCCTGCCGGACGTCATCGGCGTGAACCTCACCGGGAAGCTCCGCCCCGGGATCACCGCGACCGATCTGGTCCTCACGATCACCGAAATGCTCCGGAAAGAGGGCGTGGTCGGGAAATTCGTCGAGTACTTCGGCGACGGCGTCCCGACGATGAAGCTGGCCGACCGCGCCACCATCGCGAACATGGGGCCGGAATACGGCGCGACCATGGGCTTCTTCCCCATCGACGCCCAGACGATCGACTACCTGCGCCAGACCGGCCGCAGCGAGGCGGAAGTCGCTCTGGTCGAAAACTACACGAAAGCGCAGAAACTCTTCCGCACGCCGGACGCGCCGACGCCGGAATACACGAAAGTGCTGACGCTCGACCTTTCGACCGTCGAGCCGTGCCTCGCGGGGCCGAAACGGCCGCAGGACCGCGTGCTTCTTTCCCAAATGAAGGCAAAATTCGCGGAATCCCTGGCCGCCCCGGTCGAAAAGCGTGGTTTTGCGCTCGACGCCGACGCCGCCAAACGGACTGGAACGGTCGCGAACGCGGACGGCTCTGAAAGCACCATCGGGCACGGCGCCGTGGTCATCGCCTCGATCACGTCCTGCACGAACACGAGCAACCCGGGCGTCATGCTCGCCGCCGGCCTTCTGGCAAAGCACGCGGTCGAAAAGGGCCTGAAATCGAAGCCGTGGGTGAAGACTTCGCTTGCTCCCGGAAGCCGCGTCGTGACCGACTACCTGAACAAAGCGGGCCTGAGCGACTCGCTCGACCAGCTCGGTTTCAACACGGTGGGCTACGGCTGCCTGACCTGCATTGGGAACAGCGGCCAGGTCATTGAAAACGTCGGAAAAGCCATCACGGAAAACGAGCTCGTCGCGGCGGCGGTCGTGAGCGGAAACCGGAATTTCGAGGGGCGCGTGAACCCGCTCGTGAAGGCGAATTACCTCGCCAGCCCGCCGCTGGTCGTGGCCTATGCGCTGGCCGGGACGGTCGATTTCGACTTTGAAAACGATCCGCTCGGAACGGACGCGAACGGCCAGCCGGTCTTCCTGCGCGACATTTTCCCGACGAACGAGGAGATCGCCGCGGCCGAAAAAGCGTCGGTCCTGCCCGAAATGTTCACCCAGCGGTACTCGAGCGTTTTCGAGTGCGACGCCAGCACGACGGACGAAGGAATGAAACGCTGGAACGCGATCCCGGCCGGGGATTCCGACCTTTTCCCGTGGGACCTGAAGAGCACGTACATTCAGGAACCGCCGTTCATGACCGAAATGACGGCCGCCTACGACGCGGAGAAAGACTACTCGATCCGCTCGGCCCGCGTTTTGCTGGCGCTGGGCGACTCGATCACGACCGACCACATTTCCCCCGCCGGCGCGATCAAGAAGGACTCGCCCGCCGGTCTGTTCCTCCAGCAGAACGGCGTCGATCAGAAGGAGTTCAACAGTTACGGCTCCCGCCGCGGAAATGATCGCGTGATGACCCGCGGAACTTTCGCGAATATTCGCCTGCGGAACCTTCTGGCTCCCGGCACGGAAGGCGGCGTCACGCGCTTCATGCCCTCCGGCGAGCAAATGTCCGTTTACGATGCGGCCGTGAAATACCGCGAGGAAAACGTCCCGCTCATCGTTCTGGCCGGGGCGGAATACGGGACCGGCTCCAGCCGCGACTGGGCCGCCAAGGGCGCGTGCCTGCTCGGCGTGCGGGCGGTCATCGCGCAGAGCTACGAGCGCATCCACCGCAGCAATCTGGTCGGGATGGGCGTTTTACCGCTCCAGTTCCAGAACGGCGAGTCGTGGCAGTCGCTGGGTCTGACGGGCGAGGAGGTCTTCGACATTCAGTTCGACATGAAATCGCTGAAACCCGCGCAGACGCTGACCGTGACGGCGAAAAAAGCCGACGGGACGGAAATCACGTTCAACACGACGGTCCGGATCGACACGCCGGTCGAGATCGAGTACTACCGGAACGGCGGGATCCTTCAGACGGTCCTGCGGAAACTGCTCTGACGGAAAACCGGAACCGCTTCCGGATTTCATTTAAACACGGATTTCCACGGATTAAAAGGATTCAAAGGATTTTTTCAGAAAAGAACTTTCACCTCCTTCTTTAAAAATCCGTGAAAATCCTTCCAATCCGTGGAAATCCGTGTTTAAATCACGCGTTGAGGCGGGACGGGGCTGGTGTTTCGCCCAAACCTTTTCTTTCTTTTCACTCTTTTGGTTTCGATTTTTATGAAAAAATCCTTCAAAAGCCCCTCTGCGCCCTTGAATTTCTGGCGGATTCTTCTATAATAAAAAAAACGTCCTTTTCTCAAGTTGGAGCCCACCATGGAAAAAACGTTCAAAATCCGCCTGGATACCGCGTCGCAGACGTTTTCCGCCGCGCATTTCATCACTTACGATTCGAACCACTGCGAGCCGCTGCACGGGCACGATTTTCACTGCACGGTCGAGCTGGAGCAGCCGCTGAACGCCGCCGGGTACGTCGTGGATTTTGTCCCATTTTCCGAAAGTCTGCATGAAATTCTGAAAAAGCTGGACCACAAAACGCTCCTGCAGGGGGAAAACCCGAAATTCAAGTTCACGATGACCGAAAAAGAGCCGGAGGAGACGCCCGGCACGATGGACTGGCTGAACCGCGTCGGCGGGTGGCTCTCGTCGGTGAACGAGTACAAAGACCCGGAAAAGGAACTGACCTCGGACGATTACTTCCAGAAAATGGCCCAGATGGTCAGCGCGAGCGTCAACCCGGCCAAAGAATCGGTTCCGGAAGATGAAACGGAATCCGCGAAAGCCGACGAGATCTCAAACGGCATGGCCCCGATGGAGGTCGAGCTGGAAGTGCGTTTCGGGACGCGCCGGTGGGTTTTCCCGCTCGAGGAATGCGTCATTCTGCCGATCTTCAACACGACGGCGGAACTTCTGGCCGCGTACATCGCCGAGCAGCTCACGCAGACCACCCCACTGGCGGACTGCCAATGGACCCGCCTGACGGTCGAGGTGGAAGAAGCGCCAGGAATGAAGGGCGTGTGCGAGATCTTGAACCGTCAGTAGTCACAAAACCAGCATCAAAATCCCCACGGGGATCAAATAAACCGCGAACCAGCCGATGCACCGCGTGCGCAGGATCTTCACCAGAAGCGCCAGCGAGCAAAGGCTCACGACGAAACAAACCACGAACGAAATGGAAAGCGGCAAGACGCCAACGCTCGGGGGAACGCCGTTTTTCAGGAGTTTCAGGACTTCGACTGCTCCCGCCGCTCCGATGGCCGGAATCGCCAGCAGGAACGAAAACGATCCCGCCTGCTGCCGGGTCAGCCCCGCCTGAAGGCCGGCCGTGATCGTCGAGCCGCTTCGGGAAAGTCCCGGCAAAACCGCCAGCGCCTGCACGCAGCCGATCCCAAACGCGCGCAGCGGGGAGAGCGTCTTCAGATTGCGCCGCCGCTTTTTCTCGTGCATCATTTTCGGGTCCTGACGGGAAAGTTTCTGGGCGAGGATCAAAAGCCCTGCCGTCACGAGCATCATGGCGCCCGTCACCTGCACGCTCTGGAGGATCGCGTCGAACTCTTCCTCAAAGAAGACTTTCGCCAAAATGCCGACGATCCCGACCGGGATGGTCCCGAAAAACAGAAGTTTCACGAGATTCCAGTCCTTTCCCTTGAGCATCCGAAGCACCGGCTGCCAGTAGTAGCACAGAATCGCCAGGAGCGACGCCAGATGAAGCAAAATCTCCAGCATCACGGGCTCCTCAAGCGCCCCCCAGCCGACGCGGGCGAAAATCTGGTTCAAAAACGCCAAATGGCCCGAGGAACTGACCGGCAAAAACTCCGTAATTCCCTGAAGGATCGCCATGAAAATGGTTTGAAGGTAAATCATCCTGAAAATCCGTTTCCTGAATTAAATCGTTTTTCTCATCCCTCTTTTTTCTGGAGGATCCCCAGAACCGCCGGCGGGTACTCGCGAATGTCCCACTGGCCGAACGATTCCAGCGCCGACCAGTCGAACGTCGTGTCCGACTCCACGACCAGAACACTCTGTGACGGCGCCTGAGCGTACAGGCCATTCAGGAGGTCCAAAAGGTCCTCCAGCCGCTCCTGGAAGAAAAAATACGGCGGCGAGCAAAAAATGAGCCACGGGTGGTCTTTCGGAAGCGCCTGCTCCTTTTTGTAATGCAGAAAAACGTCCCCGGCAAAAACCTGAGCCTGCGCCTCAAGCCCCAGCGACGCGATATTCTGTCGGATGATCCGGACCGTGGGAAAATGCTGCTCGGTGAAAACCGCCCCGACGGCCCCGCGGCTGAGGGCCTCCAGCCCCAGAGCGCCGGTTCCGCCGAAAAGGTCCAGAACGAACGAGTCTTTCACGTACGAATGGATCAGATTAAACGCCGCCTCGCGGACCCGGTCTTTCATCGGGCGCAGACGCCGGTCGCCCAGGTAGCTCAATTTGCTTCCGCGAAATTTTCCTCCGATGATGCGCAAACCGACCGGATCGACTTCCATCGAGTACGACCCCACGTTTCGGCCCGCTTTTCGGGAAGCGTTCCCCGGGGAGGTCGATTTCTTTGCGGATTTTCCGGGAACAAACTGCGCTTTCTTGGGATTGGGTCTGGCCATTAACGGTTCCTTCTGGCTGACATACTGCTTTCTGTTTCTTTTAAATAATACACAAAAAATCAATTTCTGGAAAGATGAACTCCCATTTTTTTCAGGAAAAAGCCCACAAAGAAAGCGTTTCCCAACAAAAAACGCGGCCAAATCTTGACCGCGTCTGAATTCAATTCCTCATTGAATCAAAATTTGATCATTTGCAGCGATAGAAGCGCGGAACATAAACCGGGCGAGCGACTTTCTGGCACGGAACGCAAGCATGTTTCTCTTCGGCTTCAGCATCGGCGGATTTTTCTTCGGCTTCAGCAGCGGCGGCCTTTTCCTCAGCTGCAGCAGCGGCTTTGGCTTCTTCTTCGGCCTTAGCTTTTTCGGCAGCAGCTTTCGCTTCAGCTTCAGCTTTGGCTTTCGCTTCAGCTTCGGCCTTGGCTTTCGCTTCAGCTTCGGCCTTGGCTTTGGCTTCAGCTTCAGCTTTGGCTTTCGCTTCAGCTTCAGCTTTGGCTTTCGCTTCAGCTTCAGCTTTGGCTTTCGCTTCAGCTTCGGCCTTGGCTTTTTCGGCAGCGGCTTTCGCTTCAGCTTCAGCTTTGGCTTTGGCTTCAGCTTCGGCTTTGGCTTTCGCTTCAGCTTCGGCTTTAGCTTTGGCTTCAGCTTCGGCTTTAGCTTTCGCTTCAGCTTCGGCTTTGGCCTTGGCTTCTTCTTCGGCCTTGGCTTCAGCTTCGGCTTCTTCAGGTTTCACTTCTTCGGCTTCCACTTCTTCGGCTTCTTCAGCAACTTCTTCAGCAGCTTCTTTCACAGCCTCTTTGGCTTCTTCAGCAGCTTCTTTGACAGCTTCGGCAACTTCTTCAGCAGCTTCAGCGGCTTTTTCGGCCACAACGGCAGGAGCGTCTTCAACGACTGGAGCAGCATCATCAGCCTGGGCGGCAGCAACAAAAGCAGAAATGCCCATAACGGACAAAACAACCATCAATTTACGCATTTTCTTGATCCTTTCTTAAAATAAAGTTTACACTTCCATCTAAGTGTTTCCTATATTATAATTAATTTTAGAGATTTTATCAAGTATCCCCATCTTAATTATTTGTAAAAATCCGCAAAATTTCTCAAAAAAAACTCTTTTGTGGACTTTTTACACCAAAAAAGTGGGGGATTAGTCCAAATAAACTATCCTGCCTGACAAATTCTTGAAGTATTTTTTCTGAAATTTCCAGAAAACTATTCATGAAAATCGCATAAGTGGTAAAAATTTTTTTCAAAATCACTATTTACAAAGAGGCCGAACTTTTTTATATTATATGACGTAAATAAATATTTCAAAGAGAAATACGGGCACAAATTATTTTTGGAAAACTTCGGTCAGACTGATGATCAAGTTTCCACAGACATAGAGGTCTCCCATGAACGAAACGATGAATACCGCTCCGGAAATTAACGAAAGTCAAAAACAAGCGATTCTTCAGGCTGCAGGCCGCAAGGTTGCGTTGACAATCTGCAGATTTGAAAATAAAATCCAGAAGGAAGATTTGGATGGAATCGGCGAAAGTCCTGTTTACGGAGCTTTTGTCTCTCTGAAACGTTTTCGTCAGCTCCGGGCCTGCTGCGGAAGTCTCGGCGATTCGATCCCGCTCGTGGACGCTCTGGACCAGGCGGCTTACCGCGCGGCCATCGACGACATTCGATTCCCGCCGATTCAGAATCATGAGATCAACGACATGGAAATGGAGGTTTGGATCCTCCATTCGCCGGAACTCGTCGGTGCCCAAGGGGAGGACCGCGAGAAATTCGTCGAAATCGGAAAGCATGGTCTGATGATCATTCAGGGGGAACACCGGGGTTTGCTTCTTCCGGGAGTCGCGACGGAATTGAAACTCAACGCAAAACAGTTTCTCGAGGAAACCTGCGTGAAAGCCAGACTTCCCAAAGACGCCTGGAAAAATGAAAGTGCTCTTCTTTTCCGTTTCCAGGGCATTTTGCTCAAAGCCCGGCTGCGCGATATGGTGCCGGAAAAACTCGCCGACCAGATTCTGGTTCCGCCGCAGGGCCCAACTCGCGCCGATTTGGCCAAACTCGCCGATCATTGCTACAAGAACATCGGGAAACTTTTCCAAAACCAGATCCCGGATTTTTACCTTCCCGGGGCCTATGACGGAACCGTCAGCGGCGCGTGTCTCCGGGTCCGGCTGGATAAAATCAGCGCGGACTGCGCCCAGCTTTACATGACGAACCCCCAGCCGCTTCAATCCACGCTGCTGGCTCTTTCCCAGAACGCCACGATGGCGATGCGTCAGAACGGTCTGAGACCCGCGAATCTCCAGAAAACTGCGCTGTGCGTCTTCTGGGACCCCAAGTCTTTGGGAAACGCCGAGACCGTGGACGTTTCATCGATCGATTCCACAAAATCCGGGCTCCTCGCGATCCGTTTCGGAAAATGGATCCTTGGCTACGCACCGGGCAAAAAACCGGAAGCGATCCTGGAAGACGTTTTGAAGAATTCCGGCTTTGAAAAAGACGAATCGACGGAGATTTTGAGCGTTCAGGTCGGCTGCACCGACATCGCATTCATGACGTCCACCGTTCAGAAACCCCTGATCCGTCAGGAGCCCCGTAAACCAGCCGTCTCGGGCCTTTTCTACCCCGCGCAGGCCGACGTCCTGGAAACCATGCGGGACGAATTCTTCTCGAAAGAACCGGTCGAAAAGAAACCCTACCCGGGCGTTCTGGTTCCTCACGCTGGCTGGAAATTTTCCGGAAAACTCACTGCGCAAACGCTTGAGCAGGTCGATTTTTCCAATCGAATTCTCGTCTTCGCACCGAAACATAACGCGGTGGGCGTGGACTGGGGCGTCTGCCCGACTCCCCGCTGGCTCTTGCCGGGCCGACCGATGGAAGGGGACGAGGGATTCAGCCATGCCTTGGTGGAAGCCGTGCCGCACTTCCAGCTGGATTCGCTTTGCCACGACCGCGAACATTCGATCGAGGTCATTCTTCCGTTCCTGACCAAACTCACCCCAGGCTCGCACGTGGTTGGAGCCGTAATGGTGGGCGGTGAACGTGAACTGGCCAAGTCCGCCAAAGAGCTCGCCGACTGGATCCGCACGCTGCCGAAGCGCCCCACGATCATCGCCAGCTCCGACATGAATCACTACGAGTCGCAGGAAGAAACCCTGCAGAAAGATCAGGAGGTCATTGAAGCGATGCAGGCCCTCGACCCGGAAAAAATGCTTGCCATCTGCCGTGACGAGCACGTTTCCATGTGCGGCTGCATCCCCTGCGCCTTCATGATGATGACTCTGCGCGAGCTCGGCCAGCTCAACCGCGCCGTTCTGGTCGGGCATACGACGAGCGGCGAAACCGGCGGCGATCTGAAGAGCGTCGTCGGCTACTGCGGCATGCTGTTTGAATGATTTCGCAGGAGCTTTTTCCCGAAAATGCTTCCTAAAAATTTTTCGGAAAATCCTCCTCCCCCCCCCTTGCGAAAATTCAAAAATGCGTTATACTGTACTTCATCATTCGGGGTTGTAGCGCAACTGGTTAGCGCGTCGGCCTGTCACGCCGAAGGTTGCGGGTTCAAGTCCCGTCAACCTCGCTTTTCACTCTCATTTCGGGAGGGGAGTGATTCGAATGATTTTCCCGAAAACGGGGTTGTAGCGCAACTGGTTAGCGCGTCGGCCTGTCACGCCGAAGGTTGCGGGTTCAAGTCCCGTCAACCTCGCTCAAACTCATGATTCCGCCCGGGGTCATGAGTTTTTTTATGGTCTCTTCTTACAAATTAGACAAAATACAAAAAGTTTAACGATTCTCCGGATTATTCTAATTTTAACGATTTTTCTGATCGATAAAAACTCTGAAGAACTACATCAGGGACAAACACCATGATTTTAAAATCGTTTTCCGAAAGGAGACGGAGAGATGAAAATACAAACGAATGATTTTCGCAGAAAGCTTTACAGAACGATATGCCTCGGACTGGAAATTTCGCTTTGCCTGCTTATGGCCGTTGGATACTCGTTTGGCGAGACGCTGGAACAGGCGTGGGAAATCGCGATTCGGGAAAATAATCAGTTGAAGGCGAAGCAGCAGATCGTCGCCGCGGCAGATGCTGGCCAGGACGCTGCCCATGCCGCCCGTATGCCGAAGGTCACGAACGCTACCTCGTACACGGTCCTTTCGTCCCGGCCGGAATACGAATTGGACTTTTCTCCCGCACTCCATGCCGCTGAAGAACGGTTTCCGGATCTTGCGCCGCTCATTCAGCAACTTCCGACTGCGGTCGATCTTCCCGTCGGTAATCAGAGTTTTATGGTTTCGACGACGCAGGCGATCCTGCCGATTTACACCGGCGGGAAGATCACGAGCCTCATTGATCAGGCCCAGGCCCGCGCGGAGCAGGCGAGATACGACGCGCATATTGACCTGCTCGACCTGAAAATGGGCGTGACGGAAAACTATCTGCTGGTTCTTCGGCTCAACCGGATCGTTCAGGTCCTTCATGAGACACAGAACGAACTGGCCGAGCACGTCCAGCACACGGAGTCGCTCGTGAAAAAGGGCGTCATCACGGAAAATATTCACCTCGCGGCTCAGGTTTCCAAAGCGGAGATCGACCAGCAGATCCTTCAGGCGGAACAGGGTTTCGACCTTTCCAAATCGGCGTACAATCGCTACCTCGCCCGCCCACTCAACACGCCGGTCAATCTGGAGCCGATGGGATTGCAGCCGCTTTCCGGCGATCTGGAGATTCAAACCCAGCTGGCGCTGGAAAACCGGCCGGAGTTGAAAGCCCTCGCGTCCAAAGCGGTCGAATCGGAAGCGAAATCCCGCGAATACCGTTCCGAGCGGCTCCCCAACATGGCAGTGGCCGGGGGTTACACGTACCTCGAAAACGATTCGCTGGCGGAGAATAATTACGCGTCCGCGTCGGTCTGTATGGTCTGGACCCCAATCGACGGTGGCGTCAGTCGTTCCAAAGAAAGAGCGGCCATGCATCAAATGACCGCAGTGAATCGAATGCGGGACGAAGCCCGGTCAGGAATTGAACTTCAGGTGCGTCAGGCGTGGCTGAACGAGCGCGAAGCCCGCGGCAGGCTCGAGGTCGCCCGCACTGCCGTGACGCAAGCGACGCGGAACTTGGAGATTGTGCGGAAACAGTTCGAAGAAGGCGTTTCACCCCACTCGGACTACCTGCAGTCGGTTTCACTCAAGACGCAGGCCGACGTGAATTTCACGAACGCACTGTGCGACGCGATTCTGGCCTCATTCAAACTAAAAAGAGCGACGGGAATGATTTAATTACGCATTTCGGATTTTATTCGTAGGCTTGGAGCGATCTGCCGTCGTTTCGGATCCCCAGGTCGCGGTGCGTTTCGGCGTCGATCGAGTAGGAGATCCGGTGGACCGAGCCGTCGCACATCGTGATTCCAAATGCGCCGGCGTGCGTACTGCCGAAACGGCTCGACGAATTGTCATAGTTCGGCCGGTCCTGCATCGGCAGATACGAGGTCGCAGTGCTTCGAACCACGTCATTATCATGGCCGATGTACATTCCAAAATCGTCTCCGTCATCTACGTCGGCCGTACCGCTTGCAAAATAAGAATTGGGCCGGAGGTACCGCTCACCAATGAGGTACGTATTCGAGGACCCGTCACGGATCTCGCCAAACGAAACTTTGCTCACAGTATAAATCACCCCATCGCCGGTCGGCAGCCACGAATTATTATTAATGTAGGTCATGCCGTTGGCCAGTGAGGTCGGGCTCGTGGAGCGGAACGCACTGCCGGAGCCGCAGCAGCCGGCGTAATCGCTTTTCGCGATCTGGGTCGGAAGCGAGGAATTGTAGCGCGTCCGGTTATTCTGGCCGAAACTGAGCGTCGGGGAACGTCGTGAAGGGCAGTTCGCGATGGCGAGCGGCGTCTGGATCATCGTCGTCGCGCCGTCTTTTTGCTGCTGCGTGATCGTGTCGGGCTGGCCGTCCGTCGGGAGCTGATAAAGCGCGGCCTGTTCCATAAACGGAAGGAGCGAGTAGAACCACCCGCCCGTCTGTTTTTGCCCAAACCCGCGGTCCGGATCGCCGACCCATTCCAGATTCCAGCCCCCGGAGGGGAAAATCTTGGAAGTCGATTCGTGGTTCAAGGCCGCCAGCCCGAGGTTCTTGAGATTGTTCCCGCACTGCATCTGGCGAGCCGCCTCACGAGCCTGCTGCACGGCAGGCAGAAGAAGCCCCACCAGCATCCCAATGATGGCAATGACGACTAAAAGCTCAACGAGTGTAAAGGCGCGTTTCATAAAGCTGCCCCCCAGGAAGAGGTAGAACGTTTACCCGTAAAGGAAAAAGAGGGGCCCGCCCCAAACGTGCCCCTCGCAGAAGAACAAACTAGCGGCGGCGCGGTTTCACGCCGTACAAAACTCCAAGCCCCAGCAAAAGCAGGACCCACGTGGCGGGTTCCGGAACGCCGGACGCCATTATGAGGTTCAGCCCGTTCCCGGCGGCGTTCAGAGCAAGACCGGTCAAATCTCCGTGGACCGTCAGACCGGAAAAAGATCCCCACGAATCCGTGTCGAACAGTTTGTAGCCGTTCAGGAGGTTCGAGTTACTCCCCCAATCCACGTCCTCATCCAGGAAAAGTTCCAGCGCGGAGCCGTTCACGTTGAAATTATTCGCCTGAAGCGTCTGGCCGAGGAGTTCACCGTCTTTGACCGTCAGATTTATCTGGATCCTCGTATCCTGATTGGACGAAATCGTTCCCGCGGAGGTGACCAGGCCCAAATTATCCACGGGCGTGGAGCTCAGAAGTTTCCACTCACTCCCGGACGACGTGATCGGCGAGTTGAGCGCCGTCAAATCGACCGTCACGTCCTTCAGATCCAGCGTCGAGGCACCGGTCAGAAGCGTGAATTCCTGCTTGTAACTTTGCGTGGTCGAACCCTCGGCCTGGATCTCGCGCGTCTGAATGATCGGACGGAAAGTTCCGCCGCCGCTGATCTCCCAGATGTAATTAGCAACGTTTGGCTGCGTCGAAACCCTCGAGCAGATCTCCAGCGTGGCTCCCGGCTCGATCGTCACCTTCTTGGAGTCATTGCGGACCTGGAACATGTACGAGTCGATCGTGGACGTTTTGCCTTCGCCGGTCACCGTGATCGGTTTGCAGAGGAGGTAGCTGCCGTAATCGTTGACTTGACGGCCGATCGAGTAGGAAGTGATTTTTCCGCCTTCCAGCGTGATCGCACTCGGAACCGTCACCTGCGCCGCGCCGTCATTCGCAGTCGTGCGGACGATGGAGTTCGTCATGGTCGCGCCGTCTTTCAGCGAAATGGCCGTCACCGTCGTCGTACTGCCTGCGCCCAGATAGTAACCCAGCGGGTCGTTTATGGCAAAGTCCACCAAGGCGCTGCTTCCTTCGGCGTTGATCGTTCCCTGAATGTTGCTCGAATTGTTCGAGGTGTTCCTCATGGAACCGAGGCGAAGCGTACCGGCCACATTATACGTGGCTTTTGTCGCATGGTCCGAAGTATTGGTCGAGTTGAAATTCAGCGTGGCGCCTTCATCGACCGTGACGGTAGTACCGCTGAAAATCCTGGACTCGCCGGTGAGTTCAAGAGTTCCTTCTTTCACCATCACGTTCCCGACCAAAGCCTCATTATTTCTGCTTCCGATGGTTCCGCGGGCGAGCGTCATGGTCCCTTTGCCGACTTTATAGATCCCGGTCGAGACGCCATTATCATTTTCGCCGTTCCCGGTATCGTAAGTAATATTCGAATTGACGATCAGCTTTGCGCCTTCCGCGACGTCAAACCCGGTGTGACCGCCGCGCATACGGATCCCCTTGGAGTCCGCCGGCGTCGTGATGGTCGTCGTGCCGCTCACCACATTGACCACTTCGTCATTAACGTAGCCGCCGTTCATGAGGAAACTGCCGTAGTTCTCATTGCCGTTGACCGACGTGGAAGTAATCGTGTTGGTGCCCGTGAGCAGGAGCTTCGTGTCCATCGTCGTATATTGCTCGGCATTGATCGTGGAGTTCGCGATGTTCGAAGTGCCTTTCTGATGATAAAGCGCGTCACTGGCTTTTGCCGTGACCGTCGCGTTCGTGAGGTTCAGAGAAGCATCCGCCAGGCCCTGAGCGCAGCTGACGTTCAGCGTGGCGCCCTCTTTAATCGTCGGAGTGCCTTTGAGATGCGCGCCTTTCAGATCGATCGTTCCCGCTCCGGTGAACGTGACGTTCGAGGAATTCGCGGCGTTGGCGTCAATGGTGAACGTGGTCCCCGATCCCAGTTCAATCGTGGCGCCGGTGTAAATGCCGCCCTTTTCCCCGAGCTGGATCGAACCGGCCTGAACGATGAACGAGGACGCCGCGAACTGAGTGGCGCCGTTATTGTGGGTAGCGCCGATCACGCCGTTCTTCACGACGAGCAGACCCGCGCCCTTTTTGGTCAGATTATGGCTCTGATCCGCCGCGTTGTAAGTGTTATAAAGACCGCCGTTTACCGTCAGCGTGGCCCCTGTGCCGACTTCGACCGGGTACGCGTTATTCCGGAGCGAGCCGTAAGTGTAGGTCGTATTGTCCGACCCGTAAAAATTGATGGTCGCCGTGCCGGTAGTCGTTTTAAGAAATCCCCCGTTGAGAAGCAGCGCGCCGTAGCCGTTATTCGATTTATTGTAAATATTGAGGACCGCGCCGTCCTCGACCGTCAGGCCCTTGTTGTTCGCGGTATAATAATCAAGCGTAGCGACCGTTCCCGCACCGGTAAAGACCGCGCTGGTATTTCCGAGGACTTCCTTGTTCTGGTTGAAATAGAACGTGGAACCACCCTCGACCCTCAGCGGTTTGTCCGTAAGCGGGTAAGCCGCGCCGTTGTACGTCCAGTTAAGCGTCGAACCGTTCGAGACCGTAACGGAGTCGCCCGTCATGGCAGTCGACACATCATGGATCCCGCCGTCGTTATACGTCTCGCCAAAGCCCCAGCCAGCCGCGAGTACCGCCGCGCAAAAAACCAAACCCGCGTAAATATTAAAATGCGGGGGGGGGGCAATATGTGAAAATTTCATGGAATCTCCTTTCGAGAAAGAAGTTTGATCATTTACTTATTCAAGAAAAATTATACGCGGGTTTTCAGATTTTACAAGAAAAAAAGGGAAAAATTTTCAAAAAAAGAAAAATTTTTGAGAAATCCACCCCAAATATTGCAGGGACGACGCTTCCAGCGTCGTCAAATATAAAAAAGGTTTGAAGACGACGCTGGAAGCGTCGTCCCCGTAGAAGTGGCCGTCCTTTCGGATTGAACGACGCAGGAAGCGCCGTCTCCGCAGGACTACATGTTCGCCAGCAAAGAAGTAAGCGCCAGAACGAAACCGATGGCCGTTTCCAGCGGCACGAGCTTCAGGCGTTCACTTAACGGCATTTGCACCGAGCCGGCCGTTGCGTGGAAGAACGACCCGTGCGGAAGCTGGTCCATCACGGTCGCGCCGGCGTTGATCATCGCGGCCCCGGCCACGGCCGAGACTCCCGCTGCCATGATCGTCGCAGAAAAAGAGTTTCCCGCCACGGTCGCCGCCGCAGTGGTGCTTCCCGTCGCGGCCGACATCAAAATGCCGGAAACCGGTGCAAGCGTCACTTCCGGCAGGTGCGTCCAGTTGAGGAAACTGAGCACCATGTCCTTGAGCGTCGAATTCTTCATGATCCCCGCCAACGCGCCGGTCCCGACGAGAAGGATCGCCACGCCGGACATTTTCGAGAGGCCATAATCCAGAGATTCGCGGAGTTTCGACCAGTTCAGGGTCACGACGATGCACGCCAGACCGCCCGCTGGAAGCGCGAGAAATGGATCGATCTTGATCCCGGCCAGAGGACGCAGCGCCAGAAGAGCCAGCGTCACTACGGGTCCGCAAAGCGCCGCCCAAAGGTGAGGGCCCTTACTCTGCATATCAGTCGGGTGTTCCGTCATCTCTTCCGTAAGAATCAGTCCGCGCCGGGAAATGAGCCATGCAAGAAAGACCGTGAAAATGACTCCCACCACGGCCGGGATCCAGTTCGCGAGCATCACATCGGAAAGATCCGCTCCGAACTGTTCGGCAACGGAAATCGTATTCGGGTTCGGCGAGACGACGTTCCCGGCCTTTCCACCCCCCACGAGAGCCAGCAGAATGCAACGTCTCGAAAGCCCAGCCTTGGCGCCAACCGCCAGCCCGATCGGCGCTGCGGTGATGACCGCCACATCGACGAACACGCCGGAGAGAGTAAGGAGAAAAGCCGCTAAAGCAAGAGCCAAAAGGACGTTTCGGGCTCCCAGGCCGCGAATGATCGAGTCGGCGATTCTCTGGGCGCTTCCCGTTTTGACCAACGCGCCGGAAAGAACACCTGCAGAAAGGATTCGGACGATTGCCGGCACCATGTCGCCCACGCCCTCAAAGATCTGCTTCACGATCGTATTCAGATCCAGCCCGCCGATCACACCGCCAAGGACCGCAGCGAGGATCATGCTGTACGCGGGGTTGAATTTCCGAATGATTAAAAAAATTCCGACCGCCAGGCCGATAAGTGCGCCGATTCCTGTCATACAGAACCTTTTTTTAGAGGTAAACGGTCACAGTCCGTGGTTCGACTCCCTGAAATTCGGGAAAAAAGCACTTTCTCAAGAGAAAGTTTGATTTTTGGGGGAATCGTGACGAAAACCGGGGCCTCAAAAACCGTAAAAATGAACCGCTTCCTCTTTTTTCTATGAAGTCTCGTGGTAAAATTGCCGTATTATTTTGTGAAGGAGTCTATATATGAATTGGAATGAGACCAACACAAATCCGGACTGGGATGAAAATGTACCGCCGTTCAGCCTCGATGAGGAGGACCCAGGCCCTTATGATTTTTCCGACGTCGATTCGATGGAAAAGGAACCACTCGTTCATGAGGAGGAGCCGGAATATGACGTCGCGCTCGCGGAGGAAGCCTCACGTGAGTTCGTCGGCCAGTGGAACCGCCTCATCAGCCGGACGAACTGGGAAAAGGGCAAACTCATTTATGACTGGCGCGCAAGCATGATCGCCTCGGGCGTTCCAAACCAGCTTTACTCGGATGAAGCGTGGAGCCGCCGCGTTGGAAACGTCACGAGCCAGCACGTTGGACGTCTGCGCCGCGTGTACGAACGTTTCGGAGAAACGCACGACCAGTATGATGGTCTCTTCTGGAGCCATTTTCAGGCCGCCCTGGATTGGGACGACGCGGAAGTCTGGCTCGAAGGCGCCGCGCAAAATCGCTGGAGCGTCTCCCTCATGCGTCGGCAGCGCTGGGTCGCCATTGGCGCGCCGCCGGAACTGAAGCCCCGCGAGGAGGACGTCATGCTCTCCGAACTCGACGAGGACGTCGCCGCCGGTTTCGACTCCCAGCAGCTCTCCGGCGCCACCGGCTCGGCCAATTTCCCAAGCCCGGAACAGGCCGGAAGGGTCCAGGCCGACGGCATCGTTTCAAGCACCGCGCGTGATTTGAATTCGTTCATCAGCGGCTTCGGTGACGACCCGGACGCCGGCTACGAAGACCGCGGCCAGCGTCCCCAAAAGCCCGGAAAAGACGGCGATTTCAAGGACACGGACCGGTCCCCGAATGCCGTCAAGCCGGCCATCGACGCGCCCATCAATTCGGACCGGGCGGGAATCGAAGGGGAAATGCGCGATTCCATCACGCCGCAGCGTCTGTTTGAAAACCTCCCGAAACTTCCGTCCGACCTCGACGAAGCGGTGGAAATGTTCAAGCTGGCGATCCTGAACCACAAACTGGACGGCTGGAAGCAGGTTTCCAAAGACGACGTGCTGGTCGTTCTGGCGATGCTGCGCGAACTGTGCAACTAAATCACACGCCCGGCCTTTTTTGAAAATTGAATTTTCAGCGCGCTTTCACCCGAAGGCGCGCTTTTTGTTTGGGCTTTGAAAAACGGTCTAAACCGTCACACAAACGTCGGGAACTGCGTGTTGAAACGCACGTCGCCCGCGTTGAGCAGACGAATGTCCGGGATCCCGAATTTCATCATCGCCAGACGCGTCAAACCGACGCCGAACGCGAAACCGCTGTACTCGTTCGGGTCCACGCCGGCGTGTTCCAGAACGCGCGGATGGATCAGGCCGCAGGGGATCAGCTCGAGCCAGCCGGTTCCGTGGCACGTGGAGCAGCCTTCGCCGTGGCAAAGCTGGCACTGGAAATCGAGTTCAAACCCCGGCTCGACGAACGGGAAGAAGCCCTGGCGCAGACGCACGGTCGCCTCGTAGTGGAAAATCTGGCTCAGGAGCGTCTTCATGACGGCGATCAGGTTCGCGACGGAAATATTTTTATCGACCACGAGCCCCTCGCACTGGTAAAAAGTGTTCTCGTGGCTCGGGTCCACCGCCTCATTGCGGAAGCAGCGTCCCGGGAAAATGGCGCGGAGCGGAACGCCCAGCTTCTGCATCGCGCGGACCTGGTTCGCCGACGTGTGCGTACGCATGAGCATCTGATTCTTCAGCCAGTACGTGTCCTGCATTTCGCGCGCCGGGTGGTCCGACGGAATGTTCACCGCGTCGAAATTATAAAACTCCAGTTCACATTCCGGCGACGGCACGACCGTGAAGCCCATCCCCTGGAAAATCGATTCCAGCTCCATCTGAATGAGCGTGATCGGGTGCAGGGACCCCAGGGTGCGGCCCGTTCCGGGAAGCGTGAGGTCCAGGCCCGTGGTCTTCTTCGCAGGCGCGGCGTTCGCGGCGGCCTCTTTCGCGGCGGCGAGGGCTTGCTCCGCAAAGTTTTTCAGTTCGTTCAGCTTGGAACCAAACGCCTTCTTTTCCTCGATGGAGAGGGAGTGAAAGTCCGTGTTTTTAGCCAGATTGGTGATGGATCCTTTCTTGCCGAGGTACTTGATTCGTACCTGCTCGATCGCGTCAGCCGTCTTGGCGGCGGCAAGGTCTGCCGTGAACTGTTCTTTAAGTGCCTGCATTGGTTAATCCTCTGGTTTGCAAACGGGAATGAATAAAATCGTTCCCATTATACCTCAAAAACGCAAAAAAGAAAGGCCCCCCACCGGGAAAAAGACGAATTTATTGCGGAGCGGCGTTTCTCCCCCGAAACCCCTTTTTCCCGCATTTCGTTTTCTGGCCTTTCAGGTCCATTCGGACGAACCAGTCGCTGTACTGGACCTCCATGTACTCGCCGCGCCCCGCGAAAATATTATCCCGCCCAAGCTCGAAATTGGTCAGGGACTCCGGCATTTTCGCGACCGGAAGCAGTTCACCGGCGTGGACCGAATCGAACCGTCCGGGGTAATGCACGCCCCAGTCCGGCCTGAAGCCGAACGTGGTCCAGTTCGGGCGCTCCCATGCCGTGCCGTCCTCCATGGGCGTGAATCGGGTCTGGTTGCGGATCGTCGCGAAATGCTCGAAACGCGGGGAAATGTAATGCACTTTGGAAAGGCCGTTGACGCCGAAACGGGCGCGCCAGTAAACGGAGACGTACAGAATTTCATCCCCACGGCGCAGGACCGCCACGCCATCCGTTTCGTCGGTAAACGTGACGTCCGGCTCGCCGGGACTCAAGGGAAGCCTCGGAAGCTTTCGGTTGGCGTTGGTTTTGCGGAGTTTTTCCAGTTCCGCCGTCAGCCACGCATACTGCGCCGGAACGTCCATCAGCGCGTTCGTCATGCGCTGCGACCGGTCCTTGAGCAGTTCCGCCAGCACGGGGAAAAACTGGCCGTCATCGAGCATCTGGCCGAACGCCGCGACGCTTTCCTCGGTGCGAACGACCCACGGGAGCCAGCTTGCCGCGCCCTCTTTTCCGCTTCTGGCCCCGTACATGACCGGCCCGATCAAGGCCGTATCGCGCCAGCCGATGCCGGTCTCAAGGCGCATGGCCCGGAAGCCCTCATCGTCCGGGGCGGGATAGCGGAAAAACGAGCGCGCGTGCGTCATTTTCGCGAGCTGCTCACGAATTTCCGGGTCGCCGCTGGTGGGGTCGAGCGCTCCGTTGGCGCCGAATTTGCAGGTGGAGAGGTAAATCAGCACGCCCCAGTCCAGGACCTCGCCGTAACTGCCGACGTAGCCCAGTTCGCGTGTCAGGCCCTGCGGCGTCGTCTGGTAAAAATCGTCCCCCAGCGGCCGGGCGGGCCCATCCGGCGTTTCCGGCCCGAGCCACGGTTTCAGGCCGACCGCTTCGTGGAGGTAGCGCCGGACCTGCGCCTCCGGCAAAGCCCGTGACGGCGCGACGAGCTGGAGGGCGCGATTCATCCGCTGAATATTCCAGTCGATGATCATGCACTGGTTGGTGAACTGGCGCCGATGCTCCGACTCCCAGCGCACGCCCTTTTCCAAAAGCGCGCCCCACGCCTCGCGCCGCGAAACGGCGGTTCCATCCGGAAATTCAAGCGTTTCGTCGAGCCGGCGCTGAAGTTCCGGCGAATCCATCCGAAAAATGGCCTCGGCAAGCGGGCCCGTGCCGAACCAGTCCGAATTGTACTGACGTGGGTCGGACCACGCCAGCGACTCGGTCTCGCGCTGACGCCGGCAGTACTCGTCCGCCGCAGCGATCACCGCCGGCAAAACCCCCGGGTCGTGAAAGACCGGCGAGCCGGGCAGGCTCCACCCCTTCGCCAGAAGCTCCGCGTCCTGCTGGGAAATGGGCCTCGACTGGCTTCGGGCCAAAATCCTGCTGAGTTCCTGATTCGTGCGCTCCCGGATCTGCTCCAGAATTTCCGTCCCCGGCGACGTTCGGACCGGCAGCGTCCCGACGTCCGGCGCGACGTTTTGCGTATTTTCCAGAAACATTTCATCGAAGGTCGGCTCGGTGTGGGTCGCCGCCTCAAAAAGGAGCGGTGAAGGGGTTTGGATCGTCCCCTGGAACTGCTCGAAACGCTCGCCGTAGCCCCAGATCGGCCCGGTCATTCGCAGTTCCAGCTCGAGGCTGGTTTTTCCGCTCGTGAGCGATTCGGGCAGGCACGTGGTGATGTAGCACGGGCGCTCGCCGCCGGCCGGGGAACCGCCGTGGTACAAAATGTCGTAGTCGCCCAGATGCCGGTAGCCGATCTGCTTCCCGCCGGCGTAGAGGATCAGAACGCTCGTCGAATCGCTGTTTCCGGGAATGCAGAAGGTGAGGTAGTTGATCCCGTCCGGACGGACTTTGAGCGTAAAGAACACGCCGTCGGTCGTCCAGTTTTCCGGCTCGGGCGGAAGGATCTGCCGCGCGGTTCGGCCAAAACGATTCGCCGGGAACGCCTGGGTCTTCACGTCCGTGTGCCAGCCGTGGGACGCCTCGGACTCCGAATTCCCGAAAAACAGACGGTCAAGGGTTTCCCCCTGAGTGACCCCCGCGAAAAGCCCAAGAAAAAGCCCCGCGGCAAAAAAACAGAAACGGCTCAAGGAACGGAAATCCATGAAAAAACCCTTTGCAGATCAGGAAAAAAACGTTTCAAATTCCGTGTACGCGATACTCAGCCCCGCCGGAAAGCCCAAAACCGCAATAGGCCCCGCGGATCAGGCGGATTGGGCGGATTAAGGCGGATTGAATTTAAAAAACCTCGCATTCCAAACACCAGGCTACGCTCACACTTGGGGAAAGGGCTTGAGGTTTTTGAAATTTCCTTTTAAAACCTCTTTAAATCCGCCTCAATCCGCCCCATCCGCCCCATCCGCGGGGCCTATAATCGCTGGAGTTTGCGGCAGGCTGGACGTGAACTTTGGGTTAGTCCTGGTGGTGATGGTGGCCGCAGTCACAGTCGTGGCCGTGGTGGTGGCCGCAGTCGCACTCCTCGTCCTCTTCGTCTTTTTCGTCCTCTGGTCTTTCAGAAACCGAGAATCCCGCGAACGGCACGGCTTCGTATTCCATGATTTCCAGATTTTCGACCCAGTAGCGCGTGATCGCTTTCAGCTCGTCCAGCATCGTGGAGCTCTGATCCATCGTCTGAATGTAAAGAAAATACGTGAACGTTCCGAAACGGATCGTGCGGATCATCGCCATGCAGGGCAGATCCAGGTAAAAGAAATCCAGATTGAAACCGTCCAGCCGACGAGTGGAATATTCCTCAAACGCGGTCGAGACTTCCGCCTCGGCGTACTCTTTGGTCAGGGCCTTCAACCCTTCCTGGAGCAAATCGTCCGGTTTGACGAACGCCGGGCGGCGGGTCAGCGCCCAGAACGCGCCGTTCGGAGAGTGAAGCGTAATTTCATGAAGCGTTTCTTCGTCAAATTCGAGTTCCCACTCCGCGGGGAATTCCAGATTGTAGCCGTGTTCTTTGAAAGTAGTCATGATCAGCCTCGTGCGGATTTTCCGGTCACTTACACCAAAAAAGAAAAAAGAATGAAAGCGTTTCCGCCCTCATTCTTTTGTAAGATTTTCAAACTCCCGCCAAAAACTTACTTCGCGAGAGCGGCTTTCGCCAGATTGACGACCTGCTCGAAAGCCTCGGCGTCATTGACGGCCATCTCAGCCAGCATTTTGCGGTCGAGAAGAATGTCGGCCTTGGCCAGACCGGCGATCAGCTCACTGTAACGAATCCCCAGCGCGCGGCAAGCGGCGTTGATGCGGATGATCCAGAGCGAACGCATGCTGCGTTTGTACGCTTTACGATCGCGGAAAGCGAAAACGCCAGCGCGAATGAGGGTTTCCTGAACCGTGCGGGACATGTTACGGCGACCGCCGCGGAATCCCTTCGCCTTTTTCAGCATACGCTTTTTGGCTTTTGCACGAGCTGCACCATTGGTAGTACGCATCGAATTGTTCCTTTTTCAAAAAAATTTGTCACTTGAACGAACCTAAGGTCCCCCTTCGGCCTCTTGAACCTCCGGAGCGTTTACTCCCACCCGATTCGTCAGAAAAGTTGGTCTGACGGCGCGTCAGGCCGGTCTGCAATGGTCAAATCAATAGCTGCCGCCGCTCAGGGCTTTGGTGATCCGTTTCACTTCGGAAGCACCGATCTCAGTGGTGCCGCGAAGGTGACGGCTGCGTTTCTGGGACATGCGGGACGCCAGGTGGCTGGTGCCGGCCGAGCGGTGCATCGGTTTACCATTGGCAGAAAGACGGAAACGTTTCTTCGTTCCTTTGTGAGTCTTAAGTTTCGGCATAATTAACTCCTTTCTACACAGTACATCAAAAAAATGTTCAAGTATTATAAACGTTTTCTTTTTTTTTGCAAGGGGGGGAAAGGGGGGGAAAACGAAAAAAATTTTGGCGAGCCACAAAAAAACGAATAATGAATAACGAATAACGAATAATGGGGGGAAGAATTTTACCCGCTGGAGGTTGAACTCTTTCTCCTCATTATTCGTTATTCGTTCTTCATTATTCATTCCTCAATCGGTTTTACCGGCCGGTCGAGGCGGACACGCAGCAAATTGTCCGCGACGATCTGGTCTTCTTCCTGAAGACCCGAGCGGATCACGCGCATATTGTCCGACTGAAGCGGGCCAAGCTCCACGTTCCGGATCTTCGGCATTCCGCTCGCCGGGTCCCAAAGGTACACGAAATGGATCGCCTGGTTCATGTTCAGCGTCGCCTCCGGGATCAGGACGCCCTGGTACTTCTCCGTCGTGCGGATCCGGGCGTGGACCGTCATACCGGGCTGGAACATGCGCTCGCCGCTGGCCGTTTTCGGATTCTCGCAGACCGCCCGGACCAAACGTGTGCCCGTACTCTGCGAAAGGGTCGGCGTCACGTAGTCGATCTTCGCTTTGTGAGTGAACTCCTTCTCGCCCGAAAGGCGGAATTCCACCTCCAGGTCCAGATCCGCTTTGGGGTTTTTCTCCCGGCGCTCGTCCGCCAGACGCTTCAGAAGCTGGGCCGTCTGCTCGTCAATATTAATATTAATGAAAATCGGGTCGAGCTTCACGATGTGGACGAGCGTCGTCGAGTTCGACGAGGAGTTCGCCTGCACGAGGTTTCCGACCGAAACCTCCGATTTGCACAGGTAGCCGGAAATCGGCGCGTAAATTTTCGTGTAGCTCACGTCCAAAGCCGCCTTTTGAATCTTGGCTTTCGTGGTGGCGATTTCCGCTTCGCACTCCTGAAGACTGAAGACCGCCGCGTCGTACTCTTCCGCCGAAATGGCCCCGCTTGGGCGCAGTTTGTCGGCACGCTTTTTCTCGTTTTCCAGACGGCGCTTCCGGGCCTCGAGGACCTGCAGCTCGCCCTCGGCGCTGTGCAGCGTCGTGAGATAAACGTCCGGGTCGATCTCAAACAGAAGCTCGCCCTCCTGGACCTCGTCGCCTTCGCGGAATTTCAGTTCCGGCTCCTTTTCCGCATTCAGCTCGCCGGTCTGCGGATTGACGCGCATTCTGGCCCCCTCCTTGAACGAGCAGTAGAGCAGCGTCCCGGTGACCTGGGGCCGAACGTCCACCTCGTCGAACGGCAGGATCCGGCCGGTAAATTCTTCGTAGTCCACGACTTCACGCGTGGACGGATGAATGACGTGCGCCTCGACGGGCTTCACGACCGGTGCGGCTTCCGGGCCGGGCGCCGGCGCTTCGTTTTTCTTCTCGCATCCGGAAAATGGAAGGGCGGCCAAAAGGAAGGAAAACAGGATTTTGATTGAATTCATGGTTTTACCTGAAAATTAGCTTAATTATTTTGTATCGGGTGGAAGAAAACGCGGCTCAGCTTTTCTTCCGTCTGCCGAAAATCATCATGATCACCGAGTAAAACACCGGAGTGAGGAAAATCCCGAAGAGCGTCACGCCCAACATTCCGGAAAAGACCGCCACGCCGAGGGTGAAGCGCATTTCGTGCCCGGCCCCCTTCGCGAAAAGGAGCGGGACCACGCCGAGGATGAAGGCCAGCGACGTCATCAGGATCGGGCGCAGGCGCAGCCGGCACGCTTCCACGGCCGCTTCGAAACGGGTCAGGCCCTCGTCCTGCTTCACCTTCGCGAATTCCACGATCAAAATCGCGTTTTTGCACGCCAGCCCCACCAGAACCAGGAAGCCGATCTGGGTGAAAATATTCATGTCGAGCCCTTCCATCCGCACGCCCGTCAGCGAGCTGAGCAGGCACATCGGGACGACCAGAATGATCGCCAGCGGCAAAACCAGCGACTCGTACTGCGCCGCCAGAACGAGGAACACGAACAAAACGGCAAAGAAAAAGACGTACATCGCGGAGTTCCCGGCCGTGCGCTCGAGCAGCGACATTTCGGACCACTCGTACCACATGCCCTGCGGAAGGTTGCTCTCGCAGATCTTTTCCATCTCCTGAAGCGCCTCGCCCGAGCTGAACCCTTCCACCGCTTCGCCCGAAATGGCCGCGGCCGGGTACATATTGTAGTGCGTCACCGTGATCGGGCCGGGAACGTCCTTCACCGCGCAGATGGAGCCCAGCGGAACCATTTCCCCCAACGAGTTTTTCACGTGGATCCGGTTCAGGTTTTTGTCCTCCGCGCGGAATTGGGCGTCGGCCTGGACCTTCACCTGGAAGTTTCGCCCGAGGAACGTCATGTCGTTCACGTAGCGCGACCCCAGAAAGACCTGAAGCGCGGTGAAGATTTCGTCCATCGGGACCCCCATGTCCTGCGCCTTTTCACGGTCCACGTCGATGTACTTCATCGGCGTGCTGGCGCGGAACTGCGTCTGGAGGTTTTTGCAGATCGGACTGGCGTTTCCGAGCTCCACGATGTCCTCGGTGATTTTCTGAAGGGCCTCGAGCCCCAGGTTTCCGCGGTCCTGGATCTGGAGCTTGAACCCGGAGGAGGAGCCTTTCCCCATCCCATCGACCGGGGCGGGTCGGTTCACGAGGATCCGGGCCTCGGGGATCTCTTTCTCGGCGCGGCGCATCAGCTCTTCACGGACCATCATGTCGCTGATGCCGGAAGCCTTGCGCTCCTCGAACGGGTCGAGCAGGATCGTCACGGAGCCCATGTTCGCCATGAAGCCCGAAACCAGGAACGAAACGCCGTCCACGCTCGAGCAGGCGCGCACGCCCGGGATCGGTTTGCTGTTCGGGTCGTTCGGGTCGCCGAAACAGATGCGCTGGAACTTGCGGCAAACCTCGATCGTCCGGTTCAGGGAGGCCGAGTCGGGAAGCATCACGAAGCACTGCAAGTAGCCGCGGTCCATCGGAGTCACAAAACCGGTCGGCGTGGTCTTGAAAGTGTCGTACGTCAGGTACAGAAGCCCGCCGTAGAGGATCACCACGATGAAACTCAGCCGCAGGAAGATCCGGACGAACCGGATGTAAATGTTCGTCGCCAGGTCGAACGACCAGTTGAAGAGCTTGAAGAACCAGCCGACCGTCATGTCCATCAGCCACGTAAGCGGGTCGCGCTTGGCCGATTTCGGCTTGAGGAGAAGCGCCGCCAGCGCCGGGGAAAGGGTCAGTGAGTTAAAGGCCGAAATGACCGTCGAGACCGCGATCGTCAGGGCGAACTGCTTGAAAAACGCCCCGGTCACCCCGGTCAGGAAGGCGCACGGAACGAAGACGCAGCTCAAAACCAGAGCGATGGCGACCAGCGCGCCGGAAACTTCGTCCATGGCTTTTCGCGCGGCGTCACGAGGCGAAAGGCCCTCCTCAAGGTGACGCTCCACGTTCTCCACCACCACGATCGCGTCGTCCACCACGATCCCGATGGCCAAAACCAGGCCGAAAAGCGAGAGGTTATTCAGCGAGAAGCCGAAGCCGGCCATGGCGATGAACGTCCCGATGAGCGAAACCGGCACGGCCAGAAGCGGAATCACGGCCGCTCGCCACGACTGCAGGAACAAAATCACGACCAGCGCCACCAGAATGATCGCGTCGCGCAGGGACTTCTGTACCTCGTGGACCGACTCGGAAATGAACGGCGTCACGTCGTAGCCGATCGTGTATTTGAGCCCCGGCGGGAACGATTTTTCCAGCTCGAGGAGCTTCATGCGGACCGCTTTGGCCGTCTGGATCGCGTTCGCGCCCGGGAGCTGGGAGATCTGCAGCGTGCACATCTCGGTGTTGTGGTAAATCTCGCGGCGGTACGTGCCGTCGGGCAGGCGGTGCTCCTCGTCCTTGATCGCGAGGTCACCCTCCAGAAAGTCCACCACATCGAGCATTTTGGAGTGAAGCTGAAGGCGTGCCACGTCTTTCAGGCGGATGATCTCGCCGTCCTCGGTCGTGCGGATGATGATCCGACCGAATTCCTCCTCGTCGAACAGACGGCCGTGCGCCTGCAAAATGTACTGGAAATCGAGCGGACGGGCGACCGGCTGCTGACCGAGCTGACCCGCGGCGACCTGAATGTTCTGTTTCTGAATGGCCGTCACAACGTCCTTCGCGGAAACGTGGCGGATCATCATCGCGTCCGGGTCGAGCCAGATACGCATGGAGTACTCGCGCTCGCCGTTGATCGACGCGTCGCCGACGCCCGGCACACGGGAGATCTCGTCACGAATGTTCAGCCGCAGGTAGTTGCTCAGGTAGAGCATCTTGTAGTACGGCTCGTTATCCTCGGGGTTTTCAAAGTCCTTTTCGTAGTAATATTCCCCCTTTTCGTCCACGCCCTTGACCAGCTGGCAGCCCTCGTTGACGGTCCCTTTTTTCAGGGAGTAAAGGTTCATCACGACGATCGTCGTGGGGCTTTGCTTCTTGGTCGTGACGCCCTGCTCGCGCACCTCGGCGGGGAGTTTCGGACTCGCGATGGAGACCCGGTTCTGGACGAGCACCTGCGCCATGTCGAGGTTGGTCCCCACTTTGAACGTGACGGCGATCGCGACCTGGCCGTTCGTGCAGTTCGTCGTCATGTACAGCATATCCTCGACGCCGTTGATCTGTTCTTCGAGCGGGACGGCGACGGTCTCCGCGACGGTTTCAGGCGATGCGCCGGGGTACGATGCCCGGACGTAGATCGTCGGCGGGGAGATGGTGGGAAAAAGCGCCATTGGGAGAGAAATGTACGAAAGAACTCCCAAAATGACGATCACGACCGAGATCACGCACGCGAAAATCGGCCGATCTATAAAAAAACGCGCAAACATATAACAAATACGACTAAATTACTGGGATCATTAACAATAAATCCCCGTTAGTATAGACCAAACGGGGGCTTTTCTCAAGGGGGGGGCGATGAAGTAATGCGGAATTAGGAATTTGACGCTTCGCGTAATGTAAGTTTCAGAAAGACTTCAACCCATAAAAGCCGAAGGGTTCTTTAATTCCGCATTCCGCATTTAAAACCGCGGGGCTTTTCAGATTTCCTCGTCCAGGGCGGAAACGTCGAGCGGTTCATCATCGTCCTGGCTGGGGATTACTTTCTCAGGCTCCAATCCAGGATCCACTTTCTGAATCGCTGCCTTCGCGCCCTGCTTCAGCCGATTCCAAAAATTCCCGCTCTTGGGGGCTTTTTCATCCACGGCATTCTGACGGGCCAGTTCTTCCTCGCTCGGCTGACGGAGATTTTCATCCAGGAAGTTTTCGACTTCCTGAACGATATCCAGACGGGTTTTCTCGGCCATCCGATCAATTTGGGAACGCAAAAGGCCCAGGCCGCGAAAATGAACCCGAATATCCGAGTCCGTGCTCAATTCGATGGCCGTTTTGCCGGTATTGGTAAGGAGATTCACAAACCCGAGGTTTTTTCCTAATGGATCTTTCGCAGCGATTTTAAGGACGAACGTGAAGTTTTCAATTCCCGCGACCGTTTTCCCGTACTTTTTCACTTGACTCGGATCAAGCGAGACCATCGTCCCGCGGATTTTCAGGGAGTTTGGCTCCGCTTCCAGATTGATTCTGACTTCGGCTTTAAAGGTTCCGAGTTTGGGATGGTCGATCTCAACCTCAATCGGCTTGCCGAGAGAATAGTTTTTGGCCGCCTGCTGCATATCGATTCTTGCCGCAAGCTTATCTTTCGATCTCGGCTTGAGTTTAATGTTCATCGCACGCTTGCAGACCACGGAAATGGGCTCGTCAATGACGAATTCTTCCTGCAGGGAGTTTTGATACACAAAAGAACCTGTGCAGAACCAGGCGGCAAACCCCACTATGAGGAGGATGATTATAAAAAACACCAAAAAAACGATTCGGAAAATTTTCATGATTTCGTCCGATCCACAAGCAAAGCTGATTCAAAAGGAAACACTGATAAAATTCAACAGGAAAAACGTTCGCCGATCCCGGCAATCAGTCCGTTCTAAAACGAGTAGTCTTCGTCTTCCTCCTGTTGTGCCGCACGATGGCGGAGTGTGTACTCATGATTTTTCTGTTTTTTATCGATTCCCGCCCGGTATTTCACGTACATTTCCTGATTATCCAGCTCAATCGCACGGTCGAGCAGTTTCCGGGCCTCGTCGTAGCGGTAGCTGTTGACGGCGGACACCGCTTTGTTGTACAGACGTTCCGCCTGTTTCCGCGGCGAGTTGTAGCTGATGTTCCACAAAAGGAGCATCAAAATCACCACGCCGCCCGCGATCGCAACGATCAGAGGCGTATTGTCTTTTTTCTGGGCCTTGCCGTGCGAGGCAGACCTTCCGGAATAACCACCGGCAGACCGGGGCGGAGCCGGCGCGTAGGAATTCACCGGTGGAGCCGCTGGCTGAGAACCAAATCCAAATGGATTCGCCGCGGGAGCCGGGCCGGGCGCAGGGCCGGGAGCCGGGGCCGACGCAAAACCAAACGGGTCTGCAGCCGGCACAGGGGCCGGGCCAGGAGCCGGAGCCGCGCCGAAATTAAACGGATCCGCAGCCGGTGCAGGGGCGGGTCCCGGAGCAGGAGCAGAAGCCGCTCCAAAATTAAACGGGTCCGCAGCGGGCGCAGGTGCCGGGCCGGGTGCAGGAGCCGCGCCAAAATTGAACGGATCCGCAGCCGGTGCCGGGGCCGGGCCGGGAGCTGGAGCCGCGCCAAAATTGAACGGGTCAGAGGGAGCGGGGGCCGGACCACGAGCAGGCGTAGCCGACGCAAATCCAAACGGGTCCGAAGCCGGCGTGGGTGGCGGCGCAGGAGCGGAAACATGCGCCGGCGTCGGGTCGGGCATCGGTTCCATCTGCTGGGGACCGGTCGAGGCGTTTTTCTCCTCCACCGAGCGGTTCAGCAGAAAATCGAATTCGTACTGCTTACGCTTTTTGTCGTCGAGCAGCGTGTCGCGGGCGTCTTTAATTTCCGAGATCAGCAGCTTGATTTCCGTCTGATTGTCGGAAGTCTCCTGCAGCGTGAGGATCTCCCTCCTCTGACGTGCCGCCGCGGCGATGATCTCCGGATTGGATTCTTTGAAAGGCACACCAAGAAGTGCATAGTGATCGGGTTTTCCGGACGCGGTAATTCCCAGGTACTTCTGATACACATTTTCGTTTGGCATAGTTTATTCCTTTTAAAATGGATAACTCATTCTTTTTTATTTTAGATGATAATTCCCAAAAGTCAAGGGCCGGGCGAAAAAAATTTCAAACAAATCCTGGAACATTTTGCGAAAATTTGCCCCGCCCCCTAGTCAAAAGCTAAAAATTAAGTATAATAAAAAGTGAAATGCCAAGTTGAAATTCTGGCTCCGTCTGACAAAAATTCGTTTGATTTGACTGGGAACGAGCAGTGATTTCTCCTGGAAGCCATACTGGGGTTGGCGAAACCGATGTAGTAAGGGGTAAAAATACGGATGGACGGTTTCGTATTTGTACCGGTTCAAAGGTCAGGAGACATAAATGAGACATTTCAAAGTTCGGGAAATCATTGCACAACTTAAAAAAGATGGTTGGAATCAGGAATCCTCTGTAGGAGGTCACTTACAATTCAAGCATCCAACCAAAAAAGGACGTGTAACTGTTTCAACGTCACATGATGAAATTTTTGGCAAAACTCTCAAAAGTATTGAAAGTCAGGCTGGAATCGAATTTAAGTAAAAACAATTTCAATCCCTTGTTTGGACACGTAGTACAAGAAAGGACGCATTTAAATGAAAAAGTTTGTTTTTCCTGCAATCGCAGAAAAGTACGACGAATTCACGAACTACTGCGTTTCATTTCCAGACCTTCAGGGTTGCACAACGACCGGAAATTCTCTGGAAGAATGTCAGCGGAATGCAGTCGAGGCTCTTGAACTTCATCTTGCCGGAATGTTGGCAGACGGTGCCGAAATCCCTGTTCCATCTGAAAAAGAAGCTTTAATTCCGACTGAACATGAATATGTGTTTCTCGTAGAAGCCATACTGGGGGACCCCAACGAGAAAAAGGTTACAACCTTTCTTCCTTTGGATCTCTGCGCAAAGGCCGAGGCCGCCGGTATTGATTTTGCCACAGCGTTCGTTCGTGGTTTACAGGCAGAACTTCAGCTTCATTGAGAACATTGAAACCAGAAAATAAGCAATTAAAAATTCTGACTTTTTCGTTAAAATCCAAAAATTCACGAAAGGTTCAAGTCCCCCTAGACAAAGACCCAAAATAATGTATAATAAGGCTTTATCATTTTAATTTGTTCCCCCGTTAGAGGAGATTTTTATGTTCAAAACTCGCCAAATTCTTTGTGGTCTGATTTCCTGCGCGTTTCTGGCGGGAATCGCCGCTTTCGCCATGGCCCAGGACGAAGTTCGTCCGTGGCAGGTCAACACGATCGACTGGCTGTCCAAGTTTGAAAAAGCCGCCCCGGTGGAAAACGCCGATGCCGCGACCGAAGATGAGATGAAACCCTACACCGAAAAAATCGCCGGCACGGACATCACGTTCGACATGGTTCCGATCAAAAGCGGTACTTTCATGATGGGCGCCACCGAAGAAGAACTCGATAAATACGGCAAAGAAGCCGATGAGTCCATGGGGTTCAACAATGCGTCCGAAACCCCGCAGCACGAAGTCAAAGTCAACGCCTTCTGGATGGGCAAATGCGAAGTGACCTGGGCCGAGTACGAAGCCTGGTCCGCTCGTCTCGAGAAGCAGATCCGCGAATCCAACAATTTCCAGGACGGTGAACTGGAAAAGGTCGCCGACGGCATCATCCGTCCGACCCCGCCGTACACCGACATGACGTTCGACATGGGCAAGGACAAGTGCCCGGCCATCGCGATGTCGTTCTACGCCGCCCAGATGTACTGCAAGTGGCTGACCGCCAAAACCGGCCGTTACTACCGTCTGCCGACCGAAGCCGAGTGGGAATACGCCTGCCGCGCCGGCACGGACACGCCGTACAGCTTCGGCGATGAGAACATCGATGACTACGCCTGGCATTACGGCAACTCGGACGACAAATACCACGAAGTCGGCACCAAGAAGCCGAATGCGTGGGGCCTGTACGACATGCACGGCAACGTCCGCGAGTGGTGCGAAGACCAGTTCTCGGTCAAGAGCTACACGACCATGACCGAAGGCGCTGACGGCGCGCTGGACAATCCGTACTACAGCAAAGACGGCCGCAAACGTTACAGCACGGTCGCCCGCGGCGGTTCCTGGTACGATGACGCGGAAAACCTCCGCAGCGCCAGCCGCTTTGGCTCCAACAAATCCTGGAACCAGGACGACCCGCAGATCCCGAAGAGCATCTGGTACGAAGCCTCCGCGCATGAAACCGGTTTCCGCGTCGTGCGTCCGCTGGCCGTTCCGACCGCTGAAGAAGCCGCTGCTTTCGAGCCGGATCCGGAAGAAGCCGTCAAGTACGGCAAGCTGAACGCGCGTCAGCAGAACTAATTCGGAGGGACGGCCCGGCCGTTCCAAAACCTTCGCCAACCATCTTTCAGGGACGACGCCCTACGCGCCGTCCCTGATTTTTTTCTGAAAATTTCAAAAAATCTCTAAAAATTTTCTTGACAAACCCCTCGCCCGACGTAAAATTAATATAATGTAACCAGAAAGTTTTTTCGGTGCGACTTTTCACCCTCGCCCCCAAAAAACTCAAAACCAATTCATCATTCACAATTCACAATTCATAATTAAAAAAATGGTCCGTTCACGTTTTTCCGTTTTATTGCTGCTTGCCGCTTTTGTCACGCCTTGCGCTACTCTTCATGCCGCGACGGTCTGGACTACCGAAACCGGTGCGTCCGTCGCCAACCTTTTGGACGCCGCCAACTGGTCCAACGGCTCGCCGACCAAAGAAAATCCGGGGACCATCACCGGCGTGACGGCCACGAATAACACCAACTTCACCCCGGCAGGGTCCGTGAACGACGCGGTGGATCTGACGATCGGCCAGGACGCCACCGTAAACATTTCCGGGAATTTCATCCCGTTTGCGTCCCTGGATAATTCCGGCCCGGCCTATTTCAAGCTCACGGTGACGGATAACGCGCAGCTGAACGTCACGGGCAACTTCTGGGGTGGAAATAACAACAACGGTCCGAACAGCCAGATCGAGGGCGAGGAATACTGTGGGATATACACGTTTGAAGGCACGAGCGTAACGACCATCGACAAAGAGTGGTGGATCGGCATGAGCGGCAAATCCCACATCATCGTGAAGGACAACGCGCAGGTGATCTCCAAGGCCGGCAACTCCGGCATCGGCTGGGGCGGAAACTCGGGCGGCTCTCTTCTGGAACTCCAGGGCGGCTTGATTCAGGCTCCGACGTTCTACATCTGCCAGAGTCGCACAAACCAGACCGTCCTGCATACCGGCGGCGAGATGAAACTCACCAACTTGGCGCTGGGCTCCTGGTCGGCTGACCCGATCCCCAACCCGGACGTGAACCGCAAGTACTACCTTTCCGGCTCGAATTCCACGCTGACCGTCTCCGGCAACATTTACAACTCGGGCCTGATCGAGATCAAGGACGGCGCCACCGCGACGGTTGGGACTTACAACGGAAAAGGCACGCTCACGCTGAGCAACGCCACGATGACCGTCACGACCTACAACTCCGTCGGCGAGAACCAATCCATCCAGGCGGGCGGAACGCTGAACGTCACGACCTTTAACGGCCAGGCCGGGAATTTCGGCATCAACGGCGGGACCGTAAACATCGCAAACCTCTACATCGGGAACAAAGCCGACGCCTCCGGAGCCGTCACGCTGGCGACCGGCGAACTGACCGTCACGAACACGTTCCTCATGGGCAACACGGCCAACGGGACCGGAACGTTCACCCAGACCGGTGGGGTCATGAACTACACCGGCGAGCAAAACTCCTCGCCGCGCATTCTGCTCTCGACGCAGGCCGGCGCGAAATCGGTCATGAACATTTCCGGCGGCAATTTCAATATTACGCCCGCGGCCGGAACGTTCTACATGTCCGACAATGACACGGGCATCGCCGAAGTGAACATTTCCGGCACGGCTGCGCTCAGCACGCAGGAAGTCCGCGTCGGTCAACACGGCCTGGCCACGGTCAACATGAGCGGCGGCACGTGGACCACGAACGGGAAGGCCTTCTACATCGGCTACATGGACCAGGTGGCGCACGGGGTCGTGAACCTTTCTGGTACCGCGGAACTGACGACCGGAAACTTCCGCCCCGGCTACACGGGAGTCGGAGGCGCCGACACCGCGACGGGCGAGCTGACGATGAGCGGAAACTCCAAACTGACGGTCAACGGAACGTTCTACACATTCGATAATGTGCAGAAAGCGAACTCCCCCGGTCTGGTAAAAATGACGCTTTCCGACAATGCGCAGGTTGACGTCAGCGGAAACTTCTGGGGCGGCATAAATACCAGCACCAATTACACGGCACCGCGTGAAGGCGATTACGCCGAGTACTTCACGTTCGGCGGCGAAAGCTCATTTGCCTGCAACGAGTGGTGGGCCGCCATGAGCGCCAAGACGTACATCCTGATCAAAGACTCCGCGACGGTCACCTCCCGCGGCGGAAACTCCGGACTGGGCTGGGGGATCGGCGCAAAAGATTCCGTTCTGGATCAGACCGGCGGAATGCTGACGTCGCCTTCATTCTACCTCGGTAACGAAGCCGCTTCGACCATGAACCTCTCCGGTGGAACGGCCAATTTGACCACGGTGTACGCCGGTGACAAAGCCACGGGGATCGGCTACCTGAATATTTCCGGCTCGGGCAAGCTCCAGACCACCACCTTCACACTGGGCAACGCGGGAAGCGCTGACCTCACCATGACCGGCGGGACCGCGGACATTACGACCCTGAACGTCAGCAGCGGAGCCGGCACCGGAACGATCACGCTCAACGGCGAATCCGCGAAGCTGAACGTCGGGGGTCTGGACCTCGGCAGAAACACGGGCAAGGCCAATTTGAACATTCAGAACGGGACCCTTACCGTTTCGACCTCCGCCAACATGGCGAGCAATACGGGCGCGGTGACCATCACCCAGTCCGGCGGAAAGTTTGAATCCACCGTGGACGTGGAAGCGGCACGGGCCGCGGGCTCCTCCATCACCATGAACCTTTCCGGCGGCGAGTTCATCACGAAGGAATTCCGCGTGGCGACCCGAGGCACCGCGGTGATGGACCTCAGCGGGACCGCCCTCCTGAAAACCACCGGCGCGTTTTACCCGGCGTACAACTCATCGGCCAACGAAGCCGTTTCCACTACGCTGAACATGAGCGGCGACTCTAAACTGGAAGTCGGCGGCGCGTTCATCCCGTTCCGCGGAAATCACGCGAGCAATTTCTCCGGCCCGGCCTACTTCAGCATGACGCTCGACGGTAACGCGAACGTTTACGTGACCGGAAACTACTGGGGCGGCTCCAACCTCGATGCAAGTCACGCGACGGTCCCGGAAGGAAAGGAATACGCGCAGGAACTGGTCTTCAAAGGGAACAGCCAGCTCTCCGTTGGGGAGTGGTGGGCCGCGATGAGCGCCAAAACCCACATCCTGATCGCCGAAAACGCCTCGGTCGTTTCCCGCTCCGGAAACTCCGGCCTCGCGTGGGGAACGGCCGCGGACAACTCGCTGCTCGAAATGACGGGCGGCTCGCTGCAGGCCCCGGTCTTCAAAGTGGGGAACGGCGACGGCCATCCCGCGACGTACATGCAGTCCGGCGGAACATCCACGTTCACCACGTTTGAGAACTACGCGCTTTCCACGACCGAGCTGAGCGGAACCGCCAAAATGCAGGCGCAAACCCTCCGGAATACCGGAAACTACACGATCACGGGCGGCGATCTGTACGCGACGACGATCGAAAACAGCGCCCCGCTGACGGTCACGCCTTCCGGCTCGCTTCAGGTCGGAACGATCAACCCGACGCACGCGGAAACGCTCACGATCACCGGATCGGACAAACTTGAACTGAACGGCCAGCTCGTTCTGGACGTTTTCTCCCAGAACGAGATCGACAAGGTCACCTTCTCGTCCGGCACGCCCAATTACGGCAGTTCGGCGACCCTGGCCCTGAATCTGGTGAATCCCGACGATTTCGATCTTTACCAGATCAACACGCTTCAAATCAGCGACCTTGGGACCGATTCGCTGAACGTCAAGATCCTTGGCCGGGACGATGTGGCCGCCTGGATGATCGGAAGCGACGCCGTCGTTTTCGCTTCGCGCAATGCCATCCCGGAACCGGGCACGTGGGCCCTGCTGCTTTTGGGACTCGGCGCGCTTTTGAAAGTGGCTCCTTCCAGGAAAAAAAACTGATTTCATTCACTTCTTAAAGCCCCTCCTCGATCTGATGAGGAGGGGCCTTTTAAATGGCGCCGGGAGCGCCACTCTTTCCCAAATTCTCAAGAATTTTTAATATTTTGACAAAATTTTTACAAAACTTTTACTTTTACTCTTCCCAAATTTAAAAAATTCGCTATACTAATACTGAGATTTATTTTTTTATTGGAAGAAAGATCATATGAGCAGCGAAACCAACAAACCGCAAGGCCGGCTTTTTTCATTAAGTTTTTTAGGACTCCTCATTACCCAGTTCACCGTCGCGATGAACGACAACATTTTCCGCTGGCTGCTGGTTCCTATCGGCAAGGCCCGGCTGGGAGTTTATTACGGTGATTACGATTTCGGCGCCAACATCGCGCTGACCATCGGCGGCTTAATGTTCCTCATCCCGTTCATTCTTTTTTCGGGCTACGGCGGTTTTTGCGCGGACCGTTTTTGCAAACGGCGCGTCATGATCCTCTGCAAAGCGGCGGAAGTTTTGATCATGCTGCTCGGGATCCTGTTCATCCAGATCGGGAACCCGTGGCTCCTTTTCATCGTTTTGTTCCTGATGGGGACCCAGAGCGCGTTTTACTCTCCGGCCAAGTACGCGTCCATCCCGGAAATCGTCGGCGATAAAAATATTCCCACGGCCAACGGTCTGATCGGAATGAGCACCATCGTGGCGGTTCTGGCCGGGACGCTGATCGGGAATAATCTGTACGACTGGACCACGCTCCCCGACGCGGACGGCCTGCGCACCCTCGCGGCGGCTCCGGGGCAGCATAATCTCTGGCTTTCCTCGGCGGTTCTGGTCGGCGTGGCCGTTTTCGGACTTTTGACGGCGCTTTGCATCCAGAAAATGCCCCCGATCGGTGCGAAGCCCAAACTGGAAGGATTCCAGAAAGTCCCAATGGGTCAGAGCCTTTCGGATTTCGCGTACCTATGGCGGCACAAAGCGCTTCTGCTCGTCGCCCTGGGAAGTGCGTACTACTGGGGCCTCGCCTCCCTCGCCCAGACGAACATCGACCGCTTCGTCGTTCCGGAAATCACGAAATCGCAGGGGAACGTGGCGTTTTTCCTCGGCATCCTCGCGATCGGGATCGCCGTTGGAAGCGTTCTGGTCGGTTTTTTCATGCGCGGCAAAACGACGCTCAAACCGATCGTTTTCTCGGCGTTTGGAATGGCGGCGTGCGCGATCGCGCTTTACTTCACGCCCATAGGGACGGGTAAAATGCCGTCCGCGGCGAGCCAGCACGCCCTCATCGCCCTGGCATTTCTGGGAGTTTTTGCCGGAATGTTCGACATTCCGTTGATGGCGTACCTGCAAAAGAACGGCGAGGAATCCCAGCGCGGACGGATCATCGGCGGCTCCAACTTCCTGAGCTTCAGCGCCATGACTCTCGGCGTGGCGGTTTTCGGCGCTCTGATCGCTGCCTTGGGAACGCGCGGCGTGTGGCTTTTCTCGGGAATCGTCACGATCCTGGTCGGCCTGATTTGCGTCTTTTTCGTGTTCCTTCAGAAGTCCGTGGCCGTTTTGTTCCACCTTTTTTACCGGCTTTTCTACCGGATCCGGGTCGAAGGGGCCGAAAACCTTCCGAAAGACGGGCCGTTCGTCCTCGCGTCCAACCACGTCAGCTACCTGGACGGGATGCTCATGTACTACATGCTTCCGTTCCGGGATAAACCCCACATTCTGGTTTGGGCCTCATTCACACGCCCGGCGCTTCTGCACAAACTGAGCGAATTGAACGGCGTCATTCCAATCGAACCCGGCAAGATGGCGGTGCGGGCGATCCGCGAAGCCTCGAAAGTACTCGATGAGGGCCACCCGATCGGGATCTTCCCGGAAGGGGGAATTACCCGCCACGGGACCCTCATGCCATTCAAGCCGGGAATCGCGCACATGCTCCGCGGCCGGGATCAGATCCCGGTGGTCCCGATGTACATCGGCGGTCTGTGGGGAAGCATTTTCAGCCATAAAGACCGGAAATTCATCTGGAAATGGCCGGAACGTTTCACTTGGCGCAAGCTCCTGACGCTCCACTTCCGGCGGGATGTGACGGTTTACATCGGAAAACCGATCACGAATTTCTGCCACCAGGACGTTCGAGCCCTTCCCGATGCGGTTCAGGCCCTCCAGCACCGGTGGTACACGGAGCACTGGATGACGAATGGCTCGCGCACGGACCAGTTCGGCCGTGACCGCATTCCCGTCCGTCAGATGCTGCGCCTTTGGAAGAAAAAACTTCCGCACCGGATCGCGTGTACAGACGTTTCCATGGAGATCACGCGGCGAAAAATGCTCATTGGCTCGCTGATTTTCCGGCGTCGTTTGCATAAATTACTCGGAAAAGACGATCAGAACGTCGGCGTTCTGATCCCGCCGTGCATCCCGTGCGCACTCACCAATGCCGCCCTGACGCTTGACCTCCGTGCGGCCGTGAACCTGAACTACACGGTCAGCAACGAGATCCTGAACCACTGTATTCACAAGGTGAACATCAAGCACGTGGTGACGAGCAAAAAAGTGATGGCGGACAAAAACTTCGCCAAATTCCATCCGGAATGTGACCTGATTTACCTCGAGGACATCAAAACGTCCGTGACCCTTTGGGACAAAATCTGCGCCCTCACGCAGGCCCTCATTCTTCCGGTTTGGGTGGTGGACCGTCAGCTCGGCCTTCACAAAATCAAGCCTTCCGACCCTCTGACGATCATTTTCACCTCCGGCTCGACGGGGATCCCGAAGGGCGTGGTCCTTTCGCACCAGAACGTAGCCGGAAACATTTACGCCTTCATGGACATTTTGCAGGTCAACCCACTCCGCGACAGTACGCTGGGGATCCTGCCCTTCTTCCACTCGTTCGGCTATACGTGCGTCTTGTGGGGGATGCTCTCGATGGGGTACCAGAGCTGGTTCCACACCTCGCCGTTTGATTTCGGGATCGTCGCGAAGATTTGCAGGAAGTACCCGCCGACGATTCTGGTGGGAACGCCGACGTTCCTGCGTTATTACGCCCGCAAACTGAAGCGGGAGGACCTCGAATGCGTGAAAGTCGTCGTTTCTGGCGCGGAACGCTGCTCGAGCGCGTTGATGGATGAGTACGAGGAAAAATTTGGCGTGCGTCCCGTTCAGGGCTACGGCGTGACGGAGGCCTCGCCGGTCGTGGGCGTGAATATCCCCGTGGACCGTCTGGTCGAAGATTGGGTTCCGAAGCAGAAAGACGCCTCGATCGGTCTGCCGCTCTTTGGAACGTCCGTTCAGGTGAGAAACATTGAAACGGGCGAGCCGTGCAAAGCGAACGAGGTGGGAATGCTCTGGATTTCCGGCATCAACATCATGAGCGGCTACTATGGTGAGCCGGAAAAGACCGCGGAGGTCCTTCAGGACGGCTGGTACTGCACCGGCGATCTGGTTTACCAGGATGAAGAAAACTTCATTTTCATCGCGGGCCGACTGAGCCGATTCGCGAAACTCGGCGGAGAAATGGTCCCTCATGAAGGGGTTGAAGAGGCGCTGAACAAAATCCTCGGTTTCGCGTCCGAGGGAGAGCCACAGATTGCAGTGACGTCCGTCCCTGACGAGAAAAAGGGCGAAAAACTCATCGTTCTGCACACGGGATTGAATCTGGATCCTTCGGAAATCGGCGCGAAGATCATGGAACTGAATTACCCGGCGCTCTGGGTTCCGAACGCCGACGCCTATTTCCAGGTCGAATCGATTCCGCTTCTTGGAACCGGAAAGCTCGATTTGTACGCGGTCCATGAAATGGCGATGAAACTGGCCTCAGAGGAAGCCTGAAGAAACGCTTTTTGATCTCCAAACGCTTTTAAAAAAAGTCAGGGGAGTTAAACGTCACGGCGTCAAACTCCCCTGGCTCTTTTTTTCTGGAATTTACTCGCTCATCTTTTTCAAAAAGCTCTCGCACTTCTTCGCGAATTCCACGTTTCCTTCTTCCTCAGCGAGTTTTTTCGCGCGCTGGAAATCGGCCATTCCTTTTTCCTGCTCGCCGAGCTGATAAAAAGCCTCCCCGCGGTTGAGGAAAAGGTCCGGGGCTTCTTCGCCGAGTTTTTCCGCCTCGGTGAAGTCCGCGATCGCTTTTTCGTATTCGAGTTCCTTCATGAACGCCAGACCGCGGAATCGGTACGCCTCGGGAGTTTTTTCACGGAGCAAAACCTCATTGAAAACTTTCAGCGCCTCGTCGATGCGCTCCATTTGGATCAGAATGATGCCTTCGTCGATCAGGTAGTCCACGTTTTCCGGCTCGAACTCGATCGCGAGTTTAATGTCGGCCAGCGCACCCTCCAAATCGCCCAACGCCCGTTTTGCACTCGCCCGGAAATCATAAACCAGCAGATCCGGATCGATTTCAATCGCCTTTTCCAGATACTTGAGGGCTTTTTCGTAGTCCTCCTCATAAAGTTTGATCTGGCCGAGCATTCCCCACGCGATCATATTTTCCGGGTCCAGACGGACCGTGGCCTTCAAATCCTTCAGAGCGTCTTCCGTATTCCCGAGATGGAAAAGGGTCTGGCCGCGGCCGCACAGCGCGTCGGGACTTTCCGGGTCGAGCGCCAGAGCCGCGTTGAAGTCTTTCAGAGCCTCCTCGTAACGTTCCAGCTCCAGCAGGGTCTTGCCGTGGCTTTCCACGACCATGATATTTTCCGGGTCGAGCGCCATGGCCTGCGCGTAGTACTTTTCCGTGTTTTCGTAATCCAGAATGATCTCGTAGGTCATGGCGCACATGATGGCGGTTTCAAAGTCCGGTGAAAAACTCAGGCGTTTCTCGAAGATCTTGATCGCCTCCTGGTAGCGGCCCAAAATCTGAAGCGCGACGCCGCAGTCGTAATACGCGTCGATGAAATCAGGATTTTTCCCGAGGATGGCCAGCAGTTCACCCGCCGCTTCTTCCACCAGATCCTGCAGCGCGTGTACGTGAGCGATGAGGTACTGCACCTCAATATTTCCCGGTTCAAGCTCCAGGGCCGCTTTCAGGGCAGGGACCGCATCATCAAACTGTTCCAGTTCCATGGCAGTCCGGCCAAGCAGGTAAAGCGCTTTAAACGACTTGGGCGAAAGTGCCGAGGCGTCTTTGAAAACCCCAAATGCGTCTTCCACCTTGCCAAGCTCCAGCATTTTAATTCCCTGGAGAAGCTGCGGCGCGATCAAAAGATCCGCGTCGGTCATGGGGCTGTTCTTGATTGATTCAAAGAAATTTTCCTGATTCGGTTTTTCTTCCTGCATAACTCACCTGCCCTGGAAAGGAAACTCCTTTTTCTGTCATAAACCGATCTGATCGTGAGGATCATCACCATTTCATCTTTTTATTTTACTTCTTTAATTCTTTCAGGCAAGGGGGCAAGACGAAAAAAAACCTAAAAAATTTGACAAAAATTTTCCTTTTTTTTCTCTAAAGCAGTAGAATATTTTTATTTTCGGAGTATAATTAATAAATTGTAATGAATATTCCCTGTAGGAGGTCCGTCATGAATACGATTTTTTTTCACTCGGTGCTCCGTTTTTCCCGTCAGGTTTTCAGCCTGGTCTTTGTTACGCTTTTGCTCGTTTTTCCGGCTTTCGCGCAGCAGATCCACACTTCCAGCCCGATGCACAATCTTTCCGATTCCTTCAGCGAATCCATTGGTTCGAGCTGGGGCCTCTCCGGGAAAAACTGGTTCCTGAACGTCGGCGGCGGCCGCACTGGCATGCCCCCCCAGTTCGGGAATTTCAGCGAGAGCGGGCTGAAAACCGGCTTCCAGTTCCAAAAGGGCGGAACGTCCGGGTACTTCAATGGATGGGCACACCAGAACGCAAGCCGTTCCAACGTCACGCAGATCCCGTCCGTCACCTTCATGAACGGTCAGGGCGGGTATTTCCAGGACGTGACGGACACACCGTTCGTGGTCAGCGTCATACCGGTCGTGGGCGCGTTTAACACTTTTCCGACCCCGATGCCGAACGATCCGACCACAACGCTGAGCAATTCCGTGCTGGACCAGAGGATCGACTATTTGAACCAGCAAAAGGCCAAACCGCGCGTCATTCGTGAGCATCCGAACGCCCCGGCCCTGAAGCAGGTGGAGGACGCCCCCAGAAAAACGCCGAAAAAAGCCGCTTCCACCAAGCACTCGGCAGAACGGACGCAAACGCACGTCTCACGAAGTCAGGACTCGCACACCGCGGACTCGCCCGCTTTGAGTGTCGCGGAAATGAAACGCCGAAATCGTGCCAAAAAGAAAGAAGAATGAAATCATTGGAAGTTCATTCCTCTAAATTGAGAACAAAAGCAAATTTTTATGAAAAAGGAGTTCACCATGAAGAAAACGCTTTTCTTTTTATTCCTCATTTCCCTTTTTCTCCCAGTTTCAACCCTGCAGGCGAAAAAACCCGTTCCGGTACAGATTCCTGTGGAGGAACTAACGCCCGATGTGGCTGATGAAATCATCCTGGAGCCAAATCAAGGGGAAACAGAAGAAAAGGCCCATTCCATTTTACAAAACGATCCGGCCGATTCTGAAGAGATCGAATCTTTACCAGTTGAGGCCCTCGTGGTAGAAGAAATTCCGGCTTCTCCGCTTCCGGCCACCCAGAAGAAACCAGCGGCCTCTCAGCCCGCAGCTGAGGAAATTCCTCTCCCTGCCCCGCGTCCTGTCGCTGAAGAAATTCCACTTCCCGCCCCGCGGCGCACCATGAAAGAGATTCCTCCGGCAAATTCCGGGAACGAGCAGCCGGTTCGTACGTCCTCTGGTTTAATTCCGTTTAATCCCGCTGGGACGACGACCAACGAACCGCAGTATTCCGAGGAAGAGGACTACATCGTAACGGACCCGGCCAATTTCCTCGCTTCGGTTTTCAGAAAGCACCAATTCCCTTACGCTTTCATTAAGGTTGAGGTCCTTAGTTCCAACGTGGAGAGCCGGCCACTGAATAATCAGTTCATGCAGATGAATATTCCGTTGATGATTTCGTTCGATACGGAAGCGTTTGCCGTATTCCAGTCGGAACTGGAAGGTACTTTGGAAATCATTTCCTGCTCATTCCAGAATGAAGTCGCCCAGCAGAAACACTCCCGGGGGCGAAAAATGATTCGGGAAGGGGTTACGCTAAACATTCCAGACGGAACCGGCAATTATAAGTCGTACGAGCTTCCCAAAGAATGCAAGGAAGTGCTGGCCCAGTATGCGGCACTGCTCCCGGTGGGAAAAGTTTCGTTCCACGATGGAAATGAAAACGTCCTTCAGAATTTGTTCTTCCCGCTTCTGTACCGGGACATTGTGAAGGCGTTTCCGATCAACCTGCTGGAAGTTTATCAGGCGGACTATCAAACGATGCGGATTTTTGAATTCCAGGAAGACCCGTTTATGGAATTCATCCAAAAAGAGGGAAAATCTTTTGTGATTCCTGAAATATTCCCAGCCGCTTTGGCTTATTCCGCCTCCGCCAAGTTCCTTGAGAGACTGGCCAAAACGTACTACCTGGAGCCTGTTTTCCGTCGGCCTGATCCTTTGCCGCAGATTCCTGTGGTGCTCGAAATGCAGCTTCCGATGATTCAGTTCCAAAGAATTCGTTTCATGAATTGCGAGATCATGACGGACCAACCCGGTGAAACGGTCGCGAAATCGGTCGGGGGCTCCGTGATTCCGGAAAACCGGCAGGAAAGTGTATTGACCCAAACGGACGTAAAACCCACCCGAGCTCAAGAAAAAGCGGTTCGGAAAGAAATGGAACAGATCATCCTCATGGAACCGGCAGAGGAAGAATTGCCGTTCATTCTGGAGGAGATCCCGGTGCAGTAAGCCAATTCATTCGGGAGACCGATTGAATTAAAAAAGAAAACGTTTTTGAGTGCGAATCCTTTCCGAAGGCTCGCCTCAAAAACGTTTTTTTGTTTTACTTCGTTTTTTACCGGATCACGACGACCGCGTACTTTTTCTTTCCCAGACGCAGAACGATCGCGCTCTCGCTGGCCAAATGTTCGGCGGTGAGGCGCAGACCGACGTCGGTCACCCGTTTATTATTGACGTAAAGCCCACCCTGATCCAGCGCACGGCGAACGTCCGACCGGGTTTTCGCGACGCCGGCCTTCACGAGCGCCTCGTTCACGGCGATTCCGGCTTCCAGCTCCGCCCGAGTGTACTCGACCGACGGAACGTCGCGGAAAATCGCCTGCAGCTGCGCGTCCTTCAGGTCGTGGATCTCGGCGCCGAAGAAAATCTCCGTCGCTTTCTGAGCCGCGTCAAGCCCCGCCTGACCATGCACGATTTTCGTGATCTCCTCCGCGGCACGGCGCTGGCCGAAACGCTTTTCCGGCGCGGCGGCGTGCTCGGCCACGATCGCATCGACTTCTTCCCGCGTCAGGTCGGTCATGAGGCTCAAAAGCTTCACGACTTCGGAGTCCTCGACGTTCATCCAGTACTGGTAGAACTGGTACGGCGAGCATTTTTCCGCGTCGAGCCACAGCGCGCCGGACTCGGTTTTACCCATTTTCGTTCCGTCCGACTTCGTGAGCAGCGGGGCGGTGATCCCGTAAAGCTGGACCCCTTCCATGCGGCGGGCCAGGTCGATCCCGGTCGTAATATTGCCCCACTGATCGCTTCCGCCGACCTGCAGTTCGCAGCCGAATTCGCGGTACAAATGCACGAAGTCGTACGACTGGAGGAGCATGTAGCTGAATTCCGTGTAGCTCAGCCCGTTCTCGCGTTCGAGGCGGGATTTCACGGAGTCTTTCGAGAGCATCACGTTCACGGGGAAGCACTTCCCGACGTCACGCAGGAACTCGATGAACGTTTTGTTCGCGAGCCAGTCGTAATTATTCACCAGCCTGGCGTCCATCGGCCCGTCGCCGAATTCGAGGAAACGGCCGACCTGCTTCTTGATGCACTCGACGTTATACGCGACGGTCTCGGCGGTGAGCTGCTTGCGTTCGGCGCTCTTTCCGCTCGGGTCGCCGATCATTCCCGTGGCCCCACCGACCAGAGCGATCGGGCGGTGGCCGGCCTTCTGGAAGCGGCGCAGGATCATGAGCGCCATCAGATGCCCAACGTGCAGACTGTCGGCGGTCGGGTCGAAACCGGCGTACAGGGCGCGCGGTTTTTCCATCAGCCAGTTCGAAATATTCGCGTCATCGGTCGTTTGAAAAATCTGCTTGCGCCAGCGCAGTTCCGCAATCACATCATTCAGCGGTTCGGTCATTGATCCAGTCCTCGGTTCAAGGGAAAACGAACAAAAAAGGGAAAACGCCCAAAGAAAAACCGGGCGCTTCGCTCAAAATTTTCCTAATTATAGCGTGTTTCTTTTTTCGCGCAAGGGGAGGGCCGGGAAGTTCTTTTCCTCAAAACGCCGCTCCCCCGCTTGACTTTTTTCTCGTCTCCATTTAAAATCAAAGGCGTATCCCTGAAACCCCAAACCTTTTTTAAGTGTTGAGAGTTGAGAGTTGAGTTGGAAAAGCCTTCGGCTTTTTATGGGTTGAACTCATTCTGCACGCAACGTTACGCGAAGCGTCAACTCAACTCTCAACTCTCAACACTCAACACTCTTTCCCTGGAGGCTTTTATGCGTTTCCTTTCCCCCCTTTCCATTTTCTTTTTGCTCTTTGCTTCGCTGACGTTTGCGGATGAAAAAACGGTCGAGCGCTGGACCGCCGCGGAATGGGAGTTCCATGCCGCGCAGGACTGGACCGAGGCGCAGGCGTTCAGCGACGTGACGCTCGACGTGACGTTCACCTCCGAAAAAGGGACCGTTCTGGTCGTTCCGGCTTTCTGGGATGGCGGGAACGTCTGGCGCGTCCGATTCGCCCCGACCGAAACCGGCATCTGGCGCTTTGAAACGCGCTGCACGCCCGAGGATCCCGGCCTGAACGGCCAGACCGGCACGCTGAAAGCGGTCCCGTACGCCGGCGAGCTGGAGGTTTTTCGCCGGGGTTTCGTCACGACGCGCGAGGGGCTGAAGTATTTCGTTTACGCCGACGGAACGCCGTTTTTCTACCTCGGCGACACGCACTGGAGCATGATGGCCGAGGAGTTTGACGAGCCGGGCCCGAACGCCGGAGATCTGAAGGTCGAGTCCCATTTCAAGGCGATCGTGGACCGCCGCGTCGAGCAGGGTTTCACCGTTTATCAGTCCGAACCGATCGGGAAGAAAATCAACTTCGCCGACGGGATCCAGCTCAGCGACGTGGAGGGGTTCCAGAGCATGGACCGTTACTTCGCCTACATCGCACAGGCCGGGCTGACCCACGCCAACGCGGAGTTTTTCTACCCATCCGAGATGAAAGCGATCGAAAACGACGAGGCGTACCTCGAGCGCCTGACCCGCTACTGGGCCGCGCGTTACGCCGCCTACCCGGTTTTCTGGACGCTGGGCCAGGAAGTCGATGACGATTTCTACGGGAAATTCAGCCGCGAGAAAAACCCGTACGTGAAGGTCTGCGAGTGGCTCCACCGGTACGACCCGTACAAGCACCCGATCACCGGCCACCAGGAAAACGCCGGCGCCGTGGGACGGCTGGGAAACGGCGATAAAATCCAGCCCTCGCTCTTCCAGAACGTCCCGGGCCACACGTGGTACGGCGTGCAGTGGTCGCGCCCGCTGAATCGGCCCTTTGACCTGAGCGTCCCGAAGGATTTCTGGGACGGCGGCAAGGGCAAGCCCGCGATCCTCTACGAGGGGAAGTACTGCTTCCTCTGGACGAAAGACTTCGGCGCCCGCGCGCAGGGGTGGTACGCCTTCCTGACCGGCCTTTACGGCTATGGCTACGGCGCGGCCGACATTTGGCTCTACCGCGGAAAGTACGACATGAATACGACTTCCCGCCACGACGGCGTTTCGACCGTGACCCCGGAAGACAAAGCGGCGCCTTGGTCCAAGGCCCTCGAGTTCCCATCCGCCCGCCAAATGACGCTCATGAAGCAGTTCCTCCAGGCGCGCGAGTGGTGGAAACTCGTTCCGGAATTCGCGGGGGATGAGATGAAATTCGTCCCGGAAAATCAGGACGTTTTTTACGTCGGAGCGCACGAACAGGCCGCGCGTTTCATCTTTTACTTCTACTCACCCGGCCCCGCCACGGGAACGCTCCAGGCCCTTCCCGCCGGCCGCACGCTTTCGGCCGTCTGGTTCGACCCGCAGACCGGCGAGTCGAAAGAGCCCGTCTGCGTGACCGTCGCCGAGGACGGCACCGCCGCGCTTCCGAAAAAACCCAATGACGAAGACTGGGTTTTGGAAGTTCATTAAGCAATTTTACGGGGACGACGCTTCCAGCGTCGTCATGTGGAGTGCGATGATACAGTCGCGCAAGCGACATTCATCGCTTTCCCTTGCGGCAATACCGCCTCGAAGAGGCGTTTGCCGCTGAAGTACGTTGGACGTTTCCCACGGGAAAAATCGTTTTCGCCGCCAAGTTTTCAAGTCGCTAAGTGAAAGCGGCAAATGAAGCCTTCGGCTTCTGTATTGCCGCACTCCATATAACGACGCTGGAAGCGTCGTCCCCGCAATTAGAAAGGCCCCATTAAATGCACCGTTTTTTAATCCCCCTGACCAGCGTTTTCCTCCTCCTGTTCCCGTCGATCTCCATCTCAAACCCGACGAGCCGGGACTCATTTGAGTGGGAAGGGACGAAAATCATCAAATTCCTCAGCGACGAAACCGACGTCGTGATCCCCGACGGCACGACCGAGATCGGCGCATTCGCTTTCGCGGCCTGTGAAACCCTAAAATCCGTGGTCATTCCCCCAAGCGTGACGAAAATCGAAACGAATGCGTTTGACGGCTGCAGTTCCTTAAAATCAATCACTATTCCCGAAGGTGTGACAAAAATTAAAAGTTGTGCGTTTATTGGCTGTATTTCTTTGACCTCTGTGGAGATTTCCAACAGCGTAAAAGAAATAGCGCCAGACGCTTTCGCCCACTGTTCAGCCCTGGAAAAATGGGGTGTTTCTTCCACCCACCCCTATTTCAAAACCGATGGTCCCGCCCTGTTGACCAAAGACGGCAAAAAATTGATTGCCTGTCTATCTTCCGTGAAAGAATACCATATCCCCGAAAGCGTAAAAGTAATTGGAGAGAGTGCGTTCATTGAGTGCGACTCTTTAACGTCCATCGTCATTCCAGAAAGCGTGGAGGTGATTGAAGGAGAAGCATTCGCTTTCTGCGATTCTTTAACCTCCGTCATCATTAAAAAAGCCAGGAGAATTGGCGAACGCGCGTTCTGTAGTTGTAATTCATTAAAGTCCATCGAGATTCCAGAGGGTGTAGAGGTGATTGAAAGAGAAACGTTCTCCGGGTGCGAGTCTTTAACGTCTATCGTCATTCCCAAAAGCGTGACAAAGATTAGTGAAGCGGCATTTTCCAGTTGCGCTTCCTTAAAATCCATCGTCCTTCCAGAAAGCGTGACGAAGATTGGAGACGATGCCTTCGCGGCTTGTACTGACTTAACGTCCGTCTCCATCCCCCAAGGCGTGACGAAAATCGGATTCTGTGCGTTCGAGCACTGTCCAGACCTGACGATCCACGCCCCGAAAGGGTCGAAGGCCCAAAAATACGCGAAAAAAAATAAAATCCCGTTTAAGGCGAAATAGAAATACGGGGGCATTAGAGTTGAGAGTTGAGAGTTGAGAGTTGAGAGTTGAGAGTTGAGTTGACGCTTCGCGTAACGCGGCTTTCAGAAAGATTTCAACCCGTAAAAAGCCGAAGGCTTTTCCAACTCAACTCTCAACTCTCGACACTCAACACTCTTTCCCCTCCCAGCGCTCTAAAATTTCAAAAAAAACTCCTCCTCCCGTCCTTGAAACGTCTGGAAAATCGTGTATAATACGGTTAAGTTTTTTTCTTTCCAGACCTTTTTGCCGTTCATCGTCACCGTGCGCCTCGGTTCGGTCTGCCTCCATTAACTTTTTTACTTCGGGAATCGAAATGCTTTGGGAAATTGATATTTATCCGAAAGCCAGTCAGGTCGATGCGCTGGCGAACGAAGTTTTGACCGAGTCTCAGGCTCTCGGTCTGGGAACCGCTTCCATGAAGGTCCGCACCTGCCACGGCTACCTGCTCCAGGGCGAGCTGAACGAGACGCAGGCCACGAAAATCGCGCGTGAGCTTTTGGCCGACTGCGTGGTTGAGGACCCGGTGGTTTTCCCGGTCAGCGACGCAAAAGACGCCGAAAACGGCGAGATCCTCCTGAACGTTCTGCCCAAACCCGGCGTCATGGACCCGGTCGCCAATTCGGCCCTGAAAGCCATGAAGGAAATGGACGAGCCGGTCGCCGCCGTCCGCACGTTCCGCAAGTTCTTCATCTCGGGCTTTGATCCCGCCCAGATCGACAAACTGTGCTGGAAGATCCTCGCCAACGACGCGATCGAGCAGGTCGTGAAAGGCCCGTTCACGTTCGAGCACCTCGAAGTCGGCAGTCCGTACCACTTCAACCTCGTGGTCGTCCCGATCCGCTCGATGAACGACGACGAGCTGAAAACCCTCGCGCTCAAAGGCCAGCTTTACCTCTCGCTGATCGAGATGCAGACGATCCAGAAGCACTTCCAGGAGCTGGACCGCGACCCGACCGACGTCGAGCTGGAAACCATCGCGCAGACCTGGAGCGAGCACTGCTCCCACAAAACCCTGGCCGGCCGCATTTCGTACCGGGACGGCGAGCAGGAGATCGTCTTCAAGAATATGCTGAAGGAAACGATTTTCGCCTCGACACAGGAGATCCGCAAAAACCTCGGCGAAAAAGACTGGTGCGTGAGCGTCTTCAAGGATAATGCGGGCGTCGTGACGTTCGACGACCAGTACAACATCTGCTTCAAGGTGGAAACGCACAATCACCCGTCCGCGCTGGAGCCCTACGGCGGCGCCAACACGGGCATCGGCGGCGTCATTCGTGACCCGATGGGGACGGGAATGGGCGCCAAACCGATCGCCAACACGGACGTTTTCTGCTTCGCTCCGCCGGAGATCCCGCTCGAAGATCTCCCCCAGGGCGTTCTGCACCCGAAACGGGTCATGCGCGGCGTCGTGTCCGGCGTGCGTGACTACGGAAACCGCATGGGGATCCCGACCATCAACGGCGCGGTATTCTTCGACGAGCGCTACCTCGGAAACCCGCTGGTTTACTGCGGAAACGTCGGTCTGATCCCGGTCGATAAATCGTTCAAAAAGACCAACCCGAACGACCTGATTGTGGCGGTCGGCGGCCGCACCGGCCGTGACGGGATCCACGGCGCGACGTTCAGCTCCGCCGAGCTGACCCACGAGAGCGAATCGCTCTCCGGCGGCGCCGTCCAGATCGGAAACGCCATCACCGAGAAGATGGTCCTCGACATTTTGCTCGAAGCCCGCGACCGCGGCCTTTACACGGCCGTGACGGACTGCGGCGCCGGTGGTTTTTCCAGCGCCGTTGGCGAAATGGGCGAGGAGATCGGCGCGGAAGTCTGGCTCGATAAGATCCCGCTCAAATACGAAGGTCTGACCTACAAAGAAATGTGGATCTCCGAGGCGCAGGAGCGCATGGTTTTCAGCGTCCCGGACGAAAAATGGCCGGAAATGAAAGCCCTGTGCGACTCGGAAGGCGTGGAAGCGACGGTCATTGGCCGTTTCGTCCCGACCGGCCGGCTCATCATGACGTACGACGGCACGCAGGTCTGCGATCTGACCATGGCGTTCATGCACGACGGCCGCCCGCCGGTGGTCCGTGAGGCGGTTTACACTCCGCCGGTCGCCGAACCGATGAACCTCCCGATCCGTCCGGACTACACCGAAGACCTCGTGAAGATCCTCGGCTCCTACAACGTCGCGTCGAAGCACTGGGTGGTGCGTCAGTACGACCACGAAGTCCAGGGCGGCTCCGCGATCAAACCGCTCGTCGGCGTGAATAACGACGGGCCGGGCGATGCGTCCGTCTTCCGTCCGCGGCCCGAAACCATGCGCGGCGTGGTCATTTCCAACGGGATGAACCCCTGCTACGGCGAGTGCGACACGTACTGGATGGCCGCCAGCGCGATCGACGAGGCCCTCCGCAACGCCGTCGCCGTGGGCGCCGACCCGGAAAAAATCGCTATCCTCGATAATTTCTGCTGGGGGAACACCGACCGGCCCGAAACGCTCGGCTCGCTCGTCCGTTCGGCCATCGCCTGCCGCGATATGTCGGTGGCGCTGGGGACGCCGTTCGTCAGCGGCAAAGACTCGCTCAACAACGAGTTCCGTCCGGCTGGCAAAGAGCCGATCAGTATTCCGCCGTCTCTGCTGATCTCCGCGATGGGCCAGGTCGAAGACGTGCGCAAGTGCGTGACGATGGACCTGAAAGAAGCAGGCTCCGCGCTTTACATCGTTGGCGCGACACGCGAGGAAATGGGTGGTTCCCACTTCGGACTCGTCAACAAGATCCCCGGCGGCGAATGCCCGAAGGTCGATTTCCCGACGACGAAAAAGACGCTCAAAGCGGTTTACGACGCGATCCAGGCCGGTTTGGTCCGTTCGTGCCACGACCTTTCCGAAGGCGGGCTGGCGGTCGCGGCCGCGGAAATGGCCTTCGCCGGCGAGCTGGGCGTTGAGCTGGATCTGACCGCCGTCCCGTTCGACGGGAACGCTTCCGACGCGGCCATCCTCTTCAGCGAGTCGAACACGCGCTTCCTGGTGGAAGTCCTTCCGGAAAACGAAGCCGCCTTCCAGGCCGCTCTTGAGGGCGTCGCCTGCGCGAAGATCGGCTCCGTGAACGACGGCGTCAAAATGACGGTCAAGGGCCTCACCGGCGCGGCGGTCATTGACGCGAATCTGGCCGACCTCAAGAACGCGTGGATCAAGCCGTTAGACCTTTAATCCGCTCGGACACTGAAGGCGAAATGACCTGAGACTCCTTTGAAAGCGACAGTCCGATCCATAAAAGAAAATCGCACAGGATTGCAACAGACCGTTGCAATTCCGGACAATAATCGATTTTTAATAAATCATTGATTTTTTCAATGGAGGGAAGCATGTCTCTGAACCCGGCAATTCGTACTTCCTGGCTTTGGCTGGTGCTGACGATCCTGGCGGACCTTTCCTTCGGGTATGGCTGCGCGACGAAAATTTACCTCTGGGTGGTCGTCGCGCTGCCAGTCCTTTTTTTGGTCTTTCCGCTTTCAGCTTTGGCGGCTTTGAGTGAACTTTCGCCTCAAAGTCTTTCCGAGCCAGGGGCAAAATCCTGGGTGAAGTCGCGGAAAGTTTTGAACAAATGTTTTTTCCTGGGAATCATTTGCGCCGTTTTCTTTTTAAGCCCGTATCATGCGAGGTCGGAAACGGTTTGGCTGTTTGTTTTCATGGCGATCGTGGCTTCGGAGGTTTGGCTTCTGGTTGCCACACGCCAGGTTTTTGCCAAATTTCGCGAGAAATGTGTAGCCCGTGCCCTTTGGACGCAGTACCTTGCCGGACTTCCCATCCTTTTCTCGCTTTGTTACATCTTTTGGGAAATCCTTTCCTAAAAGCGCTGGAGCAAACCACTTGAATCCTAAGAATATAAGAAAATTTTATAGATTTTTCTTATATCCACTTGACTTTTAACGTGAATTCGTTATAATATAATGCGTTACGAAGTCCAAATCACCAAAAAAGCCCTGAAGCAGCTCCGGGCCATTCCAAAGCCGTTTAATGCTAATATTTTTGCAGCGATTCGGAAACTGGAAAACACGGAGACTTGGGGCGATGTGAAACGTTTAACAGATCACGAATACAAATACCGTCTGCGCGTCGGTAACTATCGGGTCTTGTTTGATACAGAGGACGACGTTCGTATTTTAGAAGTTCAAGAAGTAAAAAAACGAGACGAAAGGACCTACTAATGGAAACTTCGGTCCAGTTTATTACAGAAAACAATCAGCCGGCTTTTGCGGTCATTCCGTACGCGGAGTACGAGGACATGCGCCGCCGGCTTGAAATTGCGGAAAAGAAAGCCGAACAGGTCACGGTTCCCCTTGATGTGGCGGAAATGAACGTCCTTCAGGGGTACAGCCTCGTGAAAGCGTGGCGGATTTACCTGAAAAAAACGCAAAAGGAAGTGGCGGCGGCGTTGGGGATCACCCAAAGTGCGTTTTCCCAAATCGAGAAATCCAACTCAAATCATACCGAAACGCTCCTGAAAATCGCGAACTATTTCGGGATCTCCATCGAGCAGCTGACGGAATAGAAACATCTAATCAGTCGTACTGATAAAAATTTCTTTCCTTTGGAGATTTTGTCATGAAACATACTTCAACCAAGTTGAACGTTTTAGGAACAGAAATCACGATCCTAAAAATTCAGCAGGAAGATTTTATCTCATTGACGGATATGCTCCAGGCTAAAGATGGCGATTTTTTTATTTCTGATTGGCTGCGAAACAGAAATACGATCGAGTATTTGGGAATTTGGGAGCAAATTAATAATCCGGATTTTAATTATGGCGAATTCGCCATAATTAAAAGTCAGGCAGGCCTGAACAATTATAAAATCAGTGCTAAAGAGTGGGTTGAAAAAACAAACGCAATTGGGCTTTTTGCCAAAGCTGGAAGGTATGGCGGAACGTATGCACACAAAGACATCGCATTTGAATTTGGAATGTGGATTAGTGCGGAGTTCAAACTGTACCTTATTAAGGAATTTCAACGGCTAAAAGAACTTGAAAGTGATCAGTTTGACTGGGACATTCGTCGGAATCTTTCAAAGATTAATTACAGAATTCACACGGATGCAATCAAACAAAAACTGATTCCTGAAAAATTATCGAGTCAGAAAGCCAGTATGATTTATGCCAACGAAGCAGATGTTCTTAATATGGCTTTATTTGGTCAAACTGCGAATCAATGGCGAGAAGAAAATCCTGACAAAAAAGGAAATATTCGAGACTATGCCAACGCATCACAGTTGGTTTGTCTGGCTAATTTAGAAACATTAAATGCCCACTTCATTCAAAATGGTGTACCTCAGCGCGAAAGAATCCAGCTGCTGAACGCGACTGCGATTTCCCAAATGGAAATTTTACTAAAAGACCATTCATTAAACAAACTGGAAAGTCCCAAAGACTGATTTTTTCAAAAATTCAATTTACTATTTAAGGAAATAAACCCATGAAACCAAACGTTTTGATCATGCGTGCCCCGGGCACCAACTGCGACCTGGAAACGGCTTACGCCTTTGAAAAGGCCGGCGCCGCGACCGAACGGATCCACGTAAACCGTCTGCTCGAGGATCCCTCCCTCTTCGGGAAATTCCAGATCCTCTGCTTCCCCGGCGGATTCAGCTACGGCGACGACATTTCCTCCGGCCGGATCCTTTCGAACCAGCTCCTCCACCACCTTTCCGACCAGCTTCAGAAGTTCCGCGACGACGGCAAACTCGTGCTGGGGATCTGCAACGGTTTCCAGATCCTGATCAAAACCGGCCTTCTGATCCCGGTGGACGGCGAGCCGCTCGCCACTCTGGCGTGGAACAACTGCCAGCGCTTTCAGGACCGCTGGGTCGAGCTGAAGAAGCACCCGAACTGCAAAAACGTCTTCCTGAAGGGGATCGATCGTCTGTACATTCCCGCCGCGCACGCCGAGGGGCGTTTCGTGGTGAAAGACGCCGAGACGCTCAAAAAGTTCGAGGAGAACGGCCAGATCGCCCTCCAGTACGCGCCGCTGGATTTCTCGAAGTTCGCGGAACCCGCAAAATACGACGCGAACGGGATCCTCCAGTACCCCGACAATCCGAACGGAGCCGTGGCGAACATCGCCGGCCTGGGCGACGAAACGGGCCGCGTCCTTGGCCTGATGCCGCACCCGGAACGTCACATCGACCCGACGCAGCACCCGCAGTGGACCCGCCGCAAGGTGCAGCCCGCCGAAGGTGAGGGCCTCCAGATGTTCCGCAACGCGGTGGAGTATTTTAACTGAAAAAGCTCAAAAAATCCAGCGTACGCGATGCCGAAGCCCACAGAAAACGCCCGGAGCCGCAATAGGCCCCGCGGATCGGGCGGATCAGGCGGATTTGGGCGGTTTTTTAAATAATTAAAGCAAGCACAAAAAGCTTAACCCCTTTTCCCAGGTGCAAGTGCCGCCAGGTTCAACCCTCCATTTAAACACGGATTTTCACGGATTAAAAGGATTTCCACGGATTTTTGAAAGGATTTTTTAAGGATTTCATTTCGAGTTTTAATTGCTGAAAACCAAATCCTTTTAATCCTTTGAATCCGTGGAAATCCGTGTTTAAATAAAAGGGTGGAAGTGAAACGGGCATGGTGTTTGCGGCGGGCTTGACCCGATTCGTTATTCGTTATTCGTTCTTCATTATTCATTTAAATTGCAAAATTTCTTCTCTCCCCCCCCTTGAAGATTTCTTTGAATTGTGGTATTCTAAGGCGAAATAGTATTTTTTTCTCACTCAAATTTTCCACACTCAACGGAGAAAACCATCATGGTCATGAAGAAATTCATCAACAATCCGGCCAATCTCACTGCAGAACTGCTTGAAGGGCTGGAAATCTGCGCAGGCGACATCATTTCGCTCGAAGCCGGCGATCTGGAGGAGCGCAAACTCGTTTGCCGCAAGGAGAAGAAAGCCGAAGACAAAGTGGCGCTGGTCACGCTCGGGGGCGCTGGCCACGAACCCGCCCTTTCCGGTTTCGTCGGAAAAGGGATGCTCGACGTCAGCGTCGTCGGCGACATTTTCGCGGCTCCTGGCCCGATGGAAGTCCTTGAAGCGCTGAAAATGATGAACCGCCCCGCCGGGACGCTCCTGATCACCCTCAACCACGCGGGTGACGTCCTCTCCAGCGACATGGCGCAGCAGATGGCCGCCGATTTCGGGCTGGAAAACATCGTGAACGTGAACACGCACGAAGACATCGCGCCGGGCGCCGACGCTCCGATCGCTGACCGCCGTGGGCTGGTTGGTTGCGTGCCGCTCGCGAAAGTCGCCGGCGCTGCGGCCGAACGCGGCTGGAATCTCCAGGAAGTGGCCCGCATCGCGAACAAATTCAACGACAACATGGCGACGCTGGCCGTGGCTCTGCGCGGCGCGACCCACCCGTCCAACGGAATGGTCATTTCCGAACTGGGCGATGATGAAATGGAAATCGGCATGGGCCAGCATGGCGAAGCCGGCACCGGCCGCGGCAAGATGCTGACCGCTGACGAAACGGTCGAAAAGATGCTCGTTCCGCTCGTCGATGCGGTGAAAGCCGGCAGCGGCGACAAAGTCCTGCTTCTGGTGAACGGCTCCGGCGCGACCACGATGATGGAAATGCTGATCGTGGCCCGGGCCGCCAAGAAATTCTTCGACGCTCGCGGCATCGAGCTGGCCGTCTGCAAAGCGGGTGAATTCCTGACCGTTCAGGAAACCGCGGGCTTCCAGTTCCTCCTGGCCAAAGTCGATGACGAGATCCTCGACCTCTGGAACGACCCGTGCGAAACGTTCGCGTGGAACTGGTGAGAAACGTTTTTTGGTGATTGACGATTTTATGGCGTGCGGCGGGCTTTTTGCCCGCTGCTCTTTTTCTTCTGGAATATTTCTTTTCTTGCGGAAATTTTCTTCCCAAACCTCTTTGCCCCCCCTTGAAGAAACCGTGGAATTTGGTATTTTAAAGGATAGTATTTTCGCATTTGCGTGTTTGTTTACTGAACCTTTTTAGGGGATTGAATTCATGCCCATTACACTCCAATCTTTCGTTGAACGGTTCCGCAAATCGTTCCAACTCATCCGCGATAACGTGGAGATCCTCACGACCCTTGACGCGCACACCGGCGACGGCGACCACGGCGTCACGATGGTCCGCATCGTCGATAAAGCCGAAAAGGCGATCGAAACCAAAGGCTTCGGCGATTTTGCCGCCCTTTTCAAAGCGATGGGAATGGGCGCAATGTCCGCCGGTGGCGGGTCCGCGGGGCCGCTCATGGGTCAGTTCTTCATGGGGCTGGCCAACGGGATCCCGGCTGACACGCAAGCGGTCGGAACGCCCGAAATCGCGAAGCTGATCGAGGCCGGCTACCTCGGAATGTTCAAATTCTCCAAAGCGGAAGTCGGCGCCCGCACGATGATGGACGCTCTGAAACCCGCCGTGGACGCGCTGCTCGCCGCCGCCGATGCCGGCAAAGACCTGGAAACCGCCCTTTGCGAAGCCCGGGACGCTGCCGCCGCGGGAGCCAAAGCCACCGAGCAGATGCTCGCCAAATTCGGCCGTGCCCGCAATCTGGGCGACCGTGTGCTGGGAAGCGCAGACCCCGGCGCGACGAGCTGGAGCTTCATTTTTGCCGGTTTGTGTGAGTGATTTTTCGGTGCAGGACCGCGGCTAAAAGGGGGAGTTTATGCCCACTTATACCTTAATCGCTGGCGTGAACGGCGTGGGAAAGAGCAGTTTTGCGAGCGTTTTGCTTTCTCAGTCCAACGACCTGGGAATTTTTATCAACGCGGACAAAATCGCGGCCCAGCTTGGTTCCGAAATCCTGGGAGGAAAGTCCGCGCTGAAGCAGATCCGCCGGTACGTCCAGGAAGGCATCAGTTTTACGCAGGAAACGACGCTTTCCGGCCGCCAGCCGTTAGAAACCATTCAGGAAGCCCGGGAAAAAGGCTTTCAGATCCGTTTGCATTACATCGGACTGGATTCCCTCGAGGACAGTCTGGAACGGATCCAGAACCGGGTGCGCCGTGGTGGTCACTCCATCCCCGAGGCGGACGTTCGGCGCCGCTTCGCGAAACGCTTCGACGATTTGCTCCGGGTTTTGCCGTGGTGCGATTCCGCGAAACTGTACGACAATTACAACGGATTCCAGCTCGTTGCGCTCTGGCAGAACGGCATGCTTCAGCCGGTGGGGACCAGTCAGCCGCAATGGTTGAAAGAGCTGGAGCGAAAAACCGGCGAAGAAGCAGCCGGGCGTTAAAACGTTTCCAAACGTGAATTCGTTCATCGAATCATTGACCAATATTTTATTTTTTTCAACTACTAACTTAAAGGAACTTTCCAATGGCTGATGCTCAAGGCAACAAAATCGCGAAAAACTTCTACGTGGACGTGAAACCGGAAAACAAAGGTTTCTACCTCAAGGGGCTGAACGGGTACGACTGGGGGATCCAGAACCGCATGACCCGCATGTTCAACAAAAAATCGGGCCACACGGTCATGCTCGCGTTTGACCACGGCTACATTATGGGCCCGACCGCCGGTCTGGAACGCATGGACATCACGGTCCGCCCGCTCATCGAGTACGCCGACGTTCTGATGTGCACGCGCGGCGCTCTGCGTTCCTGCATTCCGTCCGACTCGAACAAGCCGGTCGCTCTGCGCTGCACCACGGGCGCGACGCTCCTGAACGAGCTGAGCTACGAGTGCCTTGGCGTCGATATTGAGGACGCGGCCCGTTTGAACGCCTCGGCCATGGCGATCCAGGTCTTCGCCGGCGCGCAGTACGAGCACAATTCGCTCGAAAACCTGGCCAAAGCGATCGACAAAGGGATCCGCTACGGTATCCCGACGCTCGGCGTGACGGCCGTGGGTAAAGACATGGCGCGCGACGCCCGTTACCTGGGCCTTGCAACTCGTGTTTGCGCCGAGATCGGCTGCCAGTTCGTCAAGACGTACTACTGCGAAAACTTCGAAGAAGTGGCCGCGGGCTGCCCGGTCCCGATCGTGATCGCCGGCGGCAAGAAGATCCCGGAACTGGACGCGCTGACCCTCGCCTACAACGCGATCAACGATGGCGCGTGCGGCGTTGACATGGGCCGCAACATTTTCCAGGCCGAATGCCCGTGCAGCATGCTCCAGGCCGTCCGCGAAGTCGTTCACAACGGCGCGACCCCGGCCCAGGCGTACGAGATGTATCAGGACCTGATGAAGAAATAATAATTTTGTGGAGTGCGGCAATACAGAAGCCGAAGGCTTCCTTTGCCGCTTTCACTTAGCGGCTGAAAAACAGGGCATTCAAAAACGAATTTTCGCGTGGGCAGCGTCCAGCTCGCTTCAGCGGCAAAAGTCGCTTCGCTCCTGTATTGCCGCAAGGGAAAGCGATGAATGTCGCTTGCGCGACTGTATCATCGCACTCCAAAAAGATACGGAGGGCCGGCGTCCTCGCCGGTCAAGTTAATAATCGTTAAAACGGAAAAAGCATAAAGCGATTAACTTGACCGGCGGGACGCCGGCCCTTCGTGTTGGGTTTTCTTCCCCTCATTTTAGAGAAATTTTGAGTTTTTCTCCGCGCCCCCCCTTGATTTAATCCCCAAAAAGGGTAAAATCTAACGAAAATTAATAATTGAGATTTTCTTTTTAGAGGGAACCGAAAAATGAAAGACAAAATTCATCCGAATTACGTCGAAACCAAGGTCACCTGCGGTTGCGGCAATACGTTCATCACGCGCAGCACCAAACCGGAGCTGAAGATCGATATTTGCGACAAATGCCACCCGTTCTACACCGGCCGTCTGAAGTACGTCGATACCGCGGGACGCATCGAGAAATTCAAGGCTAAAATCCCGCAGGGCGGTTACGCTTCCCTCCAGGATCCCAAGAAAAAATAACTAATTCCGCATTCAGGCGCAGTCATCCGAAAGGGTCATTGCGCCTTTTTTGTGGACTTTTAGCTTGATTCCACTGACTTCTGACCGCTGACTACTACCCATGGGCGCAATGCACGAAATGCTCGAAGAAAAGCTGGCCCGCTTTGAAGAGCTTGAACGTTTAATGGTCGATCCGGAAATCCTCGCCGACTCCGCGAAACTCGTGGACGTCGTGCGCGAGCATGGCTCCATCGCGAAACTGGCGACCTGCTACCGCAAATTCCGGAATCTGAACAATCAAATCTCCGAGGCGAACGAAATGATCGCCGGTTCCGACCCGGAAATGCGCGAGCTGGCCGAGATGGAACTGCCGGAGCTGAAAGCGGCCCGTGAGAAACTCTGGGAGGAACTCCTTGACCTGACGATCGGCGGCGAGGACGCGAACCGCACGCGCGTCATGCTCGAGATCCGTGCCGGGACGGGGGGCGACGAAGCCGCTCTTTTCGCCCGCGATCTGTTCGACATGTACAAGCACTACTGCGAGAAAAAGGGCTGGAAGATGGAAATCATGGACATGAACGCCACCGAGCTGGGCGGTTTCAAAGAAATCGTCATGGAGATCGAGGGCGAAGGCGTGTTCCGTGAACTCCAGTACGAAAGCGGCGGCCATCGCGTCCAGCGTGTTCCGGAGACCGAAACGAAGGGGCGGATCCAGACTTCTGCCGCAACCGTCGCCGTGATGCCGGAGCCGGAAGAAGTCGAGATCGACATCAAGGAGGAGGACTACCGCCTCGACCGTTTCTGCTCGAGCGGCCCGGGAGGTCAGCACGTGAACAAAACCCAGTCCGCCGTGCGTCTGACGCACCTGGAAACGGGCATCGTCGTGCAGTGCCAGGACGAAAAGAGCCAGCACAAAAACCTCGCCAAAGCACTGAAGGTCCTGAAGTCCCGCGTGTACGACCACTACCGCGAGATCGAGGCGGCCAAACGCTCCGAGGACCGCAAGACGAAAGTCGGCTCGGGCGACCGCAGCCAGCGCATCCGCACGTACAATTTCCCCGAAAACCGCGTGACCGACCACCGAATCAACTTCACGATCTACAAGCTGGACTCGATCATGGCAGGCAACATGGAGCCGGTCATCGAGGCCCTGCTTGAGTACGAGCGTCAGGAGCAGCGCCTGGCTTTCGGAACGATCGATTAACTTCGGACTGCGGACGGCTTAAAATGGAAATTCGCCTTTTACACGTTGACGACAAAGACCTGATCCGGACGGGAATTCGTTCCGTTCTTTCCGACACGTCGCTCCATCTGGTCGGTTCGGCCTCCACAGAGAACGATGCGTTTCTGCTCGCTCAGGAGCGTTTCCCGGACATTCTGCTGATGAACATTCAGGTCCAAAGTTTCGACGGCGTGCAGTTCCTCCGCAAATACACGCAGATGTTCCCCCGGCACAAAATCATCGTGTTGACCAGCTCTAACGACCCTTTTTTTCTTCTTCAGTCCGCGTCACTCGGCGTGAAAGATTACGTTCTGGACTCGATCGCAGGGCTGGAGTTGATCCAGAACATTCAAAACGTCTATTACGGAATCGGCGTCTCGCAGAATGATGCGTGGAAGCAGACTCTGGAAACGATGAATTCTCCCCAGTTTCAGAAGATTCACCAGAAACTCACAGTCCGCGAGCAGGAAGTCCTCCGGTTTCTGGTACAGGGGAAAAGCAACAAAGAAATCGCGGCCCAGCTCAATGTGACGGCCGATACGATCAAAGAACACCTGATTCGGATTTTCAGAAAGATCGACGCCCACGACCGCACCGAGGCGGCAGTCTGGGCAGTCCGCAAGGGGCTGGTGTAGTTCAGCCCCCATCCGAAAAAAAGACTTAATTGGAATTGGCGAGCAGGTATTTGTTCACGATCGTGATTCCGCTGATGATCGCGCCGACGATTCCCACCATTCCCTGATCCGTGCCGCAGACGAAAAGATTCTTGAACGGCATCGTGCCTGAGTAGTTCTTGTTCGGAGCGCCATAAATCGCACCGTTTTCGTGCCCGGTAAAGCGGTAAACCGTTTTGGGCGTGAACATATCGGAGTCAATCACGTAAGGACGAAAATCCGGAATGAAACGCGAAACCGCCTCGGTAATTTTTACGTACCACTCCTTTTTCTGTGCGTTATACTCCTCTTTCCGAAGTGCGCTCCAAAGGTCATAATTGGCCAGGGTCGTGATGCGGATCACGCCCTCTTTCAGTGGCTCACTGTACGCGAAATTGTTCGGCGAGCAAATCACACCGCTGCGTAAGTCGCAGTAATCCTGGGGCTTCTTGTAGTCAAAATTTTCCGAGTCGTTGAAGAAGACGATCGTATCCCCATGCCCAAACGTTTTCGGCTGGCGGTCCAGCACAGAAATCGTTTCCACAAAACCCAGTTCGCCCGGCTTGCAGGCGTCCATGACCGATTTGTCACCCAGCGATTCCTGGCACAGGCGGAGCGTTTCACGCTGACCGGCAGAAGAAAGGACCGCTTTCGCCTCGATTTCCGTATCGTCGTCCAGAACCACGCCGCAGACGTTTTTGGCGGAGTCCATCAAAAGCCGCTTCACGCCGGTTTTCAGGCGCAGCTCACCGCCCGACTTGCGGAAACGCTCCAGCAGCGTCCTGAGCAGCACACGCACGCCTTCCCACGGCCGGGCAAACCCTTCAAGGAAAATCGAGCGAAACATGATGCTGAACTGGTTGAAATCCATATCCTGCTGGCGCGCGCTGCCATAATACATCAGAGGGCAAAAGAGCATTTCGACCAACTGGGGGTTCTTAATGCACGAGCAAACCACTTCCCGCGCCGAAACATCCGTCTGGCATTCCCCCATCTGATTATAGTCCACGAGCATCGAAACGAGCTTGCGCAGACCATCGACTTCCTTCGGGAAATTTTTGGAGACCTGTTCCTCAAAGAATTTGAAATCGTTGGTAAAACCAAGCGTGCAGTCCGGAAATACGATCTTGGAACCAAGCTGCGGCACAAGAGCCAGTTCCTCCCACGTGAGACGCAGCTGGCGCAGAAGACGATTGAGCGGCCCGCGTTTTTCACCTTTTCCCGCGTAGTTCGTAACGGCATGCAATCCTACATCATGTTCACGGCCATGCTGTTTATAGAAAGAATTCAGCCCACCAATGAACGAATGCTTTTCCAAAATGCAAACTTTTTTGTCGTAGTGCGCCAAACGGCACCCCGCCGACAAACCGGACATTCCGGCACCGATGATGATCGTATCGTACATGATTCGGGTAAAAAGGAAAGGGACGGTGGAAGGAATGAATAATGAAGAACGAATAACGAATCACTTCAAGCTTGAGGTTGACCTCTTTCTCCTCATTATTCGTTATTCGTTATTCATTATTCGTTAAAGTTCTGCCATTTTTGGGGCGAGATATTCGACCGTGCTGCTCATGCTGCCCAGCGCGGTGTACTCTTCTTCCGGAATGTTGACTTTGTAACGGCGGCGGAGCTCCATCACAATGTCAAGGAAGTCCATGCTGTCAAGTTCCATCTGTTCGCGGAAAGAAACGTCATCTTTCAGTTCGCTCAAATCTTCATCGGGCGCAATGTCGGAAAGAATATCCAGAACGGCTTCACGGATCTCCTGTTTGGTCATGGCTATAAACCTTCTTTGAATGTGTGAAATGTGAATAGTTAAATTAAAAACGAATGATGAAGTTCGTTATTCTTCGTATTTCTTGACGATCACGACGGAATTGATCCCCAGCATCCCGAACGAAGTGTTCAAAATGTACTTCACGTCGCCAATCGGCCTCGGCGCGTCAATGACGAGATTCGGAAGGGCGCACTCCTCGTCCAGCTCGTCGATGTTCAGGCAGGCGTGGCACAAACCGTCCTCAAACGCGGGCAGGTTCCCGGCCAGTTCCAGCGCTCCGGCCGCCCCCATCGCGTGCCCGATGAAGCCTTTCGTCGCGTTGAAGTACGTGTTCGGGCAGTCCACGAAGACTTTCCGCAGGCCCGCGCACTCCTGAGCGTCCCCGCTGTGGGTTCCCGTCGCGTGCAGATTCACGATGTTGATGTCCTGCGGTTTGAGCCCCGCCGACGCAAGCGCCTTTTGCACGCACTGCGCCTGACGTTCCGGATTCGGAAGTACGAAGTCCGTCGCGTCGCTATTATTGCAGTGGCCCACGATCTCGCCGTAAATCTTCGCGCCTCGGGCCAGAGCGTCCGGCAGACGTTCCAGCGTGTACATGCAACCGCCCTCGGAAATCACGATCCCGTTGCGGTTTTTGTCAAGCGGCCGCGACGCTTTGAGCGGATCCTCATTGGAAGCCAACGCCCCCTGATTATGGAAAGCGGCAAAAATTCCGAACGTATGAATGCTCTCCGAAACGCCGCCCGCCAGAGCCAGATCGCACTCGCCGAGCTGAAGCATCTGCGCGCCCTGGATCAAACTCGCGTTTCCTGCGGCACACGCGGCCCCGATGGTGTAGTGCGGACCGGAGATTTTCATGTTCAGGGTCACTTCACCGGCCGGGTTGTTCGCGACCGTGCGCGGATTGTGGTGGTGCGTCCAGACGCTCGTGTCGTAGCCGTACTGCGAAATGTTGTAAACCTCGTTTTCGGTCTCAACGTTCCCGTGCTCGGTGATCCCGATGTACACGCCGACGCGGTCTTTATCGACGTTTTCCCAGTCGATCCCGGCGTCATTTACGGCCTCGTGAGAGCAGTAAATCGCGATGCTCCCGGCACGTGTACCACGGCGGATCTCCTTTTTGGTCTGATACTTCGTGGCGACGTAATCGCAAATTCCAGCGTGGGTTTTGCCGAAATAGCGAATTTCGTAATTCTGAATTCCTCCGCGTCCCTCGAGCAGTGCCTGACGGAACTCGGCCAGATTGTTGCCATTCGGTGCCGTAAGGCCAACTCCAGTGATGACGATTCGATCCAACATAAAACCACGCTCTCAAAAAGGAATAGCTGAAAATAAACATTTTAATTATAACACATTTTAATCTTTTTTAAAAGGGGGGGAGATGAAAAAAATTTCAGGTTCCCCATGAAAAAAAGGAAATTTTTCCGTTCGCAAACTTCTTTCCGAATCGGGGGACCGGCCTGTCGCCAATCCCCCCCTTTTATTTCCTCCCAAGTGTGGTAGAATTAACGGCGGAGGCTTTGAATGAGATCCTGTTTTGATGAAGAACTCAATCGTGAGCGGCACGGCTCGGTAAAATTCGATTTTCGTGAAAAGTTCGGAAAGCCCGCGGACGTCATTCCGCTGTGGGTCGCCGACATGGATTTCCGCTCGCCGCCGTGCGTTCTGGAGGCGCTGAAAGAGCACGCGGATTTCGGCATTTTTGGCTACACACGGGCGCAGGATTCGTACCTCGACGCGCTGACCAACTGGTTCCGTACCCGATTCGGCTGGGACGCGCAAGGGGACTGGACGTACACCATCCCCGGCGTGATGTTCGGCATTACCGCCGCGATCCGGGCGCTCTCCGGGGAAGGGGACGCGATCCTGATCCAGGAGCCGGTTTACCCGCCGTTCCCGGAAGTCATTCAGAGCAACCGCCGGAAACTCGTCGTCAACGAGATGAAGACCGACGAAACCGGCCGGTACATGATCGACTTTGAGGCGTTTGAACGTCAGCTGGTCGAGGAGAACGTGAAGATTTTCCTCCTCTGCTCGCCGCATAATCCGGTCGCGAGGATCTGGTCGCCCGATGAGCTGCGGCTTCTCGGGACGCTCTGCCTCAAGCACGGCGTGAAGCTCATCTCGGACGAGATCCACGCGGATTTCTCCCTCTTCGGGAACCGCCAGACGCTTTTCCCCACGCTCGGGCCGGAGTTCGAGGAAAACTGCATTCTGTGTACCGCGCCGAGCAAAACGTTCAACCTGATGGGCCTCCAGTCGGCCAACATCTGGATCCCCAACCCGACCTGGCGCAAGGAGGTGATCCGCGAGTGCCTCTGCTTCGAGTGGTTTGGCGTCAGTTCGACCGCCTACGCCGCCACGACCGCCGCGTACCGGTCCGGCGCCGCGTGGCTTGAGGAGCTGAAATCGTACCTCGAAGGAAACATTCGGTTCGTGACGGAGCGGCTGGAGCAAATGCGCGCCCCGATCCGCGTCACGCCGCACGAGGGGACGTACCTGATGTGGCTCAACTGCCGCGAAATGGGCCTGAACGACGATGAGCTGGACGCGTTTTTCTCGAACGAGGCGCGCCTCTGGTTCCACCGCGGCACCGCGTTCGGACTGGGCGGAAACGGTCACATGCGGATGAACATCGGCTCGCCCCGCTGCGTGTTGGAAAGAGCGATGGATCAGTTGGAAGGCGCACTGGCGAAACGCCGCGTACGCGACACTCGATCCCAATGAAAAAGCCCAAGGCCGCAATGGGCCCCGCGGATCAGGCGGATGAGGCGGATTAAGGCGGATTGGGTTTTAAAATTTTTAAATTTAAATCATTCAAAGTTTTGAGTGTTCGCCTCATTGGGAAGGGATTCCATTTAATATTCAAAAAATCCGCCTTAATCCGCCCCATCCGCCTAATCCGCGGGGCCTATAGTCGCTGGAGTTTGCAGTGAGTGGGGCGTGAACTTTGGGCTGGTCCTTTTTTCCCATTTTGCCCAGCTCGTCATTTGGCCTCACCGTCAAAAAAAACGTTCCAATTTTTATTCCTCAGCCATCCACTCAGGAGTTTTTATGAATCACCGATTTTTCATCCCCGCCGGTCTTTGGGCGATCGTGCTTTTGCTTTGCGGAGCCCTTTTGCAGGCCGAAGAAACGAACGGGCCGGAGGACTTTTTCAGCCGGTTCCAAAACCCGCCGCGCGACTGCTCGGTCATGCCGTTCTGGTTCTGGAACGACGTGCTCGACGACGCCGAGATCCGGCGGCAAATCGCTGATTTTGAGGCCCACGGCGTGTACGGCTTCGTCATTCACCCGCGGATCGGCCTCCCGCAGGACTCCGGCTGGATGTCGCCGCGGCTCCTGGAAGCGATGCGCGTGGCGCTCGAGGAGGCGCGAAGCCGCAAAATGTACGTCATTCTGTACGACGAGGGCATGTACCCGTCCGGCTCCTCAGCGGGCCAGGTCGCCGAGAAGAATCCACGTTTTGCCGCCCGCGGCCTTTTCCAGGTCGAACTGAAAGAGGGCGAGGAAGCGCAGGAGCACCCGCAGGAACTCTGGGACCTGATCACGGTTTTGGACCGTCCCGACGGGAAGCGCGTGGCGATCTACGAGCGCCCCTCCGGCGGCGTGATCCGCGGTCTGCACTACATCAACGAGGAGTCCGGCCGCCCGCAGGAATTCCTCCCCAAGGCGGGGGACATTTTGTCGCCGGAGGCCGTCGCGTGCTTTATGGAGCTCGTTTACGACCGCTACTACGCGGAGTTTGCCGAGTTTTTCCAAGACGGGACCGTCATGGCGATTTTCACCGACGAGCCGTCCGAACTGGGCCGCGGGGCGCAGCGCGGCGTGGTTCCGGGAAACGCCCGGGCGCTGAAGCGCGTGAGTGAGCTGCTCGGCTACGACTTCACGCCGTACCTGGCCGACCTCTGGGACGCGAAAACGCCCGAGGCGCAGAAACGCCGCCGCGACTACTTCCGGGCCGTTCATCAGGTCCTGATCGAGACGTACTACGAAAAACTCTCCGCGTGGTGCAAGGCGCACGGGATCGCCCTTTGCGGCCACCCGGCAAACTCCAACGACCTGGCATCCGAGCGCGTGTTCCAAATCCCCGGTCAGGACATCGTGTGGCGGTACGTCGAGCCAGGCGACAAAGCGATCAGCGGCGAGCACTCGACCAACGCGAAAGCCGCCTCGAGCGCCATGACCAATTTCGGCCGGACGCGGAACCTGAACGAGCTTTACGGCGCCTACGGCCACAATCTGACGTTTGAAGAGGTGAAATGGCTCGCGAATTGGGTCCTGATCCGCGGGCAGAATCTCCTCGTCCCGCACGCGTTTTACTACTCGGTGCGAGGCCCGCGCCTCGAGGAGCGTCCGCCGGACGTGGGGCCGAACTCGGCGTGGTGGAACGACGGTTTCCGGGAGTACGCCGACGCGTGCCGGCGCATCTCGTGGCTGAACACGGGAACGCCGGTGATCCACGTCGCGGTGCTGACGGACGGCGTGGCGGTCCCGGACGCTCCGTGCCGGCCGCTCTTTGAAAACCAGCTCGACTTCAACTACGTGCAGATGGAGCAGGCGCTGGCCGACGGTTACGCCGACGCTGAGGGGCTTCATCTGGCCGGGCAGACGTACAAGGCGGTCGTTTTGCCCTGCATGGGGGACCGGGAGCCGCAGGGGTTCCGCGAGTCGAAAATGATGAAAACGCTCGAAGCGTCCGGCCGGCTCATGAGCTGGACCTGGAATGCGAACGCCTTCGCCGAAAAGGCCGCGCAGCTGGTCCACGACGGGAATTCCGACGTGGTGCGGGTTTCCGGAACGAACGCCTCCGCGATCCGGCTCCGTCAGGAACGTCTGATGGGGGTCGAGTGCGTCCTCCTCTTTAACGAGAAGGACCAGCCCGCGGAGATCACACTCGCCAACCTGCCCGCCGGGAAACGTTTTTGGCTCGATGCCGCGACGGGGGAGAAAACGCCCTGCGAGTCGGTGGAGAAAATCACGTTTGGGAAGTTCGAGATGAAAATTCTGGCGGTCAAGCCGTAACGATTCAAGAGTTTAGGAAAAAAGAAAATGGGATTGATCCATACACCAGAGCCGGTCCTTCCGATCACGGCCGTTTTTACGCACTACCCCGACGCGATCGACTGGGCGAGGGAGAAAATCAGGGCGAACTGGGGCAAAATCGTGCTGGAAAGCGAGGCGTTTCCGTTCGAGCAGACACACTACTACGACGCTTCAATGGGGCCGCGCCTGAAGAAGATCTTCTTCGCGATGGAGCCGCTCATCGACCCGAGCCAGCTCGCTGAGATGAAGAACCAGTCGAACCATTGGGAGGAGGAGTACTCGCGGGAATTCCCGAAAGATGAGGAGCGGCCGCTGAACATCGACCCGGGATTCATCGATCTGGCGAAGCTGATCCTTGCGTCCTCGAAAGACTTTTACCACCGGATCTACATCGGTCAGGGGATCTTCGCCGAGATCACGCTGCGCTTCACGAAGGGGCAGTGGACCGACTTCCCGTGGACCTTCCCCGACTATCGCGAGACGACGTACCACCCGTTCTTCATGCAATGCCGCGAGAAACTGCGGGAATTGCGCGACGCGAAATAAACCCGGCCGAAACGTTTAAAGGAAATTGTACAGCAGGAAAAAATCCAACCCGATTCCCAAAGTCGCGTGCATCAGGAGACTCGGCAGAATGGACCGGGACCGATAAACAAAGAAGCCCCAAAGGATTCCACCTCCGATCGCTCCCAGAGTTTCCACCATGGGGTGTGGACCGAGGTGCGCGAGCGTGGAAAAGGCCGTTCCGATCAGAATCGCATTGAAGCAGCCGACGCTCCGTTCCGTTCCGAGCTGCAAAAATCCCCTGAAGAAAAATTCCCAGCTCACATAATAAAGCAGAGCGTACATTACGAAATAAATCATCAGAAACGCACGTCCCTCCACAATGCTCGAGTTTCCGCCCAGGATCCAGGGATTGTACGGGTACGTGGAGAAATAGTGAACACTTTCTCCAGACAGCCAGGTCACCAGAATGCTCAAGGGCACAAATATCAGAGTAAGATTTCGCACCCGATACAAAATTCCGGTTGAAAACCCATAATCGGAAAGTTTTTCCCGAAAGAGGAATTTCACGAAAAACATTGGCAAAAGACCGAAAAGCAAAAATGCCCCCCACAGCTGCTGGGAATCCAGAAGCAGGAAGATCATCCGCTCTGCAGGCGAAAACGAAGCGCAATTTGGCTGGTTCAGCACCACTTTCCCGGCGGCATCCAGCTCAAAAAGACGCGGGGCCTGCGGTATGTACGACCAAAGTACAACCGCCAGGACCGCGTAAAACAGAATGAACGTGCTTTTTACCTGCTTCCTTCGGAAATAGCCAAGGAAGTACCCGATAATCGTCCATTCCTGCCCAAAGCCGGAGTGACGGGGGTTTATCAGGGGGAATTTATCCTGCTGCGGTTGAGTCGAGGGTGAAATGTTGCTCATTTTTTTAAATCAATTCAAGGATCCCGGCCCGGCGATAAACACCCTGACCTTCTAATGCCAATTCAATTTCAATGAAATACGGAACCTGGATTTTCTTCGATCAAAAATGCAACCCAGCCTGCAAAATGAACCCGGGATTCAAACGATAGGATCCGGCTCCTTTATTGAAATAAAGTTCACGCGCAAACGAACCGCCAAACTCGAAGAAACCGATTCCGTTGGCGGGTCCTCTCCAATCGAATCCAAACAGGACTCTGTAGTCGTTATAGTCTTTTCGGAATGTCCCTTCGTCTGTTTTTACCGTCCAGCTTCCTCCGCCATACTCGCCTCGCGCGAACAGACTCATGTCCTTCAAAACGGCATTTACCGGGCGATATGTGATACGCGGATTGGGGAAGAGAATCTGAAATTCCCACCGGTCATTTGGCGTCCAGATCACACCGCCCGAGGGCAAGAGGGTATAACGAACACGATCCAAAACCCAGACTCCGATTTTGGCCTTAATGTTGTTCGTCACATCCAGGGAAAGGTACGCCCAGCTCGGGAAACGAAAAGTTCTGCTCGTGAAATCTTTAAAGTCACCATAAACACCCACACTGAAGAAAAAGTCAAAATCCAGCGGGGTGGCCATCTTGTTAAGCTGAAATTTCGGGAGCCAGCGCAGCCCCAGGGAAAAGTCAAACTCGTTCGACGTAAAACTTTCATAACTGCCCAAAACATTCCCTTTCGGGCCATTGAAAAGATTCATCGCAAAACGAGGCTCAAAAAACAGCGCGTTTTCCTGTCTGGCAAAATACGGGAGCGGCATGTCCAGACAAACGTCGAAGCGGAAAAGTCCCATTTTCTTTTCCCCTGAACCCGACGCGATCCACGTCACATCCAGCCCCAAATTCTGAATGAATTTGATTCCATCCTCACCGCCAAAAGACAGGGAGTTAAACGAGTTGGATGGGGGATTCTTCAACAGCGGACCACCGGATGACGCCGGGGCCTGGTAAGGGTCCTGAATCGCCAGTGCAGAGGAACCCGGAGGTGCCGGAGGTGGGGGAAGCGTCGAACTCCCGGCTCCAACCTGTGCATACACGATGAAACCCGGGACGTTCATAACAAACGCCAAAAGGAAAAAAATTACACGAATTGGAACTGGATATGATTTCATCGTTCTGGATTTTACCCCAAAAAAAAATTGTTTATCTCTCTTGTAGCCGATTTTGGGTTTTAAAGCAAGACGATTTCCGGAAATTTTTTAAAAAAAATTTTTTTATGGAGATCCTGGTATTTTCTGTTTATTATTTTATTTTTTGCGCATTCATTGCAAGGCGAATTTCGATTAAAGATTTCTACAAATATCATTTACAATAATTGAATTTATATCTATTTTTCAAAAATCTCTTATATTGATTTCATTTCTAAACGATAATAAACAAAAGTACTGTAGAGTTATTCTATGGTTTTGGTCGGACAGGATGCCCAAACACCTAAAATGAAAGGATTCAGTAATGAAACAAAATCTGAAACAGAAATCTGTCAGGAGCAAGGCGTGGCAATGTCTTTGTACTAACCTTGCGGGACTCGGCATGGCGGCGATTCTGTGGAATTCCAGCCTCTTCATTCCATCGGCTCAGGCGGATGTTTTTACTGCCAATTTTACCCCTGGGACATTAGATGATGATTATAATACCCCAACCAGGAATTTTACTCCCGACGAAGAAAACGCTGTTAGACGAGCCTTGGCCTACGTCAATAGTGTCGTAGTAAAATCAGCTGACAATACAACTCATGAGATCCGCTTTTTGATTCATGATTATACCGACCTTTCTGAACCAGCGAATCATAAAGGTTTCGATTCATACCTAACAAACGCTCATGCAAATTACGATGTTGATAAAGGTCTTCATATTTGTTATAATGAGTTCGATTTGGAATTGTGGAAAAAATATCCAAAGTGGGAAGAAAAGTGGGCGATATCAGAGAGAACTTGGAGCCTTAAGGAATGTACGCAATTTATGAATGGCGCTCCTTCAATGCAAGCTACTTCAATCCATGAAATGGCCCATAACCTTGGAATGACTTTTACTACATATATCGTCAATAAGGATGACAGTAAACTTAGTGTGGACACAGCATGGTCAAACCAGATTATCGGAATTCTGCCAAGTGGGGGAATAGACACTCGTAGTCTTGATGGAATTCATACAAACTCTGGAGCGGATAATTTAAACCAAAGGTTAGCGGAAGGCGTCCGTTACTACTTTACGGGAAACGAAGCAACAAAAGTTTATGGCGATTACTGGGTAACAAATTCTACCGCTTATTTGCCTGTTGAAAATGCACATGATTATGGTTATGTATTTCAGAGTGGATCTACATTGTCTCATAGCTATACCCGTTTTGGTCGTTTAAACGCTTACTCTGAAGAACCCTTAAGACCATTTTACAATGAAGCAGAATTAGCCCTTTTGAAGGACGTTGGCAATACGGTCAATATTCGACAGCAATTTGGACGTTCCTTATATCAGGAAAACAAATCGGAAGTAAGCGTAACAAACACTCAAAATTACGGCGCCAACTGGAATGAAGCAGATCAAACCTATGATAATACTCCTAATACAGCGCTTTATGGAATTGGGCTTCATATCGTTGGAGATCGTTATAATGTTACCCAGGCGGCAAATCTTTTGGCTGACGGGAAAAATGGAACCGGCATCCGTGTGGAAGGAACAGGAAATACTGTTACAATCAATCCAAGCGTCCGTGTAACCGGAAATGGAGAAAACGGAATCGGCGTGTTGGCAACTCATGGAAATGACAACATTCTGAACAACCGCGGAACCATAGAAGCAACGGGAACGAATGGCACCGCTGTTTATTTAAATTATGGTTCATGGACAGATCCTTCGGACAACAGTTATTCCGTAGAAGGCGGATTAAAAACCTTCGACAATACTGGAACCATCAATGCTGGCGCGGCTAATAACGCGATTTTAATAAATAACCAGAATGCTAGCTTGACCATCAATATTATGGGAGGTGCCATCACTGGAAACATTACTTCAAAAGATGCAGAGTGGTCGACGTCCCTGACTTTTGGCAAGCAGGCAGATGCGAATGGCATGTCAACCGAAACCGGGAATGCGGCTTTCAATATGACGTACGCAGGCAACATCGATGGAAAAGATGGAATTGAGCTTGAACAATGGGGGGGAAATCTTACCCTTACAGGTTCTGTAATAGAAGTTAACGATTTATTCATTTCCTGTAATTCAAATGCCGCAAATTCCACTTTTAACGCACCAGGTTCCATTAATGTCAAAAGTAATGTTGAACTGGGTAATAGGTCACAAACCGTCATTTATGATGGAAAATCCACAGGTTCTCTCGTTAGTTCTTATATTAACAACAAGACGAATTCCACAATTCAAAACGTTGATTTGATTCAAACCATTTTTCTTACCAACTCCGGGAATATGAACAACGTTTCCACTGTCGATTCAGATAATTTCCAAAACAATGGGGATATCACAGTCGGAGAAACGGGTTCTGTAAGCACGATGAATGTCGAAGGACACATGGTCAACACCGGGACATTAAATATCGACGCGAACCTTCAGGCCGCTCCTGTCTCTGGGACTACTGCCGACTTGATCAACGTCAGCAAGAATGGATCGATGATTACAAGCGATGGAACAGTAACCATTGAAGGCGGATGGGTGTATGTCAACGAACTCAATTCCACCGGGAGCAGCTACTACCGCGCGGGTATTAACCACAATATCATTGAAACCGAGGAGGGAGTCAAAGTCATTCATGAATTGAATGCGAAGGAAACCGGATTCGACATTCCGCTCTTCAAACCGGTGATCGGCCATGATGACAAAAACGTCTGGATCAGCCTGCAGCGTGACTTCCTTTACGGTCCTGCCGGGGAGACGGAAAATCAGAAAGAAATCGGAAACTACCTCGACGAGATCGGCAAAACGCCCAATCCCGATGGGGACCTGTTCACGGTGCTTCTCCAACTGGATGGTCTGAATGCAGACAAAAAAACCGGTGTCGTTTCCGAGCGCGCACTCGAGGCTCTCGACGAAATGTCCGGTGCCGTTTATGGGACCGTGAGCTCCCTGGCGAACCAGCACTCGACGATGATCAATAATTCTCTTGCGAAACATTTGAGAGATTGGAGTCCTTGTGCCATCCTGGACAGCGGCTGGAATGTGTGGGCTGAAGCCTACGGAATGGGTGGAAATGCCAAACACGACGGGAACGCGAATGGTTACAATTACAGCGTAGCCGGTACACTCGTCGGAATCGATCACGAAATTCTCGTCGATGGACATATCGGCGCATATTTCGCAGCAGGGGCAACAAACGCCAACATCAAAGGGCTTTCCGAGTCAGCTGATTCAACGGATATTTTCGCCGGTGGATACATTAACCTCAAAGATACCGGTATATGGTACACCACCATCTTCGGAGGAATTGGATACAGCAATTATGAGGTGGAACGCCATTTCACGTTCATTCCGCGCGATAATAAAAGTGAGTTTGATTCATGGCAAGTCAACGCCTATGTGGAGCGAGGAATTAATCTCTCCTTCTCCAACCTCTGGATCCTTCAGCCCTTTGCCGGACTTCAGTTCATTAGAACAGAACGTGATTCCATTCAGGAAGAAGGGGCTGACCTCCTCGACCTGACCGTTGAAGAGGCAAATATGAGTTCACTCCGCAGCCTGTTCGGTATTAAACTGGCCACTTCAAACTGCGCGACGGGACGTAAACTGAACGGCCAGGTGAGTGCTGCCTGGATGCATGAGTACATTGATGCCTCTTCCACGTTCTCCGCTCAGATGTCCAACCCGGGAGGGGCGTATTTCGAATCCTCGCCATCCTTCGTCATTCGTGGACATAATGATGGGCGCGACTGGTTTGTCACCGGACTCGGATTAAACTATGCTTTTACGGATAACCTGAAGATTTTCGGTGGATACGATTGCATGATTAATGGAGTCGGAGCGATGCACATGGGAAATCTCGGCCTGGAATTCAACTGGTGATGATCTGATTCACTTCGTTGCGGACTTCCATCGGGAAAGCCCATTAAACAAGGATTTCCACGGATCAAAAAGTTTTACACGATTTTGATCTGTGGAAATCTGCGTTTAAATCACATGAAGAGGTGGGATAGGGGATGGTCCCGGACAAACCGCCCTTTCCCCATTTTGGCACGTTCGCATACGGGCCCTGATTTCAAATGAAATTCCTGAATTAATTCTCAAAAATTTCCAGGAAAATTTTTCTTTTTTTTCAAAAAGGCGCTTGCTTTTTGAGAGATTTGGATTAAAATGAAAGAGGTTACTCAGTTTCGTATTTTTTGGGAGATGAGCAAATGAAATTAAAAGCAAATCCATATAAATCAGGTTTTTTAACCGGTTTCCTTTCTCTGTTGGTCGTTTTTTCTCTTGTGCCGGTCGTTTCCGCGACGGAGATCACGGCCGATTATGCCGGCGGAACGATCACCAACGGGATGATTATTAAACCCACCTCCAACGCGATTACGATTTCCGGCACGACCACGATTTCCGGAAGTACCGGGATTGCGAGCGGATCTAATACAGAGTATTATACTTTCTTCGTTTACAACGGAAACCCCGTTACTATCTCTTCCGATGCCAAGATCAACATGGCGAGTGGATCTGAAATCCGTTTTGACCACGGATCTCACACCACCATTGCGGGAACGGTGAACCTCACTTCAGGTTCACGAGTCCGCTTGGGTGTTGGCGGCCCAGCCGCTACGTTAGAAAATCCCGTTGAAGGCACTTTGACGGTTACCGGTACCCTGAACATTAAAACCTCGGGAGACCTATGGAGCGCAAACGGCGGCGCAGGTACCCCAACCGCCAAAGAAGACGCTCCTTACACTTATACGATGAACGTGAACGGCGGAAACGTCACCCTTCAAACGTCCTCCTCTTTAGGACTCGGATGCAGGAACAATGTGAATCTCAATATTACAAACGGCGGAAATATCCTGCTGAAAAACACCGCGGGAAATACGCTACTCTGCGGTGTGCAGGACACTTGGGGCGGTCACGAGAATAAAGTCCTCAACCTGAACGTCGAAAACGGGACTTTGGCTTTCGACGTCACCAAAAATATTCGGGTGGGCGCAGCCGCGTATCAGGATTTCACCCGTAAAGTCGCAGTCACGATCGGAGCGAATGGAACGTTTGAAACGAACCGGCCCATTTACATCTCGGACGGGGACAAAAGCCAGACCACCTTTTCCGTCGCGCTGAACGGCGGGACTTTTTACGCCAAAACGAACGCGATCACGCTCCCCGCCGGCACGTTCAGCATCTCGGGCGACGCGAAGATCAAAGTGGATAATTCGATGACGCTCGGCGTCGTGAGCGGGACCGGAAACCTCATCAAGCAGGGCGAAGGTACGCTGAAACTCACCGAGAGAGAGACATACACAGGCTCGACCCAAGTCCAGGAGGGACGTCTGATCCTGGCTGCAGAACATTCGACCAGCCTGAAAAGCAAGAACATGAGCGTTTCCGCCGGGGCCGTTCTGGAACTGGCAAAGAAAAACGCCTCGGACTACGGGAACTATTCACCCAACATGACCCTGGCGGCCAAAACCGATACGTTGCCCGGCGGTGAACTGAATCTTTCCATGACGGCCAGCCCGTGGACCAGCGTCCGGCAGCTCACCATGGGCGACGGCTCGAAAATCACCATCGGCACGGTCCTCCCGACGCTCTACGTTTGTGACGTTGCGACCGTTCCGGCCAATGCCTCCGCGCAAATCGACGCTCTGATCGGGATCCGCAGCGTCGGTGAAAACTCGAGCCACAAAAATGCCGGGAAATTCAACATTGGAGAGGGTGGAACGCTCACGCTCACCAATGGCATTTTCGCGTGGGGAAACAACAACAAAACAAACACCCTGATCAAGCAGGGCGCGGGGGAAATGATCGTTCAGGGAAGGACCTACGCCACCGCCAATTACCCTCTGCGGGTTCAGGTCGATGCCGGGAAACTCGTCCTGGAAAACGTGGACACGGCCTCCAATAATTCGACGTTTGAATCCGTGACGGTCGCCAGCGGCGCGGAGCTGCTCCTCGGCGGTACACTCCCGGCCACGACGACCGTGACGATTGCCGAAGGCGCGAAGTTCGGCGCGATCGGAACCCTCACGTCGAATCAGGGGATCACGATCCCGTCCACCTGGAACATTTTGCTGGATTCCTCTCAGGAAAATCTGACCTCCACGATCAAGCTCTCCGCGGGGGAACTGACCTTTGCCGAGAACGTCACGCCCGCCATTGAGATGGTCAACAATACGACGCTGGAGGGCCTGATTTCGCGAGGTGACGTGGATCTTTTGAATTTCAGCGGTGACGCCACCTACACGCTCCCCTCCGCGGCCGGTGGGGATTGGAACTACTTCATCCAGTACTTCCCGGAGGACGTTCAGGAGTACTACAGCCTGGGGACTTACGCGGGAAGAGACGGTTCCACGACAGTCGGTCTGATCCTTAACCGGAACATGGTCCCGGAACCGTCCACGTGGATCCTGCTTCTGCTTGGAGCCGCGGGTTTGTTTCGTATTCGCCGCAAGGCCTGAACCAAAGGCACAAAAGAGGATGAAGGAGGAGCTTTTTCAACAGGTTCCTCCTTCCGAAATGGAGGAACCAAAATGCGTCGTTCTGCCTTCACACTCGTCGAACTTTTAGTCGTCATCGCCATCATCGGGATGCTCGTCGGGCTCCTTTTGCCCGCGGTCCAGCAAGCCCGTGAAGCGGCGCGCCAGATGCAGTGCGGGAACAATCTGAAAAATATTGGACTGGCGTGCATGAACCACGAAAGCAACGCACGCAGCTACCCTTCCGGCGGCTGGACGTGGTACTGGGTCGGCGACCCGGACCGTGGTTTTGGCAAGAAGCAGCCCGGCGCATGGACGTTTTCCATCCTGCCGTTCCTTGAACAGAACGCGCTGTTTGAGCTGGCGGCCGAAGGAACTCCCGAAGCGCTTTCTTCGACGAAAAAGGCGAAAATGAAGACCGTTCTGGAAACGCCGCTAAACGTTTTTTACTGTCCCTCACGCCGCGCACCCACCACGTATCCTGGGACCTCGGGGGGGTATAACACGAACTCGCCCACGGTCTCCGGAAAAATCGACTACGCGAGCAACTGGGGAAATGGCCCCGGAAACGGCACGGGGGCGGACAGCTCCACGAAACCGAAGAGCTACGCGGACGCGAAATCGATGGATGATACAAATTCCTGGCAGACGTACTCCGGGACCAACGGGATCATGTTCTTCCACAGCGCGATCACGGTCGGCGAAGTGCGTGACGGAACGACTAACACGTACCTGGTCGGCGAGAAGTACCTGAACCCGGCAAGCTACACGACCGGAACGGACGGCGGCGACGACCAGTCCGTCCATCAGGGAACGTGTAACGACAACTGCCGGTCGTCCTACTACGACGCGTCGAATGTGGCAAACTGCGTACGTCCAATGCAGGACCGCCAAGGAGTTTCCAACACACGCTGCTTCGGTTGCACCCACGCGGGGTCGTTCGGCATGGCGATGTGCGACGCCTCGGTCCAGCGAATTTCGTACTCGATCGACCCGCAGATGCACGCGTACCTGGCAAACCGCTCGGACGGCCAGGTTGCACAGATCCCGCAGTGATTTTCAGTCCCTTTTAAAACTAAAAAGGCCCCAAAAATAAAGTCAGGCGCGAGGTTGGAAACCCTTCCTCTCGCCTGACTCTTTTTCTTGGGTCTTTACGGTCTTTCAGTCAAGTCCGCGTGAGCTCATTTCGTCTCAGCAGCGGCTTTCTTGGCTTTGGACTTGGCGCGGCCACGAAGTTTTTTCGGGGCTTTGGCTTCGGTCTCGACCTTTTTGTTCTCGACGCGGCGCTCGACCAGACGGGTCGCCTTACCAACGCGGTCACGCAGGAAGTACAGCTTCGCGCGGCGAACTTCGGCCGAACGAACGACTTCGATCTTCGCAATACGCGGGCTCTGGACCGGGAACTTGCGCTCCACGCCTTCACCCTGGACGATGCGGCGGACCGTGAACATTTCACGCGTGCCGGAACCACTGCGGGCGATCACGACGCCGGTGAAGAGCTGGATGCGCTCTTTGTCACCTTCAACGATGCGGCAGTGAACGTTAACCGTGTCGCCGATCTCAAAATGCTCGACTTGCGGCTTCATGCTGGATTTTTCAACCAGCTCCATGATTTTCTGACTCATGAGTAAATCCTTTCCAATTTCTTGTTTACTTATTCGGTTTCTTCGTCCTTCACAATACGGCGCCGACGTTTTTTCTTCGGCTGAAGGGATTCCTCGTAACCCGGCGGAATCAACTCCGGACGGCGCTCTTTCGTTAGTTTGAGGTTTTCCTCGACGCGCCATTTTTCGATGTTCGCGTGGTGACCCGAGAAGAGGATTTCAGGAACCTCCAGCCCCCGGAAAACACGCGGCCGAGTGTACTGGGCCGATTCAAGCAGGCGGTTTCCGCTCGAAAACGAATCGGTCACGTTACTCATTTCATCCCCTAAAACGCCGGGGATCAACCGGATGATCGCTTCCATCATCACCATGCTGGCCACTTCGCCGCCGTTGAGGACGTAATCCCCGATGGAGATCTCGTCCGGCTGCAAAATCTGACGCACGCGGTCGTCAAAACCCTCGTAGCGTCCGCAGAGGAAAATGAGCCTCGGTTTCTGAACCAGCTCCTCCGCCACAGTCTGACGGAACACTCTGCCAGCCGGCGTGAGCATGATCAAATGCCCGGCCTGCGATCGAATGGATCCGTCAAAAACGACGGAATCCGGGTCGGAAGCTTCCGTTGCGCAGTTCATTTCGATGGAACTTTCGCCCACCGCTCCCTGCTGGACCGCTTCCACGCAGTCCACGACCGGTTCACATTTCAGAACCATCCCGGGACCGCCGCCAAAAGGACGATCATCAACCGTCCGGTGACGGTCGTGCGTCCAATCCCTCATATTGTGAAGCCCTACGCTTACAAGTCCGTTGACGATGGACTGATGAAAAAGGCTTTCCCGCAGATAATTCGTGAACATCTCGGGGAAAAGCGTCAAAACATCAAAGCGCATGGGGGTTTATCCGTTAAAAATCACTTTGCTGCTGAAATCACTCAGCGGCTTCTTCAGCGACCGGAGCCTGCTTGAGCATACGGGTCGAAGTCGGACGCGGGGCGCGCGCTTTCGCCACTTTTTCCTTGGCGGCTTTCTGCTGTTCCAGGTGCGTACCATTCTTCCCATACTTTTTGATCAGGACCGCGACTTTCGGGGTCGGCTGCGCTCCGACGCTCAGCCACTTCTCAACTCCCTCAACGTCGAGCGTTACACGTGCGTCGGTTTCCGGAACCATCGGGTCGTAAGTGCCCAGTTCCTGCAGAACACGACCGCCGCGCGGCGCACGAGAATCCATCGCGCAAATACGATAAAACGGGCGATGGAGACGTCCCAATTTCTTCATACGAATTCGGACTGCCATGAATTTACTCCTTCTTATTAAACATGCACTATCTGGCAGGGCGAACAACCTGCCAGCGACCATTACCGTTCCAAACATCATGGAACCAAATAATGTACGGAAACTCGGGGAATCCTTGAATCAGGCCCCGACTATTTTTTCTTTTTCTTCAGCTCTTTTTCGCGCTCTTTGCGGAGCTTCGCTTTCTCGGCCGCGGTGAGACCGCCTTCCTCGACCTTTTTCTCCTTCGGCGGTTTGTGTCCCCCCGGCATTCCACCGGGAGCGCCCTGCATGCGGCGCATGAGTTCCTGCATCGCCCCGATCCGGCCGCCGGCGCCCATTCCGGACATCATTTTCATCATCTCAGCCATCATGTTGAACTGATTGATGAGGTCCGTCACCTGCTTCGGCTGAACGCCCGCGCCTTTCGCGATTCGGTTCACGCGGGACGGGTTGATCATCTTCGGATTCTCACGCTCGGCGATCGTCATGGAATTCACGATCCCATTGATTTTATTCATCTGCTCATCGGCGTCCACGTTTCCGAGCATCTTCTGAAGATTTCCCATTCCGGGGAGGAAACTGAGGATCTTGCCGAACGAGCCCAGACGGCGGGTCTGCGCCATCATGGTCTGGAAGTCGTTGAACGTGAAAATGCCCTTCTTCAGGCGGGCTTCCTGCGACTCGATCACGTCCTGGTCGAACGCGTGCTGCGCCTGACGCAGAAGCTCCTGAAGGTCACCGCCGCCGAGGATCCGGCTTGCCATGCCTTCCGGGGTGAAGTCTTCCAGGGAGCTGGTGGTCCCGATCTGCTCACCGGTCCCGATGAACTTGATCGGCACGCCCGTCACGTATTTGAGCGAGATCGCGGCACCGGCACGGGAATCACCGTCCAGCTTCGTCATGATCACGCCGTCCAGTTCCAGCGCCTCATTGAAGGCCTTGGCGCTGTTTACCGCGTCCTGACCGGTCATACCGTCGACGACGAGGTAAACCTGATCCGGCGCGCATTTTTTATCGATATTAATGAGCTGCTGCATCAGCTCTTCGTCCACGTGCAGACGCCCTGCCGTGTCGAGGATCACCACGTCGCAGCCCTTCGTTTTCGCCTCTTCCAGAGCGCGCGTGCAGACCTTGACGGGATCTTTTTCTTCGTAGTCGGCAAAAACCGGGATCCCGAGCTGCTCGCCCAGGGTTTCCAGCTGCTTGATGGCCGCCGGACGCTGAAGGTCTGCCGCGACGAACATCGGCTTGCGACCGCGGACCTGGATCCGTTTGCCCAGTTTACCGGTCGTGGTCGTTTTACCGGAGCCCTGAAGACCGCACATCATGATGGTCGTGATGCCGGAGCCCTTCAGATGGAGGTCATTATCGACCGGGCCCATCAGCTCGACCAGCTCGTCGTACACGATCTTGACGACCTGCTGGGTCGGATCAGACTGTTTCAGGACCGTTTCCCCGCAGGCCTTTTCGCTGACGCTCTTCATGAAGGCCTTCACCGCGTCGTAGCTTACGTCCGCTTCGAGCAGTGCGCTTTCGACCATGCCCAGCCCTTCGCGCATATTACTCTCGGTGAGCCTTCCACGGCCACTCAAGGAACGCAGTGCAGTACTTAATCCGTCGCGCAGGGAATCAAACATGATTTGGGTCCATAAAGTGCAGGGAATCCTTCATATATATAACAGGAACCAGAATTATACCTGATTTTGAGTTTCCCGCAAGGGGGGAGAGGTGCATTTTCAGGAAAAAAACCAAAGAAGGTGGCAAGAATCCGGTCGTTCTGCGTATTTTCTGTAAAAGAACAGGGGAATCGGAAAACCGACTCCCCTGATTCCTCAAAATATCAAATAATAATGTACCGTCGATCTGCCGTTACTTCCGCTTGCGAAGGTAACCGATCCCCAGAAGCCCGAGGAAGAGCATCGCCCACGTGGCGGGTTCCGGTACCATCGCGGCATCGTTAAGACCCAGTACGCCTTCCGGACTCAACATAAGACGGATGCCGTCGACTTCGGATTCAAGGTGACTTTGCAGTTCGCCTTTTTCCATCATGCTTTCCAGCATTTCCATCGTTTCCTCATCAAATTCACCGTTCAGGATGTTAGCGTTCACCATCCCGGCATAGTCCTCATAGGAATCGACCATCACGACGAACTTGAAATTCTCGCCCAGTCCGATTTCCCCTTCGACGTTGATCACGTCCACCTGACCATCTTTAATATTGACCACCAGACGACCGTCGATACGAACGTTTCCGTTCACGTCGATCACGCCGACCTGATTGAGGACCGTATTGTCGTCCTGCGCACTGTAACCAGTCTGGAAGGAGGCGGGCGTCGTACTGGCCGCATAAGCCACCGTGGGAAGCGGCAATTTCCGGATGACGATATTCGACGGATTATTTCCCGACGTCTGCGAGGCGGAGCCAATTTCAAAGGACGCATTCTCACCAACCGTCAGGTTTCCATTAATTTTGGAACCGTTGGAGACGTAATAATTGCTTGAGCCGCCGAGCGTCACATTGCTGTTTTCCGCGAAACTCGTGTCCTTAATCGTTACAGACTTTCCATCAACGCCTTCCAGCGTAACGTTTACGCCGTCAGCGGTGTTGATTTTCTTGTTCAGGGTATAATTATCACCAACTTTTAAAGTGGTATTCGCGATAATCGTGGCGCCATTATACGTTGATGCGTTAATCGTCGGTGCGTTCGTAACATTCAAAAAAGACGAGTCGGTCACCCGAGCCACAGATTCTGTTTCCGTAACTGGCACGATGGTTTCAGGAAATCCCTGAGTGCTTCCGTCTCCAAAAGTAAACGAGAGACTCTGGATGCTTGCGGCCTGCAAAGAAACCGACCCAGCAGCCAAAAACACTGCCACCCCGAATGAAGTCCAAATCGCTTTATGAAGTATTGTAAGTTGATGGCGAAACATTTAATGCCCCCTTGAAACATGAAACACATTTTAATTTCGTTTACTCTATTTTAATTGGGATACGTCAAAAGTCAACAAAAAAAATCTAAAAAATTCCAAAAAAAGTCAAAAAATTTAAAATATTTGAAAATTTTTACCAGTTAGGAGGAAAAAATGGAGAAGGAAACTGGGAAAATAGAATATCTGGCGAACATTTTTCGACTGAAAGTTCTGCTCTGGTGAACTCCTATTTCGCGCAGTTTTTCTCCACTCGGCGTCTTGACAACGATTTCGTTCTACACTATAATAAAATAATGTAAATAATAGCAGTACCTATTGGGGAGTTTTGACTATGAATCGCCGGGATTTTTTACGTATGACCGCCGCCGCAATGTTCGCAGCAGTCTCGCCGTGGTCTGAGGCTTGGGCGGACGATTTGTCTGACCTGATGGACTCGACAAACGATTCCATTCCGTTGGATGAGAATATCGTTGCGGTTTTTTCCGATACGCATATTCGATTTCCCGTTACGGCACATCAGCCGACGAGGCTGATCCAATGCGTCAGGGCGATTCTGGACATGAACCCGCGCCCGGCCAATCTTCTCATTTACGGCGACCTGGCGCGTGCGCAGGGGCTCGTCGAAGAATACGAGCTTTTCCGGAAAATCATCGCCCCGATCGATAAAGCCGGAATTCGTTGGGAAGCGGCCATGGGCAATCACGACCGGCTCAACAATTTCTACGCCGCGTTTCCGGAGCGCAAAGAAGAAAAACCCCTGGTCCCGGACCGCTACGTTCACATCGTGAAAACGCCGCGGGTGGATTTCATTCTGCTCGATTCCTATATGGAAGGGGAATCCCGAGGCGAGATCCGTCCCAATCAGAGGGCGTGGCTGGAAGACCGGCTTCGGCAGTACACCGAAACCCAAAAACCGGTTTTCGTTGGCTGCCATCATGGGATCCATCACACCGATTTGCGGGAATTGTTGACGTCCAGCCTCTGCTGTGCCGGATTTCTTCACGGGCATAGTCATCGGTGGAGGTCCTTCGTCGCCGATACGCTGCCGATGCTCTGTTTCGGCTCCACCGGCTCGTGGGGTGATTTGGGCTACGCCATCGGTCACATCTCGGAAAAGGACGTGCTGTTCGTCCCGCATCTCGACAAATTCGTCATGAATGAACGTTTTATCAAAAAACCCATTCCGGACGTGGACGCGTACCTGAAAAAACTCAACGAGCAGAAGGTTCTTATGCCGTTTCGGGGGTAGAAGCTAAAGAAAGAGGAGTAAGGAGCCGCGCAAGCCCTCCTCACCTGGAAATGGGGGGGATTCGGGAGGCCAATCGTTAAAATTCCCCTAAATTCTTTATTTTTTCTTATAAATTTTCAAAAAATTTCGTTTATTTTCTTGCGAATCGAACAAACGGGCGTATAATGTTTTATAAGTAATGAAATATTTTTGTTTTTCACTTGAAGGAATACTCTCATGACTGAATTCAGGTACCACCTGTTTTTCACCCGTTCAATATTCGGCAGAGCGTTTGCATTGGCTTTTTGGACGCTCCTGATTGTCGGCACTTGCGCCCTGGCCGAAACTTACACCGATGAGACGATCCCAACGGCCAACATCACCACCGGGCCGAGCGGCGTCGGAGACGTGGAGTTTAACATCACCAACGCCGGGACTTTCGCCAATACCATTTCCGGCTCGGGCGTGGTCACCAAGACGGGGGACGGCGCGCTCACGCTTTCTTCGACGGCCAATAATTCCTTTGCCAGCAATTTGATCATTAACAGCGGAACGGTCATTTTGTCCAGTGGTGCGGGCGGCGGCAGCCGCTTCGCCGGAACGGTCACGGTCAACGCGGGCGGCACGCTTCAGTGCAACGCTCAGGACTCCATGGGCTACGGCGCCGGCGCGGCCACGATCGAACTTTTCGGCGGAACGCTGCATCTGAACGGCAAGAACGAAACCTTTGCGAACAAAACCGTCAAGCTGAAGGGCGGCTCGATCACATCAACTGGTACGGACAATTACCACGCGATCGGCATTTATAACACCGGAACCAGTTTTACCGCCTTGGCGGCCGACGACGCGACGGCGGACGCTCCGACGGTCTCCACGGTCAGCGCCCCGATCAATTTGCGCAACACGGGCAATTTCGTCGTGACCGTCGATCAAAACGCGAAACTGGTCATGGAGAACATCATCCAGGCGCTTTCGAATGCAAGCCCGATCGAGAAAAAAGGCCCCGGCGTTCTGTCTTTGACCAACGCGAACACCTTTTCCGCGCCGCTGATCATTTCCGAAGGGACCGTGACGGTCGCGAACGCCAACGGTCTGGGGACCAGTACCGTCACGATCAACGGCGGCACGCTCGACGCCTCGCCGGCCGGGAAAACCAAGACCTTCCCGAACAGCCTCGTGATCGGTGCAAACGGCGGAACGCTCACCACCGCGACGGGCGATTATTCCAGTTTCGCGTCCATTTCCGGCTCCGGCGATCTGACGACGAACGGGTTCGTCCTCTTTAAGGGCACGGGCGGATACAACGGTCATTTGACCATCAACAGCGGATACGTCCGCGTCAGTAACGGTGCGTTCGGAATCGTTGATGTAACGTTAAACAGCGCTGGCTCCTACTACAATAGTGTGAATTCTGGAACTTTCCAGATTGGCAAGCTGGAATCGACCGTCGATTGCGAAGTATTCAGCAGCAATTCATCCGCGTACACGTTTGAGATCGGCGCAGGCACGTCCAGCACGGATTCGGCGTCGTATGCCGGACGCATTCGCGGCATTTCCGGCTCTAAAAACGTCACGGTCAAAAAAGTCGGCGCCGGAACGCAGACCTTCAACCGCACCGGCTACGTCTATGGCGGAGCGACCGACTCGATCAAAGAGGTGATCGTCGACGGCGGCAAAATGGTCATCAACGCCAACCACAGCGTTTTCAGCGCGGGAAGTACGACAGGTTTCTGGGGAACCGCCCCGATCACGATCAACGCGGGCGGAACGCTTGAGTACGCCAGAGCCTGGAACACGTCTCCGAACGTGATGCTGACCATTAACGGCGGAACGCTGACGCTGAACACATTGCAATATCAAAACGCGATAACCTTTAATTCCGGCACGGTCAACGGCACGAGCGAACTGCGCGTGGGTTACGTCGGCTCCGGCAATTGGACGGTCACCGGCGGCACGTCCACCATTAATAACGCAGTCGTCGCGGTCAAGAGCGGAAATTATACGACCTTTACCGTGAACGTTGACTCCAACGCCACTCTGGACCTTAAAAAGAACATTTCCGGGTTAGGCGGCTATACGGGAACCGACGTCATATTTAACGGAACGGGCGAGAAACCAGGCAACGTCATTTTCTACCCAGGAGCTGGAGCCATGACCGGGTTAGGCAACATTACGTTTAACAAAATGAACGTTTCCATTCCCAATGACGGGGGGTCATTTATGAATCCCGGTGTATTTGGCACGTTGCCGGTCACGCTGAAAGATTCAACGCTGACCACGTCTCGGGATCATTCACTCAACAGTGCGACGATTACTCTCGACCACGGAACGATAACCGCTAACGGCGCCGTTAATACGTACATCGGCAACTGGTACCTGAAAAACGGATCGACGGTGAATGGCTCAACGAACGGCTCCACCGTCCGGACCGGGCACGAATGGAATTCCAACGTTTACACTCTATATGACGAGGGTCAGCCCGAAAACGTCATGAACGAGATCTCGGTCAACATCGCCATGTACAACACGGGCCGGACCATGACGTTCGACATCGCGGACAAAGCCCCGCTGACGGTTTCCGGCAATTTCGTTCCGGCGGCGAACGGCCATTACAACGCGCTCGTGAAAACCGGCGAGGGCACGATGATCCTGACCGGTACCAACCAGCACGGCGCGACGACGGTCTCCGAAGGCACGCTTTCGGTCGCCGGTGACGGCACGCTCGGCTCAAAGACGACGACGGTCGAAGAAAACGGCACGCTCGACTTCAACGTCGCGGACGGCCAGACGAAGACGCGGACGACTGCCGCCACGAACACAAACATCACCGGCGCAGGCACGGTCTCCAAATCCGGCAAGGGCACGCTGAAACTCGTCGCCCCCGAGGGCGCGGTGAACGTGGGCGAGCTGGTCGTTAAGGAAGGCCGCCTCGATATGGAGGAGTACCTCACGGGCAGCATGACGGTCAATAACGGCGCGGAATTCTCCCCCGGCACGGAGATCGGAAAGCTGAACATCACGGGCGATTTCACCCTCGGCGAAGCGGGCGGAAGCGGTGACGCGGCGAAACTGATCATGGAGATCGGCGGTCCAAACTCGGACGATAACGACGCGCTGATCGTCTCGGGCGACCTGACCCTGAACAACGGGATCGTGTTCCTCGAACTGGCGGATACTTGCGACATGGTCATCGGAGACAGTTTCAACGTGGTTTTGTCGGCGGCAAACAGCGCCTCTTTAGGCGGCCTGAATATCCAGGCGGACGGCTTCTCGAACTTTGGCTACAGACTGCTCGATTCGGGCCTTTACGCCATCACCGGCCTTTATGGCTCCCCGGATCAGGTTCCGGAACCGGCGACGTGGGCGCTGCTCCTGCTCGGGATGGCCGGGCTGATGTACTGGCGGAAGAAATAAAAAGATAAAATTGTGCGGAGACGACGTTTTCAATGCCGTCTTCGCGCAGTTTACGATATTGGCAACTTGAGGATTTAAGATGAAATCCACCTTTGAAATCAGCACAACGATTTCTCACCGTTTTGGGGGACACGGACGTCCTTTCGGGATCCTTTTGGCCGCGGCGTTCCTGTTGGCTTCCGTTTTGGGTGTTTTTGCGCAGGCGCAGACCGATTTGGACGGCGAGAATAAAGAAATAACCGCTGACGGTCCTTGGGGTGTGGCCTACACCAATACGAGCGAGACTCTTTCGACGATCACTTTCAGCGGTCTTGCCAACGCTACGCGTTACACCTACTCCGGCGCGCTCACCGGCAATATTCATGTTGACGTTACGCACCAGGGAAACGCCAGCAATGATAACCGTTTTACGTTTTCGAGCACCGGGAACAGTATTACCGGCGGCGTTACCATGCGAAACGGGATCCTGTTTGTTACGAACAGCAATCAGCTGGGAGGTTTCAGCGGCGGAATTACTCTCGACAATGCCGTTTTTATGGCGTATGGCGACTGCAACTTTGGCGTAACGATTCCAGAGGGTTCCTTTGGTGGCATGCGCGCCAGCGGCGGCAATATCGTTCTGAATCAGAAAGTAACCGGCGCCGGCGACCTGATTATTATTCCGGAAGGCGGGAAAACCGTCACCATTTCCGGAGCGAACGACTATACCGGCGTCACGTCGATCGGTACGTACCGGGGCGGAAGCGGAGGAACTCAATCAACCCTCATTCTGGGGGCGGACAATACACTGCCGTCAGCGACCGTCGTAGAAATCGCCCGATCGCAGAATTCCGCTTATTCATACACAGCCTCCACCGTCGCCAACCTGAATCTTAACGGCACGACGCAGACCATTGCCGGTCTGTACGGCGCCGGGAAAGCGTCCATTACCAACGGCACGGCCGCGCCGGCCAACCTGACGATCAACCTCGCGGAGGGCAAGTCTTATGAGTATTCGGGCACGATCTCCGGCAACAGCGCGACCAATCCGACCAACCTGACCGTTACCGGCGCGGGGAACCAGACGCTCTCCGGGAACATCTCCAACGCCAGCCTTACCAGCTCCACGACGGGCACGCTGACGCTCGGCGGGAACACCGTCTCCCTTGCCAGTATTGACGTCACTGCCGGAACGCTGACGCTTGCGCCCAACGCCAATTTGACCGTCAGCGGAAAAGTGACGTATGGCTCAACGTTGGACCTGAATGGCGCGAATTTGACGTATAAGTCCAACGTGGCGACCGATTTCAACAACGTCAACATCACCAACACCAATACCGAAACGCAGTCGATCCTGACCATTGCGCCAACAGATGATGTGGCCCAACAAACCTTTAGTAAAACGGTTTCCGGCAATACTCGCCTGGTTGTCAAACTGAAGAGCAATCAGAACAACAACAGCCGACTGATTCTCAACCCGGATGTGACCAACACCTTTACGGGCGGGGTGTATATCGAACAGGGAACCGTCCAGGCGAATTCTACGAGTTCTTTTGGAACGAGCAAACAGATCGATATGAAGCACAGCAGTCTGATGACGAACCAGACGTTTGCGGGCTACACGATCAATCTGGTCGGTGACGCCAGCGCGGGCGAACGCGGTGCGATCCGTCTTTCCGGCGGAAACGGTAATTTTGACGCGAAGATCACCGGCGTGGGCTCTTTGGAAATCGTCTATGACGGCGCCTGCACACTGACCAATACGGAGAACGATTACCAGGGCAAAACCTATATCGGCAACTTCCAATGGAGAAGTACGAACACAAGTGCGGCGGCTACGCTTAATTTGGGAGCCAGCGGAGTCCTGCCCGACACAACGGAAGTCGTATTCGGCAAGAACGCCGAAGGCAGCGGTACAAGCGGAGCGATAACGCTCGATTTAAAGGGATTCAATGAAACCGTTGCCGGTATTTCCGGTCAGTCCACAAGTGCGGTCATTACCTCGTCCACCCCGGCGACGCTGACGGTCAACGCCAATAACGATTCCACCTACGCCGGCAAAGTTACCGGCTCCGCGACCCTGGAAAAGAAGGGGACGGGAACGCTGACGATCACTGGAAACAATACCGGCTCTTTGGCCGTCAGCGGCGGTAAGCTGATCCTGTCCGGCGACAACTCCGGGGCGCAAGGCATTACGGTCGGAGAGAACGGAACGTTCATTCCCACGGGCACGAACTCGGCGGCAACGCAGATCAACCTCCAGGGCGGTACGCTGAACTGCTACTCCGCTTCGATGCTGGATGGCTCCACGATCACGGCAGCAAGCGGCAATTCGACCATTAATATCGTCGGACCGGAATCGGGCACGTACTCGAGGCAGCTTCTCACCGGGACCGCCAAAGACATGACCTATTTTACGGCTCCGGAATTCATTTCCAACATGGATTTGATTGCGAATACCGCCTATGCTTCGGGAACCTACGCGGCCGATATTTGGGGCAGTACTACCGCAGATCAAAACAACACGAACCTCCTGCAAACGAGCGTCGTCAACACGACCGATTCGGCCATAACGCTTGATTTCGCATACCAGTTCCACAATGGCGCGTATCTGGCGATCGTCGATCCCGATGGGAATAAAACCGTGGTGATGGATTGGGCAACTAGCTCTGCTCATTCGATTGATGGCGCCAATTACAGTTTCGCCGAAAATACCGGCTCGTATACCTTTGAACCGGGTGAAGCCTATACGATCGAAGCGCGTATTTTCCGCTTCAACCGAACCATTGGCGCCAACGGCGGCGGCGTCAACGGCTTTGCCGGAACCCTCGTCGGTCTGGGCGCCAGGGTCAGCGGGACGGACGGCGAGTATTTGCCGCTCAACTTCGACGGCAGCAACTGGACGTTCGGCGACGGCAGCTTCGTGTTCCACAATCTGATGAGTTTCGATCGGCTGATCACCGTCAGCGAGGGCGCGTCCCTGACGCTCAGTTCACCTTCTGGCGACCTCGATGTAACGTCGACCGTCACCGGCGCAGGCACGCTGGTCTTCGATCCGGAGGAAGGCTGCGTTCACACGTTCACCGGCACGGCTGACGCTTCGCAGCTCTCCGTCATCAAAACGGGCGAAGGAAACCTGAAGATCAACGCCGCCGAAGGCGATTTCAACGTGAAAGACCTGACCGTCGCGGCGGGCCGGCTGGACATGAAAGAGTACCTCACGGGTAAGATGGTGGTCAACAACGGCGCGAGCTTCTCACCGGGCAACTCGATCGGGAAACTGACGGTCAATGGCGATTTCGAGCTCGGTCAGGCTCTGGAAGGTGCTGACCTTGCGAAGATCATCATGGAGGTCGCAGGGACTGACGCGGACCTGAACGATCAGCTGATCGTCACGGGCACTCTGGATTTGAAAAACGGCACGGTCGATCTGGAATTCACGGAGGACGCCCGTTTGAACCAGGGCGACACGGTCACCGTGTTGTTCTCCGCCGGCAACAGCGAGGATTTCGAGCCCGGCTTTATTAAAAATTACGTCCAGGCCCCCGGATTATTGACGAATTTGAAGTACGAGCTGCTCGCTTCGGGCTACTGGGCCATTACCGGTACGGCGGACTATAACGCCATTCCGGAACCGTCCACGTGGCTCCTGCTCCTGCTCGGGGCGGCCGGGCTGCTGTACTGGAGAAAACGCAAATAAACTACGAACTACGAATCAAGAATTCCTGATTATATTCAACTTGAGGAAACACAATGAAAACACACGTTGCAAACAGAGCGGTTTTCGCCTCTTTGGCGATGCTTGTTTCAGGACTTTTGCTTCTCCCTGCCGCAGTGATGGCGGAAGTGGTGGAGCGTTACAATGCCGCGGGAGATTTGACCGGGTCCGGGACCGACGTCGGCGCTGTTCAAACGGCGTCAGGCGCAGCTTCTGGTGACGTTCTCAAGCTTTCCGGCACTGCCACGCAAAATACTTCTTACGGTAATCCGGTTACCCAGTTTACGATCCAGTCGGTAACGCCCGGTACAAAGCAAACGATCAACGCCGGAAATACGCGTCTGTACAACTTCAACGACGGCGCCAAAACGTACGACATCACGCTGAAGGATCTGGATTACCAGGGCTACGCGGACCCCGTCGGCAACGCGATCGGTCTGTATATGCACACCTCCCCGGCCTGCACGCTGGACATTAAAACCGACAACGTCTCCTTCACCGGGTTTAAAAATGCCGGCTACCACGGCGGCGTCTTTGGTATTGACGGTTCCGGGAATCTGAAAATCACGGCGACCAACGGCCTCGTTTTCGACGGCAACCGGTCCAACGCCAGCACCGGCGGCGCGATCCACGTCAATGCCGGTACCTTTACAATTACGGCGGATACGCTCACGTTCAGGAATAATTTTGCCACAACGTACGGCGGAGCAATTAAAGCGGCCAGCGGGACGATCACCGCCGGTACGCTTCTGTTTGACGGCAACAGCACGTCCAACAACGACGCGGGCGCGATTTACGCCACAGGCTCTTTTACCATCAATGGCTCAAACTCAGACGCCGTGACCACGGTCAACGCAAACTACACCAAATACAAGGGCGGCGCTATTCGCTGCGACGGTACGTTGACGCTCAATACCGGGACGTTCAATTTCACGAACAACTACAACACGACCGCTTCGGACAAATACTCCTACGGCGGCGCGGTTCACACTGCGACAATCGATACAGATGCCAAGACGATCAACTTCGATTCCAACAAGTCCACGTATTACGGCGGCGGACTTTCCGTTAACGGCGGGACGCTCAAAGCCGACACGATCATTTTCAACAAAAACACGTCTGATAACCGCGGCGGCGGGATTTTTACCAATGGCAGTCTGACCATTACAGGCAATACGATCAAATTCACGGACAACTTCGCGAACAACTTCGGCGGCGCGATTTTTAACAATGCTGGCGACTCGACGCTCACTATTAATGGCAAAGACGTTCTGTTTTCCGGGAACCACATTTCCGCCAACGACAGTGGAACGATCCATGGCGGGAACGTAACTCTCAACGGGGTTGACGCCAACTCGGTCTTTACGTTCGATAAAAACTACACGAAGTATTACGGCTCCGCGATCAACTCAAACGCAGTGACGCTCAATACCGGTACGTTCAACTTCACCGGCAACTACGAAACGGCCAGCTCGAGCAATTATTCCTACGGCGGCGCGATCAGCTGCACGTCCATGACAACCAACGCCAAGACGCTCAACTTCGACGGCAACACGTCCCGGTACTACGGCGGCGCAATTGCTCTTAAAGGCACCGGCGACGGCACGATTGCGCTTCAGGCCGACACGATCACGTTCAACGCGAACAAAGCGGACGTTTACGGCGGTGCGATCTACGGCAAATCGATCACGGTCCGCGGCGCAAATGTCAGCTTCACGGGCAACCAGGCCAAGTCCGGAACGACCAACTCCTGCGGCGGCGTGATCTACTCGCCTTCCGGGACCGTGACCTTCGGGCAGGAAGGCGACTACGACGCGAATTACGGCGTTTACACCTTCTCGGACAACTCGTGCTACTACGAAGGCGGCGCGATTTTCGCCACCGGCATCACGACGCTGAACGGGAAATCGTTCACGTTCTCGAACAACACGTCCGAAACCTGGACCGGCGGTGCGATCCGCGTCTGGAAATCCGACGAATACCTCGCGCTGAATATGAACGCCGAAACGACGTTTACCGGCAATACCTCGTACAAAACCGGCGGCGCGCTGTTCGTCAAGGGCATCGTGACGGCCAACCAGTTCGCCACGTTCGAGGATAACACCTGCCAGACCCAGGCCGGCGGCGCGGCCTACATTCACCAGTCGGCCATCTTCAACAAAGGCGCGTCCTTCAGCGGCAACACGGCTGGGGCGGAAGGCGGTGCGGTTTACGCCGGCGAAAACATCACCTTCGCGGGAGCCAACTCGGTCGGAACGTTCACGAACAACACCGCCGCCAACGGAATCGGGAACGACCTGTACCTGGCTGGCGCGTCTTCCACCCTGACGTTCCAGGACGCCGGCACGTACTCCTTCGACGGCGGGATCGCTCTTGCGAACGCGAACGCCCGGACGGTCATCAATCAGGCGCAGGTGACGCTTGCCGGCCGGGCAGACGTGACGACCAACAATTACCAGCTCCAGAACGTCACGATCTCCAACGGCGGAAAACTGACGGTCGATTTGGACAACATCAACTCCGCAACGGGCACCTTTGCGCTCAGCGACACCAGCAGCATTCTGGAATTCAAAACCGCTTCCGAAGTCGCGAAGCGCTTTGACAATACGATCACCGGCTCCGGAACGCTTCTGAAAACCGGAGACGGGACGCTCGCGCTGGACGGAACGGACGCACACCCCATCACCGCCGATTCCCTGACCGTTCAAGGCGGCTCGCTCCTTTTCAAGGGGTTCTATACCGGCGATTTGACGATCAAAGACGGCACGCTCTTCTCGCCGGGCAACTCCGTCGGGACCCTGGAGATGGCCGGGGACTTCCTCGCTGAATCCGGCTCGACGCTTCTGTTCGAGCAGGACACGACGGGAATGGACAAGCTGATCATTCGTTCCGGGGGAACGCTGGAGATTGCAAACGACGCGACCCTGGACATGGCGATGACTCGTCCGATTCCCGGCAGGAAGTATGAGCTTGTGACCGCGGAAGACGGTCTGACGGGCGATTACGCCTCCAGCGAATTCTGGACCAGCCTGCTTTCACCCGACCAGGCGTACTACTGGAACCTGAACGTTGAAGGCAACGTGCTTTACGCGTCGATTGACGGCAACGCCATCCCGGAACCGTCCACGTGGGCGCTGCTTCTGCTCGGCGTCTTTGGGGTGATGTACTCCCGGAAACGCAAGTAAGGCAGAATTTGAAGAGTGAATTGAAAGGGACAGACTTATGACCATATACCATCGTTTTTTCAGCAGCAAGGGTTTCCTCCCCGCCGTTCTGATGATTGCGGCCGTATTGGCCTGCGTCGGCCAGACGTTTGCGGTGGACTATACGCTGACGACTCGCGTAAAACCGACCGAGGCGGTATTTGACGGCAAGACGTACAACGAGCTGACTTCCGGTGACAAGCTGATCGTTACGGCCAATGCCGCGCAGATCTGGCTGACCGGAGCCAACGCGACGCTTGACTGTAACGTTGACGTCAGCGGCAAGTCCTTTGGGAGCGAAAAAACCGGCAAGATCCGTATGCAAATGTCGTCTGCCCAGGTTGCCAATTTCAACGGGACGGTCAACCTGGTTGGGGATACGTACATTGGTTCCCACGGCTGGCAAAGCAATCAGGGGACATTATATTTTAACAGTCAGATCACGGGCGCGGGCGCATTGATCGTCGCGCCGGGCCGGTATTCGGTCGTTCATCTGAATAACACCACGTCCGCCAATAACTACCAGGGCAACACCCAGATCGGCTCCACGGACATGTATAATAACTCCGGCAATACCAACTACGGGGGAACGATCATTCTGGACGCGGACGAACAGATCCCGGACGCTTTAACGGTGGGGGCTTCCTGTGCGGGCAATCTGGTCATGATGAGCTGGGCGGATGGGTCTGACCGCCTCACCTCGACGCTGAACCTGAACGGTCATACGGAAACCGTCAACGGGCTGGTCAGCGCGGATCATTTGAGCGTGATCACGGGTGACGGGAACAGTAAACTGATCGTCGGTGCGAATAACGCTTCATCCGAGTTTGGCGGAATCATTCAGGGCGCCATGCAGCTTCAAAAAATCGGCTCGGGCACGCTGACCCTTTCCGGAGCCAGCACGTACACGGGCGCAACGACCATTTCGGAAGGCACGGTCAAGCTGACTGGCTCGGGCACGCTGGGCACGGGAACCGCGACGATCGCTTCCGGTGCGACGGTGGAGATCGGGACCTCCGAGACGCCGTGGACCTGGGGCGGCGGCGTGATCAACGGCGACGGGACGTTCAAAGTGACCGGCAGCGGTGAATTCTCCATGCCCTTGAACAAGATGCAGGTCGGCACCAACGGCAGCGTGATCGTGGACGGCGCGAAATTGACGCTCACCAATCCGACCACCAATTATCCGGGCAAGGACATTTATATTAATAACGGCGGCACCCTGGCCTTTGACCGCACGACAGACGCTTACGCCGGGATCTATTTTAATAATACCCTGAACGTTTATTTTGATCAGAATGGCGGCGGAACGTTCGGCACCGGCGATTCTTCATCGGGCGGATACATGAACATCATTTCCAACTCCACCATGACCTTTACGACCAACGGCGGAGCGACGAACTACCTCACTGGCACGAACGGCATCAACACGCACAACTACGGCGTCATCTTTGATGTGGCGAAAGGAACCAGCGCGGACGGGAAAGACTTGGTTGTTTCGGCCCGGCTCTGGAACGGCAAAAACGTCGTGAAAAACGGCGCTGGAACCTTGGTCCTGACTTACGCCAACGATTATAAAGGCGGAACGACCATCAACGCGGGAACCGTCATGCTCACCGGGGATGGAGCGCTCGGGACCGGCGCAGTCTCGGTTGCCGCAGGCTCCACCTTAAACGTCGTGACCGACTCCGGGGTCACCAAAACCTGGAACGGCGGAACGATTTCAGGCGACGGCACGCTCAAAGTTTCCGGTGACGGTACTTTTACGATCACGCCAGCCCAAATGCAGATCAGCAACACCGGCAGCCTGATTGCCGACGGTGCCAACGTGATTCTTGACAATTCATCCGACGCCAACGTCACCTACGTCGGCACGGAGATCTTCATCAATAACGGCGGGTCGGTCACGTTCTGCCGGTCCGGCAGTAAAGACCAGTTCTGGATCTCCAACCAGACGACCATCACGTTCGACGAAAATGGCGGCGGAACGTTCTACGCCGGCGACAGTCACGGCCTCAACCTGGTGAATAACTCGCAGACGCGTTTCGTCACCAACGGCGGCGCAACCAACTACGTTACGGGTTCCAACGGGTTTAACCTGCACGGCCAGAGTCTGACGTTCGACGTCGCCAAGGGCACGAGCGAAAGCGGCATCGATCTCGAACTTTCCGCCCGTCTCTGGAACAACCAGGGCGTCATCAAAAACGGCGAAGGTACCATGTCGATCACCTATAACAACACCAACAATGGTTACCGGGGCGCGACGCTGATCAATGCCGGTACGCTCGTCCTTGCCGGGAATGGAACGTTTGGCGCCGGCACAAGCGCCATTTCGGTCGCATCCGGCGCGACGCTGAAGTTTGCCGGCGATTTGGTGCAGACCACGGTCGCCAACCCCTTCTCCGGGACGGGGATGATCGTCAAGGACGGGACCAACACGGTCACCCTGACCGGCACGAACACCTACACGGGCGACGTGAAGATCAACGGCGGCTCGCTCGACTTCCTGATGAATGGCACGAACAAAAATTTGAACGTGGGGAAAGTTTCCGGCTCCGGCGATCTAGTCCTGCGGCTTGCGTCCGGGAATGGCGACACGAAAATCCCGAGCATCGTCAACGATGGTTTTACCGGCTCGATCTCTCTGGTTCAGGAAGGCGCAGCCAGCAGCAACAAGCTCAACTCCAACGGCCAGTCGTTCGAAGGTTTCAAAATCAAGGTCAACCCGGGAACCTCGATTTATATCAACAGCGGCGAGTTCAAACCGGCCATCTCGATCTCCGGGAACGGCAACAGCGAAAACCGCGGCGCACTGCGGGTCGCGAGCACGCTGAGCGGTGATCTGACCGTCATGGCCGACGCGAACATCGGCGTCGATGGTACCCGAACGATCTCCAGCAAGATCGTTTCCGGCGCGGCCAGCGGAGAGACCACTTTATTTATTAACGGCAAGACCGATGGAGCCACGGTCACGAACAACGCGGGCATGGGAACGTTCAGCGGCGCCATTTCCGACGGAACCGCCGGCTCCAAGCTGGGTTTGTGGCTCGTTTCCAACACGCAGACGTTCTCCGGCGCTTTGACCTACACCGGCGCCACGACGATCGATCCCCGCGCCACGATGGTTCTGACCGGGGAGAATACCAGTCTGGCCGATTCCCGCGAGGTGAACGTCAACGGGACGCTCAATTTCACGGGCTATACCGGCGCGTAGGACATGCAGCTCAACAATCTGACCGGCACGAACGGGACGATCATCGGGACCGGCAAAAACCTGGCGCTCGGCAGCGACACGGAAAGCACGTTTACGGGCACGATTGACGCGGCCAACCTGAACATCACCTCGGGCACGTTCAATTTGAACGGCTCGACGAGCGGTGACGTCACGGTCAACCCGGGCGCGGTCTTCTCCGGCACGGCAGAGATCGGCGGCGTGCTCACGGTTGCGGCGGACGACTCGAAACTCGTGATGAAGCTCGCCGGCTCGGACGCGGCCCAGAACGACATTCTGATCGTTTCGGGGGACCTGGCGCTGGGTGAGGGCAAAGTCTTTCTGGAACTGGCCGATGGTTCCACGTTAAAGGGCGGCGACAGTTTCACTGCGGTTTTGTCGGGTCTCAACAGTGCGGCCCTCGCGGACGATTTCATCGCCAATTTCGTCAGTGCGCCCATTTTCAAGGACCTGGCTTACAGCCAACTGACGACGGGCGAGTTTGCCGGCTACTACGCCATCACGGGTACGCTTGACGCGAACGCCATTCCGGAACCGGCGACGTGGGCGCTGCTACTGTTCGGCGCGGCGGGGCTGATTTGCTGGCGGAAGCGGAAGTAATCGGCTCCCGGTTACGCGATCATGAAAAAATTTCTGTTTTTTGAAGCGATTTGGGTGGTTCTGCTGGTTTCGTCCGTTTTGGCTCAAGGGCCGGAGCGGGTCCAGCAGACCAACCCGATCATCTGGGCGGACGTGCCGGACACGTCGGTGCTGCGCGTCGGTGATACGTACTACATGAGCTCGACGACCATGCACCTCTCGCCCGGTCTGCCGATTTACTATTCCAAAGACCTCGTGAACTGGAAGCTGGCGTCGTACGTCCACGGGGATCTCGCGGACATCGACTCGCTCAACCTCAACGACGGGAAAAACGAGTACGGCCGCGGAACCTGGGCGAGCAGTCTGCGCTTCCACGACGGCAAATTCTACGTCTCGACGTTTGCCGGGACGACGGGCCGGACGTACATCTTCTCGACCGACGACCCGTTTTCCGGCCGGTGGGAAATGAAGTCTTTCCGCCCGATGCTGCACGACTCGTCGCTCTTTTTTGACGACGACGGCCGCGTTTACATGATCTTCGGCTCCGGCACGATTCGCATCCGCGAGCTCCGCCCCGACTGCTCCGGTCTTCTGGAGGGCGGGCTGGATCAGGTCCTCATTCAGGACGTCTGCCGGGCGGCGACCGGGCGCGGCGGCCTGGGCGAAGGCTCCCAAATGTTCAAGGTCAACGGGAAGTACTACCTTTTCAACATCACTTGGCCCCGCGGCGACATGAGGACGGAGGTCGTTTCCCGCGCCGACCATCTCACCGGGCCGTACGAAACGCGCGTCTGCATGCACGACCGCGGCATCGCGCAGGGCGGGATCTTCGACACGCCGGACGGGAAGTGGATGGCGGTCCTCTTCCGCGATTCCGGGGCGGTGGGGCGCATGCCGTACGTGATGCCGGTCGAGTGGCGCGACGGCTGGCCCGTGCTGGGCGTGGACGGCAAAGTCCCGCAGCTGATTGATGGGATGGCGGCTCATGCCGGGCCCGTGCCGGAACTGGTCGCCAGTGACGATTTCAACTCGCCGACACTCGCTTCCGCGTGGCAGTGGAACCACAATCCGGTCGCTTCGGACTGGTCGCTGACCGGGCGCGAAGGTTTTTTGCGGCTCACGACCAGCCGGGTCGATCAGGACGTGACGCAGGCGCGCAACACGCTCACCCAGCGGACGTTCGGCCCGACCTGCGCCGCGACGGTCCGTCTGGACTGCTCCGGCCTTCACGACGGCGACTATGCCGGCCTGGTCGCGCTGCAAAAGCACTACGGGTTCATCGGCGTGAAGAAAGAAAACGGTCGGAACCGGCTGGTCGTCGTGCTGAACGACCCCCGCAGCCGCGGCCAGAAGACCGAATCGGTCATTCGGGAGTTCGACGAAAGCGTCGTTTACCTGCGGATCGCCTGCGATTTTCGCGCCCAGACGGACGTCGCCCGATTCAGCTGGTCACTCGACGGCGCTTCCTGGCAAACCGTCCCGGAAGAGCTGAAAATGGTTTATACGCTCCCGCATTTTATGGGGTACCGCTTCGGCCTGTTCTGCTTCTCGACCGAAACTCCCGGCGGAACCGCCGACTTCGACTGGTTTCAGATTGGAGTGGAGTGAGGAGTGAGGAGTCGTGCGCGGCTCCTCTTTTTTTAGACGGACTCTTCAAAAAGCTCCCGCCCCCCCCTTGCAATTTCTCTCACTGCGGGATATACTGGTCAGTAGTAGCGTAAAATTTCAAACCTCTTTTGCGATCCAATGACCATGAGACGAACTTTGACCTTCCTTTTCACGTTGGCGCTGCTGGCGCTCCCGGCGGTGGACCTTCATGGCGCGGCCCCTTCCAACCCCAATCTGGCGCGGCGGGCGACGGCGTCGGCGACCACCGAATACGCGGACTTTCACTCTGCTGACAAAGCGATCGACGGCCAGATCGCCGAGCCCCACAGCGGCGACTCGGGCCAGGCGTGGGCGATCAAAGGCGCAGTCGCCAAGGGCAAAGCCGACTTCACGCTGACGTGGAAAGAACCGGTCGAGGCGTCCGAAATCGTGTACTTCGGCCGGGCCGGCGCGTCGTACATCGATGAGGGGTTCAAGGACGTCGAGGTTTACCTCAACGACTCGAAAACGCCCGTCCTGAAGACGCAGCTCAAGCCGATCCCGGACCCGCAGCGGCTCGATTTCCCCAAGACGTCCGTGACGTCGATCACGCTGAAATTCCTCTCCGACTACGGGCGGCCCAACTCCGGCGCGGCCGAGATCATGGTTTTTGCCGACCGCGCGTCCGACGAGCAGCTTCAGGGGGACACGAACGCGGAACTGACGGAAGAATTCGTCGAGTCGGTGCTTCCGGACGAGATCATTTTCTGCACGCGCAAGCACATGCCCGAGCACTGGTACGCGAATTTCGGCTACTACGCCGACAGCGTGTACCACAAGCCGTTCCACGCCAACTCGGGCGGGGCGCTGTACGCGTACAACGTGAAGACGAAAACCCTGCGCGTCATTCTGGAGGACCAGGGCGGCATGATCCGCGACCCGAACGTCCATTACGACGCCAAAAAAATCCTCTTCTCCTACTGCCCGGCCGGGAAAAACCACTACAGCCTGTACGAGATCAACGTGGACGGCACCGGTCTGAAGCAGATCACCGGCATGGGTGAGGACGCGCCGCTTAAACTCCCCGCGGGGGTGGTTCCCGACGAGACTCCCGGCTGGCGCATGGAGGCGAAGTGCGACCTGAACACGCGCGACTTCTCCCCCCCGGGCTGGGACGACTACGAGGCGACGTACCTGCCCGACGATTCGATCGTCTTTTGCTCGACCCGGGCGAAACGCTACGTCGGCTGCTGGCTGACCCACGTCGGCACGATCTACAAATGCGACCCGGACGGCTCGAACATCATCCCGCTCTCGTGCAACGTCGAGCAGGACAACACGCCGTGGGTCCTGAATAACGGCCAGATCGCGTACATGCGCTGGGAGTACGTGGACCGCTCGCAGGTGAACTACCACCACCTCTGGACGATGAACCAGGACGGGACACGCCAGATGATCCTTTTCGGAAACCTGCATCCCGGCGGCGTGTTCATCGACGCGAAGCCGATCCCCGGCTCGCAGAAAATCGTCTGCTCGAACAGTCCGGGCCACGGCCGAACGGAGCACTACGGCAAGCTGGCCGTCCTGGATCCCGGCGCCGGGCCGGACAAAATGGAGTCCATGCGGAACATCACGAAAGACTCGAATCATTCGGACCCCTGGGCGTTTGACGAGGAGCACTTCATGACCGCGTCGCGGGACAAAATCATGCTCATCAACGACCTGGGCCAGCAGTCGGTTTTGTTCCAGCTTCCGGCCGAACTGCGCGAGCAGGGATTCATGGTGAACGAGCCCCGGCCGCTGGCGCCGCGTCCGCGGGAGTACGTCATCCCGAAGCAGACGGACTACTCAAAAGACTACGGCACGCTGGCGATGGCGAACCTCTACAAAGGCCGTAAAATGCAGGGCGTGAAGCCGGGAACGGTCAAGACGCTGCTCATCTACGAGACTCTTCCCAAGCCGATCCACTACACCGGCGGCACCGAGATGATGTCGATCTTCGGCACGTTCACGCTGGAGCGCCTTTTGGGGAGCGTCCCGGTCAGCGAGGACGGCTCCGCGTACTTCAAACTCCCCGCCAACCGGCCGGTCCTGTTCCTCGCCATGGACGAGAACGGGCACTGCGTCAAGCGGATGCACTCGTTCGTTTCGGTCATGCCGGGCGAAAGCACGATCTGCATCGGCTGCCACGAGGAGCGGACGCTCACCCCGACGCTGGACGACCGGAACCGCCTGTTCAAGATGATCCATAACGACGAGCCGGCCGAGATCCAGCCCGTCGCGGACATGAAAGACCTCGGGCCGGATTTTCACGGCGTGTTCGATTTCCCGCGTGACGTTCAGCCGATCCTGGACCGCCACTGCGTCAAGTGCCACAATCCGAGGCGCGAGGACGGCGGCGTCAATCTCTCCGGCCACTGGACCCCGATGTACACGATCAGCTACACGCATTTGAGCTGGTACAATCTGCTCGGCGACAATCGAAACCGGGCGGTGAGCAACTTCGAGCCGTACGAGATCGGGACCGGTTCCAGCCGGCTCGTCAAGCTGATCGAAGAGGGCCACCAGGGCGTGAAAATGCCGCCGGAAGAGCAGGCGGTCATTCGGCACTGGATCGACGCCGGTGCGAATTTTGCCGGCACGTACGCCTCCGAGGCCTCGGGCGGCGTGGGCTACTACATGGCGAACATTCCGGTCTGGAATCAGGAGACGTGGGCGGAACAGACCGCCATGCGTGAAGCGGTCTCCCGGCGCTGCGACGGCTGCCACGCCCCGACCGAGCAGGATAAAAAGCGCGTGAAATACGACATTTACGTCGATAATTACTCGCCGGCCAATCCGCGGACGCGAGGCGATCACACGGTCGCGCACGATCTTTGCGAGGGGAACGCCCGCTACTCCCGCATGGAGATTTTCGACCTTTCGTACCCCGAGGAATCGAAGGCGCTGCTCGCACCGCTAAGCCGGTCCGCCAACGGCCTGGGCTTTTGTGAGGCGAAGTCCGGAAAACCGGTTTTCGAGTCCACCGACGACCCGGACTACCAGACGATCCTCCGCGGGATCCAGCGTGGGCGCGACTACATCCTCAACGAGGATAATCGGTACTCGATGCTCTACTGCGACCCGAACAACGGCGCGGCGCCGCAGGCGTTCCGGCCCCGCTGGGCGTACCTGCGCGAGATGATCCGCTACGGCATCCTCCCGACCGACACCGACCCGACCGCGACGTACAATCCGTTCACGCTGGACGAGCAGTACTGGCAGTCGTTCTGGTACGTCCCGGAAACGGCCGGCGCCGGGAAACCGTGACCCTTTAACGGCGTTCAAAGTCCACAAAAAAACCTCCTCGCGATCACTCGCAAGGAGGCTTTTTTATTACGCCCGGCGGGAATCGAACCCACAACCTACGGATTAGAAGTCCGTTGCTCTATCCAATTGAGCCACGGGCGCAGCTCAGGAAACCCGCCTAAAAACGGATTTCCTGAATGAAGGATTTAATCTCATTTCAGAGCGGCGGTCACGTCAGCCAGCGAACCGGCGGAACCGAGCTTCTGGTTCTTGTGGACGATGTAGTCCGCGTAGTTCTTCATGAAGACCTTGCCAGACGGACGAAGGTCGAACACTTCCGGATGCAGAATGAATTCTTCACGAAGCGTCGCGCACCAGACCAGACGGCCGTCCGTGTCGATGTTGATCTTCGTCACGCCGAGCTGCGAGGCTTTGAAGTATTCGTCTTCGTTCACGCCCGAAGCGCCAGCCAGATGACCGCCGGCGATGTTGATGCGGCGGACCCATTCCTGCGGAACGCTGGAGGAACCGTGCATGACGAGCGGGAAGTTCGGTTTCACGGCGTTGACCGCTTTCTGGATCTCGGTCAGAACGTCGAAGTGAAGGCCCTGCGTGCCCGAGAATTTGAACGCGCCGTGGGAAGTTCCAATGGCGACGGCCAGAGAGTCGCAGTTCGTCAGTTCGATGAACTTCGCGGCATCTTCCGGACGGGTCAGTTTCACGGAACCAACGACGTCTTCCTCAACGCCACCGAGCTGGCCCAGCTCAGCTTCGACCACGACGCCCTTTTCGTGGGCGGCGTCCACGACGCGCTTCGTGATCTCGACGTTCTTCTCGAACTCTTCGTGCGAGGCGTCGATCATGACGGAAGAATAGAAACCGCTCTTGATGCAGTCGTAGCAGACTTCTTCCGTGCCGTGGTCAAGGTGAACCGCGAAAATGGCTTCCGGGAACACTTCGTCGCAAGCGCGGATGATGCCTTCCAGAATGCGCGTGTCGGAATAGTCACGAGCGCCGCGGGAAATCTGGATGATGAACGGCGCGGCCTTCGTATTATCGACCGGGTCCGAGTTCTTGCCGGATTTGCCCAGGTTGCCGCGGAAAAGACCGACGGCCTGTTCCATATTGTTGATGTTGTAAGCACCGATGGCGTATTTGCCGTAAGCCTGTTTGAACAGTTCGGTAGTGGTAACGATCATGGAAACCTCCCTTTAGGTTGAAAAGAAAAAGGAAAACGGGTTAAATCTCAAATGAATCCTTGTATTGTTTACTGCGCCGCCGACTTTTTCAGCTCGATCCGCACGTTATCCAGATCGATCGTCGTGGTGTTTTGCCCCAGCGCCGCGAAAACCAGGCAGGCGAATTCCTTCCACTCCGGATTACGGATCGGCCGGACGAATGTCCTGGTCTCGCCCCCTTTCGGCGTGATCTTGACCGTGTACGTCTCGCCGCTGGCCGGGATGTTCGGGACCAAAAGCTCGACGTGGACCCAGTCCGTTGCCGGGACCTGGAAGGCCTCGTCGTGGAAGTAAACCCCATCAGGCCGGACCCGAAGCGTCGCGGCGATCCGGTACTTCGCGCCTTTGTCACGGACTTCCGTCATCAGGTCGGCCCCTTCCGCGACGCGCACGTCGAACGAAACGTAAACCATTCCGGGGTCCGTGTAGTTTGTGTTGTACTGCCAGAACGGGTCGAACGCGAACTGCTGGTCCGGCGTATCAAAAATGCGGAGGAAAAGATTCCCGTTTTCCTCCAGGATTTTGACCGAGCCGTGATTCCCGTGCGGCGTGGCTTGACGAACCAGGTTTCTGCGCGGCGTCTCGAAATCATCCATCAGGGCAAACGGCGGAAGCGCCGGCGCGTCCGGGGCGAAAACCACCTCGGGCCAAACCCAGTTCTGCGCCTCTTTCACCCACGCGGGATCGTCCTTCAAAACGCCGGCCTGCGTGAAATCGAACGGTTTGAAACCGATCTTTTCCAAAACCGGCTTCGAGGCTTCCGTAAAGCGGAAATCGAAGTTCTTCGCGTCCTGGAAATGCGGGTCCGCGATCACGCTGTGCTGGTCCTTCCCGAGCTTCTGCCACTCCTCGAAGGTAAGCTCCTGGAAATCGATCGCGTGGTCGTCGCCGTAGTTCCAGTAAAGGTTCCGGTCCTCGTTGGAGTACGGGTTTTTCCATTGCCCGTGCAGGAGCGCCTGGCCGGCGGAGGAGTCGTACACGATGATGTTCTGCTCCAGCGTGAACGACGTGTGCTCTTCCGGACGCGAGCGCTGCAGCTGATCCTCGAGGCTGAAGGCGAAAATGTTGTTCCGCAGCAAATTGTTCTCGCCGTAGTGCTGGTGGAAGTTCCCGGTGTGCGTCCGGTACACCAGATTGTTCTCCATCAGGATGTCGGAGGAGCCTTCGTCCGTATAAAGGCCCATGCCGCCGCGGCCGTAGCGATTGTACGAGTACACATCGTGGATCACGTTATTCGAAACGGTCGTCCCCGGCGAAACTCCGAGGGAGTAGATCCCGCCCATGTCGGAGAGCACGCCCTGGCCGACGTGGTGAATGTGGTTGAATTCGATGTGGTTTTCGACGGCGACCGACTTGGAGTAGCCCCAGACCCAGCCGAGCGAAATGCCCGTGTAGTACCCGTCCGAAATGTCGTTATGCAGGACGGAATTTTTCGGCGCGTGGCCAATCCAGACGCCGATCCCGCCGAGGTCGATCTGGCCGTAATGCCGGACGATGCAGTTCTGGACGAGGTTCCCGGAGGAAAGGTTTTCCGGGGCGAGGTTCTGCCCGTGGCCGGGGCCGATGCGCACACCGCCAGCGCCGAGGTCTTCCATCAGCGTTTTCTCCACGCGGCAGTTCGTGCAGCCCACGTGGAAGTGGAAGGCGTAGCCGCCGACGTGCGTCACTTTGCAGCCCGTGAATTCGAGCGCGTCGGCGTAGTTCGCCAGAATGGACGCGGGCGAGCTCGTGGCCGACTGCGAGGCGCAGAGGCCGTTTTCCGGAAGGTTCCAGACGTCGCACATGAACGTGATGTTCCGGAACGCGATGTTACGGACGCGGGACTCCTGCGTGCCGTTAAATTTCAGGAAACCGGTCTCCTCGAGCGGCTTCGGACCCATCGGGGCGAGGAAACGGACGTTTTCCGGCGTTTCGCCCTCGCGGGGAATGTAAATGCACGTCCCGTCGCGCTTCAGAAGGAATTCGCCCGGCTCGTCCAACGCGGACTCGATCCCCTCGACGTGGTAGCGCTGATTCCTGCCCCAGCGGCAAATGTCCCAGGGCGAGGAGCCGGTAAGCGTCACGAGGTTTTTGGCCTCGTCCACGCTTTCAATGCGGTGAAACGACGTTTCCCACGAGTGGTACAGGAGAATCTTCACGTCGTGCGGATTCGGCATTTTGGCGATCTCGGCGAAGATCGCACGGTCCACCTGGCGGGGAGAAAACTGCGTTTTGGGGTTTTCCTCACTGACTTCCTGAATGTACAGGTAGCGGTCGCCGCCGGGAACGTCCGCGTTCGGTGTGCGGGCGAGCTGGGCGCGCTGGCCCCCGACGAAAAGCGACTCAAACCAGAATTTTCCGTCCGCGACGTCCTGGATCTTCGTCTCGAACCAGCCGTTCGGAGCGGCTTTCCAGCCGGTGATCTCGATCCCGCGGGTGAAAACGGGCGGCTGGGCCGGATCCGCGGCCTCGTAAACCGTGCAGGAATCGGCGGGAGTAAACTCGACCGGCTCGGCAAAAAAGTATTCGCCCGGTGCGACCCTAACCACGGCGGTCTGACCGGGGTTCTGCGAGTGCCACGCACGCACTGCGTCACGGACCTGAGCCAGAGACTGACCCGGCTGGAGCTGGAATTCCTGCGCGCCCAGCGAAGATGCGAGGCAGAGGAAAAGCGCGAAAATGGCGGCACGGTATTTCATTAGCGACCGATTATTTTTAGGACCAGGAAAAGGGCTTGGGCTCCCCAAAGGAATGACCACCTAAGAATTCTAACCCATTATAGCGATTTTAAAATTTTTGTCACGGGGGGGCGGAAAATTTTTTCACTTTTTCCAAATATTTTCTCTTTTTTCGAGCCGTACTCCTTGTTTTCTTTGGCCTTTATATTAAAATACGTGAATCGTATTCATTTGTATGTAAACCAATATTCACAGGAGTTTGACCCATGAAATATTACCTCGGAATCGATCTCGGCGGAACCAATACGAAGATCGGGATCCTGGACGAAAATGGCACCATCGTCGCGAAAGGCTCGGTCCCCACGCACATTCAGGAGGGGCCGGAAGCCGCGTGCCAGCGCATCGCAGGGGGAGTGGATGAAGTTTTGAAGCAGGCCGGTCTTACACGCGCCGACATTGCGAAGGCGGGGCTCGCCTCGGCTGGCCCGATGGATATTCCGGGGCGGACGCTCCGCGAGACGGCCAATCTGGGGGAGAAGTGGAAATATTGCCCGATCGCCGACATGATGAGCGAAGCGTGCGGCATTTACCTCGAATTCGCCAACGACGCATCCGCGGCCGCGTTCGCGGAATACTGGGTCGGAAAAGGTAAAGACGCCAAAAAGCACACGGTCAACCAGCAGGGCGTCGTGACGCTCGACAAACCGATCACGAGCATGGTCCTCCTGACCCTGGGCACCGGCATCGGCTGCGGGATCATCATCAACAAAATGGTCTATGACGGCGAGCACTCGCAGGGGGGCGAGTACGGCCACGCGCTGATCGACACGACTCCGAACGCCCGAATTTGCGGCTGCGGCCGGCCCGGGCACTACGAAGCGTACGGGAGCGCCACGGCGGTCATTTCCCGCACGAAAGAGATCATCGACTCCGGCGTGAAAACCTCCCTGGCGGCCCGTCGGGCGGACCTCGACGAGATCGGCGCCAAAGTCGTCGCGGAAGAGGCCCAGAACGGTGACGAAGTCGCGATGCAGATCATCCTCGACACGGCAAAGTACCTCGCCATCGGGATCGTGACCCTCATGCACACGATCGACCCGGACGCGATCTACCTCGGCGGCGCGATGACCTTCGGCGGGAATGAATCGGAACTTGGGCGCACGTTCATCAAGGCGATCCGCGACGAGATCAAGGTCCGCGCCCTGCCGACCTGCTCGGCGACGACGATCGTCGATTTCGCGGCCCTTGGCGGTGATGCGGGTTTCATCGGCGCGGCGGGGATTGCCAAGGCGATGGAGTGATTCGGGGATGACGCTTCCAGCGTCGTCGATTCGGAGGGCCGGCGTCCTCGCCGGTCAAGTTCGGCGCAAGCTAATGTAAATTAAAAAAGGCCCCCCTAAAGGGGGGCTGCCGAGCGAAGCGATGGGGGGTTCGGGCCAAAGGACGGACGTTTCCCACGCGAAAACCTTTTTTCGCCGTCATGCTTTTCGGTCGCTAAGTGAAAGCGGCAAAGGAAGCCTTCGGCTTCTGTATTGCCGCACTCCAAAAAGTTTCCCCATCTTTTCTCTTTTCCCCAGACTGATTTCTTCTTACGACGTTAATTTTCCTCCTGCCGCCCCCCGATAAAGAAAAAGGTTCATCATTTTTTCACTTTTTTCAGAGGAATCAGAATCATGGAAAAGTTCTTTCGCGACGAAACGGGGAGCTTGACGCTGGAATGGATTTTTATTTTTTCGCTTCTCGTCGTGGGAATCGCCGGCGGTGTCGCCGCCATCCGCAACGCCATGATTCTGGAAGCCGGAGAAGATGCCGGCGCGGCAGCCAGTCTCGATACCAGTTACACCGTCAGTGACCCGCCGACGTTGAGCGTGAATAACAAACAGAGCGCCACCATCCACGGTTTCGAGAACTACGCAGGGCCAAACAAAGTCCAGTTCGGCAACATGGGCGATTAGAAACGTGACGCCCTGCCCCACCGCCATGGTTTAGTCCAAACTTCTTAATTCCCGGCTCTGAAACTGGTCGTTCACGAGTTCTCCGGCCAGTTTCCCCGGTGTGAATGTGATCGCAAAATGGCGGTCGACCTGAACCCGCTCGCCGGTTTTCGGGTTGAGCCCCTGATGCGGTTTACGCTCTTTGACCTCGAAGACCCCAAAGTTTCTCAGCTCGATCCGTCCATGCTCGGCCAGTGCCTCGAGGATCGTATCGAGGGTACACTGCACCATCGTGCCGGCGAGCTGCTGGCTGCACTGCATTTTGTCCGAAATGGTCTGAACGAGTTCTTTTTTGGTGACGGTTTTCATTTTTTCATCATGCGCTTTTCTTCTGCAGCCGCGGGGCGTGAGTAGATCGGAAGAAGGCTCCAAATATCATCGCGCCGGCCGGCCTGGTAAAGCCGAAAGCCCATTTTTCCCATCTGCGCGACGCTCGGAAGCCAGAATTCGGCCGGGATGGTTGGAAGATTCTCCGGCAAAAAACGGGCTTTCTGCGCGAGCACCGGCCCGGAAAGGAACGTCCCCGCTGGAACGGTTCCGACCCAGTCTTCCAGATCGAGCATTTGCATTTCATCCACCGGAGCCATGAGACCATCCGCGCCGCGCTCATACGTCCGGGCGATGACCTCCCCCCGCTGGGCGTCCAGCCCGATCGAGACCCGGGTGAACTCCGCAGGAACCGCCTCGGCAAGAAGGTCCAGCGTATTCAGAGCGATGACGTCCGCGCCGACCGTCCAGGCGAAAACCTTGGCGAACGTAATCCCGACGCGCAGCCCCGTGAAGGAGCCCGGCCCCTGCGCTACGACTAGCAGTTCAACGTCGGCGGGTTTCCAGCCCACTTGGGCCAGAAGATCGCGGATGGCCGGCGCGAGGTACTGCGCGCTGCGTTTCTGCGGGGGAAGAGACACGGAAGCCAAAACGTTTTCGTCGTCCAGGAGGGCGGCACTCGCGGACATTTCGATCGTTTCAAACGCCAGAATTTTCATGGTTTGTGGTCGGTTTCGCCGGATCAGGGACGAAAATTTTAAAAAATTTTTTGAAAAAATGAAAAAATTTTTCCGGGGAAAAAGGCTTTTTACGGGCAAAACTGCCGCTTCCAGGCACGGGAAAAATGGATTTTAGCCGAAAAAACACGGTTAAACTCAATTTCAGACGAATCCCTTTTAATAGTTTGACAAATTTTAAAATTTTTGCAAGGGGGGCCTCGACGAATTTTGATTTTATGGAATAATAGTAAGTGTGAAATTGTAATTTGATTTAATTTAACGTTCACCCTGAAAACCAGAAAGAAAAGGTAGCAAAGTGAAACGCGCGATTATTAGTGATATTCACGGCAATCTGGAGGCGCTGACCACCGTCCTCGACGACATTGAAAAGCAGGACGTCGATGAAATTATCTGTTTAGGTGATGTGATCGGGTACGGCGCCAATCCGCTCGAATGTCTTGATCTCGTCATGGAGAAATGCAGTATTTGCCTCATCGGGAATCATGAGCAGGGCGCGCTGTTCGACCCGGACGGTTTTAACGGCAACGCAATGAAGGCCATTCTTTGGACCCGGGAGCAGCTCTCCAAGCCGTCCGAACGCCGCGACGAACGCTGGGAGTTCCTGAACATGAACCCCCGCAAGTATTACGACGAGAACTGGAAGGCCCTTTTCGTGCACGGCTCGCCGAAAAACCCCTTGAACGAGTACATTTTCCCCGAGGATATTTACAATCCGAAAAAAATGGAACTCCTTTTCAATCTTGTGACCCATATTTCGTTCCAGGGCCACACGCACGTTCCGGGAATTTTCACCCAGGACTCGCAGTTTCTCAACCCAAGTGATATTGGTTTTGACACAGTTCTCCATCCCGACCGGAAATACCTCGTGAATGTTGGTTCTGTCGGGCAGCCGCGCGATTATATTACGAGCTCATGCTACGTGACGGCCGAGGATTGCGAAACCGGAATTCATCTGGTTTACCATCGTTTGGATTACCCGATTCAGGAAGCGGTGGATAAGATTCTTCAAACGCCGGAACTGGATAATTTTCTCGGCGAACGCCTCCTGGCAGGTCGGTAGGATAATTCCTTCTCACTTTCATAAACAGATACACGATTTACTTTTTCCTTAACTTATAAAAATGCCACAGTTTATTCAACCTCCTCAGCAGAAATACCGCCCCTCCACCTCGAACAGCAGAACTCAACAGAACCAGCCTCAGCAGGGTGGGTGCTCGCAGTTCTTCTTCCTGCTGGCGATTCTTCTCCTTTTCAACTTATTGGTCATGCGTGCCTGCGCGCCGGAAGAACAGGGGCAGACTGAAAATTCTTCTCTGACTCAGGCCCTTCAATCCGTCACGACCCCGGAGAAAATGGAGCCGTCTGAAAACGCAGAAAAGGCGGAAGCCCCCGCAAAGGAAGAGGACGCTCCAAAGGCCGAAGTCCCGGCGGAAACGCCTGCGGTAGAATTGCAGCCGGCGGAAGTCGTAAACCCGGAAGCCGCTCCGGCGGAAACTGCTCCGGCGGAAACCACCTCCCCGACGGATGCGATGGCCAAGCCGAACACCAATCCGGTCGAGTACCTGACGCTCGGCTCCGTCGATCCGGCGAGCCCGTACCGGATGCTCGTCACGCTGACCTCGGAAGGCGCGGCAGTGGCCCGCGTCGAGATGAATGAGGCCCGGCTTGCCAGCATGAGCGACGAAAAAGACTTTAAAGGCGGTTACATCGGCGAGCTGAACTGCGATGCGGACGCGGAAGCCGTCGGGGGCGCGCTGGTTCAGGTCGTGGGCGATGGAACGCCCGCCAAAGCGGCTGGCCTCCTCCCGGGAGACCGGATCCAGAAGGTGAACGATCAGGACGTCGCCAACGCGGTGGCTCTGACCGAGACGGTCCGGAAGTTCCGCCCGGGGACGAAAGTTTCCCTCACCGTGAACCGCGCGGGGCAGAAGATCAAGGCCGAAGCGATGCTCACGCGTGAACCGGTCAGCGTCATTCGTCCGGAAGTGGAATCCGCCAGTACGCAGAGCCTTGCGGACGCCCTGAAAGGCATTCCGTCGAACCGGAAGAATAACGCGTCGTTCCTCACGACGTTCTACTCTTTCGGCGAGCAGTCGCTTTCCAAACTCGACCTGGAAGTCAAGAAGCAGATCGCGTACGACGACTATACCCTGCTCGACCAGTTCGTGAATCAGGAAATTCTCGGCTTCGATATGCACAAAGCGTCGTGGAAAGTCGAAGCGAGCAGTGTGGATTCGGTCACGTTCCTCTACGAAATGCCCGCCTACGGGATGGAAGTCCGTAAGACGTACAGGCTCGTCCAAGTGGAAGAGAAGCAGCGCCGGGATGAATCCTCGCCGACGTACCACCTCACGCTGAATATTACGGTCAAAAACGTCGGGACGCAGGACCGCACGATGGCGATCCAGCAGGACGGGCCGACCGGTCTGCTGACGGAAGGAAACTGGTTCTGCTCCAAGGCCGGCCGCGGCTGGGGAATGACCGGGATCCGCGACGTGCTGATCGGTTTCGAAGGGAATTCGACCCCGAACTATTACACCTGCACGAACATCGCGGGCGGAAAATGGGGCAAGCAGATCCTTTGCTCGCAGAAACCTCTGAAGTACATCGGCGTGGACGCGCAGTACTTTTCGTCGATTTTGATCCCGGAAAAGGACGCTTCCTCGCTGACTGTAGAGCGGTTTGCCGCCCTGCGCGTCGGAAACGTCACGAAGGGGCTGGAAATGCGCACGAACACATCGTGCCGCGTGATCTCCAACGCCAAAACGCTCAAGCCGGGCGAAGAAGCGACGCAGCAGTTCACGGTCTTCATCGGGCCAAAACGGCCGAAACTCCTTTCGCAGTACTCGCTCGATAACGTGGTCTATTACGGCTGGTTCTCGTTCATCGCGAAGATCCTGGTCGCGATCCTGCACTTCTTCTACGCGATTTTCGGAAACTACGGGATCGCGATCCTGTGCCTGACGGCGCTCGTGCGTCTGCTGATGTTCCCGCTTTCCAAAAAGCAGATCATGGGGTCCATCATCATGCAGAAGCTCCAGCCGGAAGTGAAGCGCCTGAACGAGAAGTACCAGGACCCGATGGAGCGCCAGCGGGCCCAGATGGAGCTTTTCCGGAAGTACAAATACAATCCGATGTCCGGCTGCTGGGTGATGCTCATTCAGCTCCCGATCTTCATCGCGCTTTACCGTGCGCTTCTGGTGGACGTGGAACTGCGCCAGATGCCGCTCTTCACCGAGTCGATCCGCTTCTGCTCGAACCTGGTCGCGCCCGACATGTTCTTCTGCTGGAAGGACTTCATGCCGACCTGGGTCTCCAGCGGCGTGGGGATTTTCGGTCTGGGGCCGTACCTGAACCTGCTCCCGATCCTGACGATCGCGATTTTCATCATTCAGCAGAAGATCATGATGCCGCCGGCGTTGGACGAACAGGCGAAAATGCAGCAGAACATGATGAAATTCATGATGATTTTCATGGGGTTCCTCTTCTTCAAGGTCCCGTGCGGTCTGTGCATTTACTTCATCATTTCGAGCCTCTGGGGACTCTTGGAGCGCCGCTTTATGCCCAGCGCGGATAATTTCCAGCTTTCCACGGACGGCGTGATCGACATGCGGGTCCAGAACGGCACCGCAACGAGCACTTCCAAACCGGTCGCGCCGAAAAAAGAAGGTTTCTGGGCCCGGCTGGCGAAGAAAGTCGAAGAAATCCAGAAGGCCGCTGAAGCCCGTGATGCGGAAATCGAGCGCCGAAGAGTCCAGGAGGAGAAAAAACGACGCAGGAATAAACGCTGAAGTTAAAAATTTCCTTTTGGGGGGCTGCCTGGCCCCCTAAATTATTAAGGATTTTCCCATGAAAAAAACCGCCCTCACCCTTTTTTTCATCCTTTTCGCCTCCTTTGCTTTCGCGGCTCCGCAGGAAGTTCGGCTTTGGCCCGGGCTTGCTCCGGGGGAGACCGTGGCGGATGAAGACCGCGCGGCCGCGAACAATCCGACGCACTTCACCCACGTGACGGTCCCGACATTGACGGTTTACCGCCCGGAAAACCGCACCTCATCCGCGTGCCTGATCATCTTTCCCGGCGGTGGATACGGCGCGCTAATGGGGGACTACGAAGGCTCCGAGATCGCGAAATACTGGAACGCTCACGGCGTCACGGCCGTGGTGGTGAAATACCGGGTTCCTCGCCGCCCGAATCTGGAAAAGCACCAGGCCGCCTGGCAGGACGGTCAACGTGCGATCCGCTGGGTCCGCGCCCATGCGGCCGAGCTGCAGCTCGATCCCGAGCGCATTGGCGCGACCGGTTTTTCCGCCGGCGGGCATTTGACGGTTTACCTCGCGGTGAACAGCCAGACGAAAGCCTACGAGCCGGTGGACGAGCTGGACTCCGTGCCGTGCCATCTGAATTTCGCGATCCCGGTTTACCCGGCCTACGTGCTGGAAGACGGCAAAGACGGTGCGAATACCGGGAAGGGGAACGATTCAGAACTCACAAGCGACCTGAAATTCGAGGCGAAAACCCCGCCGATGTGCCTCATTCACGGCGACGCGGACGTGATCTCGCCCATGGGTTCCATCGAGATTTACCACCAGCTGCGCCGGATGAACATTCCGGCCGAGGTACACATCTACGCGCTGAAAGTTCACGGTCTCCTGAACGTCACGCCCGGCCAGGATCACGCGGACACGTGGAAGGACCGGACCTGGGACTGGTTCGTGAAGATGGGGTTTTAACTAATTTCTGAAAATTCCCCACGTCAGGAAATCCCCCTAAAATCTCAACTTTTCCGAAGTTAAAACCAGCTTATGCTTTGGAAAAGAGTGGGGTTTTATGGGATTTATCAAATACTACTCTTTTAATATCTTTTCGTTTTTTTTCTTCCTCCATTTTTGAAATACTTGCGTATAACCGTATACACTTTGGAACATTGAGGGAGAAATGTACACCAAAAACCTGAACAATTCTCGCAAATCCTTCACACTCCGGCAAGGAAAGTCAGCGCTGGAGCAAAAATCGTTCTAAAGTGATTTTTTGTAAGTTTTTTTCTTTTCTTATTAAAGGAGTAATTATGAAAATGAAACGCTTCAAATTTTGTTCAGCCGTTCTGATCCTTGCGTTCGCAGGGATGGGTTTGGCTGGAACTCTTTTTGCCTCGGAGCCTCTGGAGATCATTTCGGGCGATTACACGACCTTGGATCTGAACTCAGAGCTTTTCGGCCATGATTCGATCGACGTGAACAGTACCGGGCGGTCAATTTTTATTTGGACTCCAACAAAATCGCGACGGGACCCTCCGCCTGACGAGCATGGAAGGAACCACTTTCAACCATAAAAACGGCACGAAAGTGGAGGCCGGCCGCTTGATCCTGGACGCCGCGTCGATGACCGGGTCCGACGTGACGGTCGCGCCTGATGCCGTGTTTGCGGCGGTCAATGGATCGGTGATCGAGAAAAACCTGAACCTCAACGGGACGTACGAGCTGATCCTCGAGGAAATCGAGGCAAGCGAGGAGGAATTCCAGCTGATGATCTCCGACCAGCTGCTCTTTGCCGATTACGCCACCGCGAGGATCAACGCCAGCGGCGACGTGAACTGGAACGCCCTGAACGGAAAAACCATTTTGCGGCTTCATTCCGCCGACTACGCGACCGAGGTTTTGGACAAGCTGAAGGGTTTGCTCGCTTCGGACCCGTACTACCCCTACATTCAGCTGATCACCGAGGGAGTGGACATTCGGATCTCGTTTGAATTTAACGATGTTCCGGAGCCGGCGTCGTGGCTTCTTCTGCTTTTCGGTGCGGCGGGTTTGGCGTGGGGTTCCCGGGGTTTGCGCGTGAAAAGTTCCCGTTTTGCCGTTCCTCACGCGTAATTTTGACTTCTAAAGTCTGATCCGGCCAGGCGACCACTGTTCAGATTTCGATTTTGAGCAGTGGTTTTTTCTGTTTTTTTCATTTTTTTTCTTGCAAAACATTTTTTTCTACATATAATAGAAGAATGTACAAATGAGTATTTCCTTTTTAGCCCCCATACAGAATCATGAGTAAAACCCGCATTAAAACCCTGGTCCCCGTTTTTTTCCTCCTTTTGACGGTCCTCGGCGCGTACGAAACGACGCTGGCCGCTCCGTTGGAGCTTTCGTCTGGTGACTACACGACCGCGACTCTGAACGACGCTCTTAACGGGTACGACTCCGTGAACGTCAGCACGGGAACGGTTAATTTTACCTTGAATGGCACGAAAATCGCCACGAATTCCATCACGGTCTCGAGCGGGACCCTGAACTGGAACGCCAATAATCCGAACAGCAGCGACTACATTTTCGACGGACAGATCACGGTGAAACCTGGCGCGGAGCTTTACCTGAACGGGGCCGACCCGCTTGGAAACTCGTCGTCGGACACGGGATCCTGGCGCACGCTGAACATCGGCGGCACGCTGCGTCTGAGCAGCGGTTCGAACAAAACGATGCGCCGCGTCACGCTCAATCTGACCGGCGGGACCGTCACGGGCCACGAGTGGCAGTACCGGAGCAACGCCTCGATTTTGCAGGCGACCAGTGGGAATTCGACGTTTGAGTCCAGTCTGTATTTTCGCTCGGACGCGACCACTCCGAAAATCACGGTCTCATCCGGCGCGACGCTTACCATGTCCGGAATGCGCAAGGAAGGGACCGTCAGCAGCATGACGTTCAACGGCGGGGGAACGACGATCCTTTCCAAGGCGATTGGGCGTCTTACGTCGACCATTAACGTGACGGAAAGCAGTACGCTGCGGCTCGGCATCGGCGACACGCTGGGCGCCAACGGAAACGCCATCACGCTGAACATCGGCGAAGGAAGCACGCTCGACATGGACGCGGCATCTGCCGGGGGAGTCACCAATCAGACGGGCCGGGACATGACGATCAATCTGACCGGGGCCACGATGAAAAACGGGCGCTTGCACGTCTTTTCGCCGGATACTACTCCGACGGTGATCAATATTCTGCCCTCTTCCAAAACGACGGAAATTTCCTCAACGCTCCAGCTTCGTACGGGGAACAGCCCGGATGAGCATTTGATCAACGTCGCGAACGGTGATGCCGCGGTGGACCTCCTTCTTTCCGGAACGATCGAGAGTTACAATTCAACGCAGTACCTGACCCTGACCGGCAGCGGAACCACGAAACTGACGGGAAACATTTCGACTAATGTTCCAAGGGTAACGCTCGACGGTGCGACGCTCCAGCTTGGCAAAGACGGCACGATGACGAAGTCGACGAGGCTGCAGACGAGCCGAACGACTACGGTTGATGGACAGTCCGTCACGAATAACGGAACTTTCGACCTGAACGGCTACTCCGTGACCGTTAGCCTTCTGACGGGTTCCGGCGCCGTGACGAATACCGCCGAGGGCACTTCCGTCCTGACGATTGACGGTTCCGGAAATGATCGTTTTTCAGGAACGGTCACGGGAAACGTGAATTTCGTGAAAACCGGCACCGGTACGTGGACGGTCAGCAGCGATAACGACTGGAGCTCCAGTTCGCTGGAGATCCAGAACGGAACGGTCGCTCTGGACAAAGCGCGCACTTCCGGAAACGGCCGCCGCCTTTTGGCCGGCAAGATCACCATCGGTGAAAACGGAAAACTGAGCCTCAAGGCAAACGACGCGCTTGGAAACGTTGGAGGCGGCGGATCCTGGGCGAATCACGGGCTGGACCTCGATATTCTCGGCACTTTGGAAATATCGGCCGCGGGAAACCAGACTTCACGCTACATCAACTACAATCTGTACGGCGGGACCATTAATATTACCAACGGCGGCGGGAAAATTTTGACCATGGAAAGCATCACGACCATCAATTCCCGTGCGAAATACGGAAATGAGGACGTGACGGAAACCTCTGTGATCAACGGCTGGCTGGCGGCCCGGGATGGGACCCGGATGGTTACGCTGAACGTGGAAGACGGCCTGCCGGATACGGACCTGCACTGGACCGGCGTCCTGAAACACGAGAATGGTTCCTACGCTGCCAACCTGACGAAAACCGGGGCCGGGACCCTTCGCCTGACGAGCGCGAGCGACACGACGTTTAGCCTTCAGAACGGGATGACGGTTTCCGCCGGGCGCATCATCCTGGACGACGCGGCAGTGACCGGGGCCGATGTGACCGTCGCGGAAGGCGCCACGTTCGCGGCCGTGAACGGCTCCTCGATCAGCAATAATCTGGTCATGAACGGGAACTACGAGCTGGAACTGGCGGACATCGCGTCCAGTGATACGCCGGTCCAACTGTTGGTTGACGGAAATGTTTTGTTCGGCGAAAACGCGACCGTAAGCATTAACATGAACGGCGACGTGAACTGGTACGCGCTGAATGGGAAAACGCTCATGAGTTTCAATTCCGACGAGCTGGCCGCCGGCGTGTTCAACCAGCTGACGGAGCTACTCGCTTCCGACCCGAATCTGGTTTACGTGAATCTGACGGCCGAGGGCTCCTCCATTCTGCTCTCAGCCAATTTCAACGCGGTTCCCGAGCCGGCGTCGTGGCTCCTTCTGCTTCTCGGCGCTGCCGGGCTGGCGTGGAGATTCCGGAGATTGTGCTGATTTTCCCCCGATTTTTCATTCATCATGCAAAACCCTAACTACTCAAAGATCCTGGATCAAATTTCCTCCGCCGCCCTGGCAAGCGGCCGCAAACCCAAAGACGTAAAGCTGATCGCCGTGACGAAATACTTTTCCGGCACGCGCGAGCTGGAAGACCTTTACGAGAGCGGCTGCCGCGACTTCGCCGAGAATCGCCTCCCGGTTTTTCAGCCCAAATTTGAAGCGCTCAAAGACCTTCAGCAAACGCCCGCCACGGCTTTTCGGTGGCATTTTATCGGGCCGCTGCAGAAGAACAAAGCGCGCAAGATCCTCCAGATGGCCGACGTGATCCACTCGGGCGAGAGTCTGGCGCTTTTGCAGGCGTTGGACCGCATCAGCGCGGAGCTGAACCTCCGCCGGCGCGTCCTGATCGAAATTAATATCGGCGGCGAGGAGAACAAGCACGGCTTTTCCCGCGATGAATTTCTGGCGGCGTACCCGACGATCCAGGCGTTTACCCATCTGGAGCTTGCGGGTTTCATGGGCATGACCTCGCTCGACGCGGACGAAGCCGCCGCGCACCGCCAGTTTGCGTTTCTGCGTGAGATCCGGGACGAGTTCCTCCCCGGCGGCGAGCTTTCGATGGGGATGAGCCACGATTTTCCGATCGCGATCGCCGAAGGCGCGACGATGGTCCGCATCGGCACCGCGTTGTTCGAGTAAGCGTTTCTTCCGGGCTGAGAAAAAAGAACGGCGGAGCCACCTCCGCCGTTTGTTTTTTAATGCCGAAATTTCCTGATCAAAACGAGCTCTTCGACGCGTTCCTGAATCCTAATAGATCTTCGCTCTGATCCTCTCGGACTTGTCCCGGGCCTCCTGAGCCTGGCGTTTTTTGCCCGCCCCGTCGAAAACCTGCGCAAGGGTCAGGTAGTAATTCACCTGGTTTTTCGGCTCCAAGTCATTTTCAATCAGAAAATCCATATCGGCTTTCGCGTCACGCCAGAATTTCAGGCGGACTTCCACCTGCGCCCGGTTGTGGCGGACGGCAAAATTCTGAGGGGTCATTTCAAGGCAGTGATTGTAGTCGTCCAGGGCCTTTTCATTTTCACCCAACTCGAAGTAAATATTCCCACGCTCTTCGTATACGTCCCAGCGTTCCGGCTGGAGTTTCAGGAAAGCCGTCAGGTACTCAACGGCCGTGGTGGGCTTTTCTTCTTTCACCAGGAGACCGAGTTGAAGCTGGGCCTCCGGATTGTCCGCGTCCAGTTCAAGTACCTTCTGGAAATTCACGTAAGCCGCCTGCTTTTTCGAGAACACGTCACGGAGCTGGATCCCCTGGTACAGAAGGGCCGAAATATTGTTCGGGTCGAGCGAAAGCGCCTTTTCGAAATCTTTCTTGGAAAAGTCGTACGCCTTTTCGAAAACCGTCGGGTTCTTCATGTACACAAAACCACGGTTGGCGTAAGATTCCGGGTCCTCCGAATGATTTTCGACCAGTTGATTGGCGATTTCCATCGCATGGCGGGCAGGGATCGCGTCGTGAACGATGCCGGCCAGAATCGCCAGCGCGGTCAGTTTCTGACGCAGGATTTCCGTATCGTTCGGGTCCTCCTTCAGAATATAATCGCACCACTCAATGGCGCTCTTGAAATTCTGTGCTTCGATCGCGTCACGAATACATTCCTGAACGATTTCTCTGGAAGGCTCCCGCGACATTTGAATCGTACGGATTTTCGTCGCGGTCACATCCCGACCCAAATCAGAACAAAGGTCCGCGTACACGTCGAGATCTTCGTCACTCAAATCTTCCGGGGGCAAATGCTGGAAGTATTGGAACGCCTCCTCCAGATTTTTCGCTTTTACCGCTTCATGAGCCTTTTCCAGAATTTCCTCGGGGGTCATTTTCGCGATCGGATCCTCCGGTTCCTCAGGCTCGGGCTCCGCTTCCTCCGTTTTTTCCGAACTGGCGGATTCCTCTTTCACTTCCGGATTCCCAGCCTGTTTTTCCTCGGGCTTCACTTCCGGATTCCCGGCCGGTTTCTCTTCCGGCGTGGTTTCCGCTTCCGGTTTCTCCTCCGATTTTACGTCCGGGGTCGATTCTTCTTTTGTTTCCGGTTTCGTCAGGGCCTCCTCAACGGTTCCCGGCTCTGGAGCAGGTTTTTCTGAGGCTTTTTCCGTTCCAGAGGTTTTCCCTTTACCCGCCTCCATTTCAGAACGCTCACGCCCGTACGGGTAAGTGTCCATTTGGTTCAACTGCCGGGAGAACAGCGAGTTTTCATCGATTGGCTGAAGAGGGGCGGCCGGCTGATTCTGCTGGTTCACCTGCTGATTAAGCTGCGCGATTTGTTTCTGTTCACGGCTCAGCATGAGAAAGATTCCAAGGATCAAAATCAGAACCAGAACCGCACTGCCGCCGAGGATCCACGGAATCAGATTCGCGGTACGCTCGACTTTGTTTTTTTGATCTTCCGCGGCCTGAACTTCGGCCTGGGACATGACGTCCTGCGTCAGTTTTTGGTCTTCCAGCGCACGAATGAATTCCTCGCAGCTATCGAATCTCATCTTCCGGTTTTTGGAAAGCGCCCGCTGAAGCGCGAAATTCACGTAATCCGGCACGCCAATGATCGGTTCCGGGCTTTTGTTCAGGATCTGGAACCCGAGCAGCTGCATGTTCGCGCCGGTGAAGGGCAAATGCCCCGCCAGAAGCTCATAAACCACGACCGCCAGCGAGAATTGGTCGGAGCGCGCATCCTGAAATTCCCCGCTCCACTGCTCCGGCGACATGTAGGGCAAAGTCCCCGACGTGTCGAACTGCTGCGCCATGCCCCGGCCCGCGATCGACGAGCGCATTTCCATCACCAGCCCAAAGTCGATGAGCTGCACGCCGTCGCTTTCGTCGTTGCTCACCAGAATATTCTGGGGTTTCACGTCGCGGTGAAGTACCTGCTTGGAGTGCGAATAATCCAGCGCCTGCGCAATCGGCAGAAGCAGACGAACGACCTCCGAAACGGGGAATTCATTGTTCGCCCGCATGTACTGGGCGTAATATTCCTGAAGCATCATTCCGTCGATGTACTTCATCACGATGATGGTTCCGGCCTTCGGGTCGTTCTTCATCGCGTACATCGGGCAGATGTGCTGGTGCTGAAGACTGTGGATTTTATGGAACATGGACTGAATCCGGGCCATTTCCTCCTGAACGTTCGGAACGTTCGGAGCCAACGTCTTGATCACAACGGTGCGCAGGATCTCGCCCTCGTAAACTTCGTCGGCCTTCCAGACTTCCCCCATGCCGCCGCGCCCCAGCCGGGCCCGCAGGATATACGTATCGCATAAAATGTCCCCAACGGAAAGAACCTCCTCGGGCATACTCATCCCCGAGCCGGATTGGGGGCTGGTCCCGCTTCCAAAAACGACCGTTTCAAATTCTTCGTGGACTTTTTCGTTTGGATTTTCGTTTGACATTTTATGCACTCCTGATTCCATATTTTCCCTCTATTATAGCAAAATTCGGCAATTTGCACAAGGTTTCATTCCCTGAACTTTTTTTATTTTTTTAAAATTTTTTCTTTTTTTGAAGTTTTTCCCCGTATAATCCTACAATTTTCACGGCCCCCCTCGACAAAACCATTTTTTAGTGTTACAATAGTCGAAAATATTGAGGCCTTCGCGCCTTTGCAGGTGCAAATTCAGCTTTTTTTATAAAGTTTTTCCATACGACATTTCATCAAGGAATTCAAAATGCGTTCAGACATGATCAAAAAAGGCGACGCCCGCGCCGCCCACCGTGGTTTGCTTCGTGCTACCGGCGTCAAGGAAGAAGATTTCGGCAAGCCGTTCATCGCGATTTGCTGCAGTTACACCGACATCGTGCCGGGTCACGTCCATTTGAACAAAGTCGCGGAAGTCGCCAAGGAATGTGTGCGTCAGGCCGGCGGCGTCCCCTTCGTGTTCAACACGATCGCGGTCGATGACGGGATCGCCATGGGCCACGTCGGGATGAAGTATTCACTTGCAAGCCGCGAACTGATCGCCGACTGCGTCGAAACGATGGTCAACGCGCACTGCTTCGATGGAATGATCTGCATCCCGAACTGCGACAAAATCGTGCCGGGCATGCTCATGGCCTCCGTCCGCTGCAACATTCCGACGATTTTCGTCTCCGGCGGTCCGATGGAAGCCGGCAAACGCGACGGAAAAGCGATCGACCTGATCGACATTTTCGTCGGTGCCGCCGCCAAGCAGCAGAAACGCATCTCGGACGAGGAACTGCTCGACATTGAGCAGCGCGCCTGCCCGACCTGCGGGTCCTGCTCCGGAATGTTCACCGCCAACTCGATGAACTGCCTGTGCGAAGCGCTGGGAATGGCCCTTCCGATGAACGGAACGATTCTGGCGACGAGCGCCGACCGCAAACGCCTCTACGAGAAAGCCGCCGCACGAGTCATCGCGATGGTGAAGGAACAGGAAGAAAAAGGCGCCGCGTTCAAGGGCCTGCCCCGCGACATCATCACGGCCGAGTCGATCGATAACGCGATGGTCCTCGACATGGCAATGGGCGGAAGCACCAACACGGTCCTGCACATTCTCGCGATCGCGAACGAAGCGGGCGTCGATTACGACATCAACCGCATCGACAAACTGTCGCGCAGCACCCCGAACGTCTGCAAGGTTTCGCCGTCCATTCACTACCACATCGAAGACGTGCACCAGGCCGGCGGCATCCACACGATCCTCGGCACGATCAAGCGCGGCAAGCCGGAACTCCTGCACCTTGACGCGCTGACCGTCACGGGCAAAACCCTCGGCCAGAACATCGACGAGTGGGACATTCGCTCGCGTGGGACCGTCTGTGCCGAAGCGCTGGAACTCTGCGCCATCGAGCCGGGCAACTGCCGCAATCAGCCGTGCTTCAGCGTCGAGCGCAAGGCGAAGAACATCGACGAGCTGACGCTGAATTTCGACCCGCAGGACTGCATTCGTGAAGTCGGAAACGCGTACAATCAGGAAGGCGGCCTCGCGATTCTGTTCGGGAATCTGGCTCCGAAAGGCGCCGTGGTCAAGACCGCGGGCGTCAAGCCGAGCATGATGCAGCACACCGGCCCGGCCGTGATTTTCGAGAGCGAAAACGATGCGTACGACGGCATCGTCGCGGGCAAAGTCAAGGCTGGCGACGTCGTGGTCGTGCGCAACGAAGGCCCGAAAGGCGGCCCGGGAATGCAGGAAATGCTCGCTCCCACGACGGCCATCAAGGGCGTGAAGCTCGACGATTCGGTCGCGCTGATCACGGACGGACGTTTCTCTGGCGGAACGGCTGGCGCCTGCATCGGTCACATCAGCCCGGAAGCCGCGGCTGGCGGTCCGATCGGTTTGCTGAAAGACGGCGACGTGATCACGGTCGATATTCCGGCCCGCAAGATCTCGGTGGCTCTGAGTGACGAGGAACTGGCCGAGCGCAAAAAGAGCTGGACGAAGCCGGAACCGCGCTTCAAGTCCGGCTGGATGGCCCGTTACGCGGCTTTGGCGACCAGTGCCGACACCGGCGCGGTCCTGAAGTACGAGTGATTTGAAGAAGCCTCCCCTGATGGGGAGACGGTCCGCCGAAGGTCAGAATTAAGCCTCCCCTGAAAGGGGAGGGGGACCGCCGAAGGCGGTGGAGGGGTTCCAGCCCCGGGGAAAGTCAGTCCCTTGGTCGGAACCCCCCAGTCTCGCTTCGCTCGCCAGCCCCCCTTTCAGTGGGGCCTTGATTTTTTGAGTAGTTCGCATTTCTTTTACGAAAGTTAATTCCCATGGAAAACTCCCAAACGCCTTCTCATCTTTCTGAAAGTCTCGAGGACTACCTGGAAGTCATTTTGCAGATCACTGCCGAGAACGGGGTGGCGTGGCCGCGCGACATCGCGAGGTTGATGGCCGTTTCCAACGCGTCCGTCACCGGGGCTTTGCGCGCCCTGGCGGAGCGGGGCCTGATCAACTACGTGCCGTACATGAGCGTCACGCTGACAGCCAAGGGCGAGGAACACGCCCGGGAAATCACGCGCCGGCACGAAACACTGCGTGGTTTCCTGCGCGACTTTTTGGAGGTCGAGCCGACTTTGGCCGACGAGACCGCCTGCAAGATGGAGCACATTCTCTCGCCGGAGATCATTCAGAAGTTCGCCCGCCTCGCGTCGTTCGTCCAGTCCATCCCTTGCGGGAACAAGCAGTGGCTTCATTCGGACCGGAAACCCGACTGCGGCCAATGCGAAATTTGCACTGAAAACGAGTGCCAGGGCAAAGCCTCAAAAACCGCCGGAAACTGACCCGTGCCCGGCCCGGATTTTTCCCCTTCAACGCACGTAAAACCGCTTCATTTTCTTCAAGCCATGAAACGAAACTTTCGTCTTTTCCAGTTGATTCTGCTTCTGACGTTCATTTTCCCGCTGGGCTGCACGAAGACCGCCGCTCCGACTGCCGCGCCGGAGGAAGAGGAGGAATTCGTCACGATCGAGCTCGACGCGCCCAAACCCGCCACGCTGGCCGATTCGGAGCTGGAAACCTGGCCGGCGAATTCTGAATCTGGGCCGGAAACGACGCCGGCCCTCACGCCGGAACCCGAGCCGAAAGCTGCGACTCAAACGTTGGCCAAACCCACGCACAAAGCCCCGAAAAACGTGATTCTGATGATCGCCGACGGTGCGGGTTTTGGGGCGTTTTATTCGGCCGCGGACTTTCAGACCGGCTCGCCGACCGGCCTTTTTTACCAGCAGGCGCCGTGGGAAATGACGTCCGTCGCGACGTTCCATAAAAAAAGCTTCTACGACCCGGAGCGCGACTGGGCCGACTTCAAAAACTACTTCGTCCCGTTTTACCAGCGCGAGGCCGGCTTCATTCCGCCCGACTCCGCCTCGACCGGCACGACGCTCAACACGGGAGTGAAAACGCGCAACGGCCGCATCGGAATGGGACCGGATGACGAAAAACTCACCACGCTGGCCGAGATTTTCCACCAGGACGGCCGCCGCACGGGCGCGGTGACGTCGTTCCAGATCGCCAGCGCGACGGTCGCCGCCGTGGCCGGTCACGATCTGGAGCGCAAAAACGGCCAGAAACTTTTCGCCCAGCTTCTTTTGGGCGGCAATCTGGACGTCCTGATCGGCGCTTCGCACCCCGAGTTCGACGACGACGGGAAACCCCGTTCCCCCGTGTACGGCAAGTACGGACCGGGCGAGGAACTCTGGGCCCGGATCCGTTCCGGCGACCTCCCCGCCGGCTGGCTTTTCATCGAAAAACGGGCCGATTTCCAGAAATTCGCCGCCCTGACGCCTGACGTGGTCCGCGCGGGAGAACTTCCGGAGCGTCTGCTCGGGATCTCGCAGTCGGCCAATTCGTTCCAGTGCCACCGCAGCGCCGGCGCGCCGTTCCTGACCACGACGCCAACGCTCCCCGAAGCCTCGCTGGCGGCCCTGAATCTGCTGGCCGTGGACCCGAAAACAGGTAAACGCTCGAAAGGGTTTTACGTCATGATCGAGGGCGGCTGCGTGGACGTGGCGAACGACGCCCACGACCTGACCCGCTGCATCGAGGAAATGGTCGATTTCAACGCGGCGATCGAGGCGGTCTGCGCGTGGGTGGAAAAATACTCCTCGTGGGACGAAACCCTCCTGCTCATCACCGCCGACCACGATAACGGCGCGATTTACGGCCCCGAAACCGGCCCCGACGGCGTTCCGACCACCTCCCCGCTTTACCGTGGCAAGGGCCAGCTCCCGGAAATGAAGTACTACTCCGACGACCACACGAAGCAGCTCGTTCCGCTTTACGCCCGCGGCCTGGGCGCTGACCGCTTCCGCGAGTTCGTCGTTGGGACCGACGAGCGCATGGGGAAGTTCTGGCTCTACGACGGCCGGTACGTCGATAACACGTCGATTTTCAAGGTAATTCGCGGCATTTCAGCCCAATAAGGAAACCCTTTTCATGACCAGGCTTTTCCCGTTCCTCCAGCTCGTGCGTTTTCCAAACGTTTTTGTGCTCCTCGCGGACATTTTGACCGTGGCGTTTCTTCTGACGTCGCTGGAACTCCTGCCGGCGCAGAACCTGGTCCCGTTCATCGCGGCGGGCGTTGGCGCGGTCTGCCTCTACTGGGCGGGAATGATCCTGAACGACGCTTTTGACTTTCTGGAAGATTCCGTCCTTCGGCCTGAGCGCCCCCTTCCTTCGGGCAGGATCGCGCTTCCAACCGCTATAAAAACGGGCTGGGGCCTGCTGGCCGCCGGCTGGGTGCTCTGCTTTTTGGCGGGGATTGGGACCCGGAATCTCACCTCGGCGCTTTCGGTCATCGGGATCGCAACGGTCCTCCGCGCCTGCATCGTCATGTACGACGCCCGGCTCAAAAACACGCCCATGGGCCCGTTCCTGATGGGGCTTTGCCGCGGGCTGAATGTCCTGCTCTTTTTGGCGTTCATGGACCCGGAAAAGTTGAACGCCGCGGTGCCGCTTTTCCTTTACCCAATGGCTCTGACGGTTTTCATCACGGGCGTGACGTTTTACGCACGGAACGAAACGCAGGACGCGCCGGAAGCGGGGATCCGTCGCCCGGGCGTGGGCATGATGGTTTTCTCAGTCCTTCTTTTGGTCGGCGGAGTGGCGATTTTGCTCCCGTTCCCGACCCAGTTGAACGCCGCGATTCCGGGAATCGTGCAGCCGCTTTTCATGTTCCAGCCGTGGCGCTGGCCGACGCTTCTGGGAGTTCTGGCGATCTGGCTGGCCTTCCGGGCGGTGACGGCCTATTTTCAGGATGAGACGGCGGTCCGGCGCGTCGTCAAGCAGGCACTTTTCCTGGTTTTCCTCCTCGACGCCGGCTTGACGCTGGTCGTTGCCGGAATCCCGCACGCGATGGTGATTTTGGCCCTCTTCGTCCTGGCGTCCCTGATCGGAAGATGGATCTACAGCACCTGACGAGCCCCAAAATCAGGCCTTTCCAAAAAATTGTGGAAATTTTTCCACTACCCCCCTTGAAATATTTTTGGAACGTGCTAAAATACACGTCCACTTGAGTGAAATCAATTCACCAGGTTTATCTTTGGCAAGAAGCAAAACAATTTGGATAAGTGACATCTTAAAAGATTATAATTTTTTAAGAGAGCGCGAAGACGAGCATAGAACGTTACACTTTGGTAATTTTTATGGTTTACTGCTGCGAAGCATTAAAATCATGCGATAAAGTTACTAAGGGCATACGGGGGATGTCTTGGCATTAGCAGGCGATGAAGGGCGCGGCAATCTGCGATAAGCCTCGGGTAGCTGATAAACGAGCTTTGATCCGGGGGTTCCCGAATGACTTATAAGTGAATACATAGCTTATAAGGGCAAACGCAAGGAACTGAAACATCTAAGTACTTGCAGGAAGAGAAAGAAAAATCGATTTCCCT
>JAFSMO010000035.1 GCA_017447865.1 Thermoguttaceae bacterium
AAGGCATTGCAGCGCACGCACGGATTCGGCGTCCTGCCGGCAAGATATTCCGCCCGAAAATACTCCAGCACGACCTTTTCATATTCGTCGGCGCAGTCGAAAACATGGTACGGGATGCCGAGCTCCCGACACAGCGTTTCCACCCGCGCAATGTCCTCCGCCTCGCCGGGCCCGAAACAGGCGTCCTTGGCCCCGCCTCGGTAACGCCCCTCGCGCCAAAGCTTCATGGTGATTCCCACGACCTCATGCCCCTGCGATTTCAACAGCGCAGCAGCGACCGATGAATCCACCCCGCCGGAAAGACCGACCGCGATCTTCATGGTACTCATTCCTCCATTTTCTATACACTACTAAAATAGTCATGTATCTATAATGTATAATATACCACATATTCATTTAATTTCAAGTGGGAGTCACAAGAAATTTCTACTTTTTTAGTAGTTTTATTTTCCGGGAGATGGATTTTCTTTAGCGGAGGGGAAACGGAACGCCACGGGGGATAATGAGGTGGTGTATCATGGGACGGGCAGGCGGGATATGAGTTTTGCGCAATTCAGCCCTTGAAATATCATGGGAACGTGCTATAATTGATTCAGAAAAATGATTCGTTCCTTTTACCTACAGGAGGCAGAAATGCGAAAATTTCTCTCGACTTTGATTTTGGCCCTTCTTTTTACCCCCGCCCTTTTTGCGGCCTCTGACTGTCCGCCGGATAAAGCCGTCCCGGAAGGTTTCATCTCCCTGTTCGACGGCAAGACCCTCGACGGCTGGGACGCGGACCTTTTTCAGGTTTGATTCGGATCATTGATTGAAAAAACAAGTAAAAAGAAGGACAGAATGAAAAACCATACATTTGAGGAAGTCGAGGCTTTTCTGGCCGAATGTCCGAATTTTTGGGAATCCCAGGTCACGGCAGGCGGCAGGCCCGATCCCGCTTCGGAAGAGTCCATTCGGGAAGCGGAGACGATTTTGGGGCTGAAATTTCCCAAAGATTACCGGACTTTTCTGGCAAAGTGGGGATTTCTGGAATTCGTCTATACCCACTCCCATGAAATTTACGGGATCAAGGCCAGCAACGCCCATGATCCGGCTTACCCAAGCGCCATTTCCCTGACGCTCCAGGGGCGCGAATGGTCGAAACTTCCCGAAAAGTACATTGCCATTTGGAGCGACGAGGGGGATGAGTTGTGGTGCATCGACGCAAGCGATCCTAATGGCCCCGTCATTGCGTGGGATTTTTTCGAACATTCGGTTGCCCGAGAAATCGCGGACAGCTTCATGGACGTTCTTTATCAGTTTGCCGCTAACGAGCGCCGCGTTATCATCGACGAGGACGGGTGGGTACTGGACGAAGAGAATACACAATATGATGTAGTCCATGAAATTAGGAGGTAAGGCGGCCAACGGCGCAAGGAGACAAAATGACAGAACCAGACCGAGACGAAATGACCGATCTTTTGTCCAAAATCAATGAGATTTTGTGGAAAGATTGGGACCCGATTGGGGTTTACCAGGAACCCATGCCGGATGTATTCGATGAATATTCAGGTTATGCGAACGAGATCCTTAACCTGTTGTACCAATATGAAATCCAACGCGACAAACTGGAAAACCGTTTGAGGGAAATCGTTCGGGACGAAATGGGGCTGACTCTCTCTGAAACGGTCCTGGCCGAAAAGAACCGAAGGGCGCTCGATAGGATCTATTCCGTGTGGAACCATTTCAAAAGTGAACATGATTTGTAAACATGATTGGGGAGCTTCGCAAATCGCCTGCATCGTGTGCACCCGGCCCGGGAACGGCATGTACCTGGTGGATGGCGACGGCGTGCCGCTCGTGGGCGTGCGCTGATCCCGAAATGGTGGACGCGGCAACGAAAATCCTCGGCGAGTGGAACGACCCGGGCACGATGGAAGCGTTGGCCGACGTTTCGCTCAAACTCGCGAAAAAACCGCAAATCGAAGAAAAGTTCCGCATCCGCGCGCTTCGGAGCTTCCTCCGGGTCCCGCGTCAGTTTGATCTTCCGATCCCGAAGAAACTGGAAATGTGCCGCGCAGGCTTTGAAACGGCCTGGCGAAATGAAGAAAAACTCCTGATTTTCGACGTTTTCTCACGTGCGATCCACCCCGACACGATCGAGGCCGCCGCGCAGTACGTGCAGTACGATTTCTGCCGCGAGGCCGCCTGCCAGAGCATCGTGACGGTCGCGAAGGAACTCAAGAGCAAGTCGCCGAAATCGGCCGAAATTCTGGCTCAAATCGCCGAAAAAACGACCGATCCGGAACTGGCGAAACAGGCCAGAGCCTTGGCTGAGGCACTGAAATAATGGACCCCTCCGCTTTTCAATTTAGTAAAGCTCAAACTCCGAGATCCCGTTCACCGAGAGCGGGAACGTTTCTTTCAGGTCCGTGAGTTTGACCCACGCGCAGGTTTTCGCCGGGAACGTGAATTCCTGCGGGTCGGGCGTGCATTCGAGCTGGATCGGAAGTTTCGTGCCGTCCGAAAATTCCAGCGTGGCCGTGGACCAGGTTTTTTGCTGGCTCGGCTCCAAGTGCAGTCGGATCACCGCTTTCGAGACGGTCCGTTCTTTACCGAGACTCACTTTCAGCCAGAGGTCCGTGCGTAGGTTAGGCTTCCAGAACGTTTCCGGCTTCCCGTCGATGGCGTTCGTCGGCGCGAATTCGTACCGGTATTTCCAGTGCGAATTTGCTTCCGCCCACGGGAACGAGGTCAGCGAAAAGACCATCGCTTCGGGATTCAGCGCGAGATTTTCCCCCGGCGCCGCATCCCGGACCGGGACCGTGTTGGGAAGGTTTTCGTACGCCTCCACGAACGCTTTCTGCGCGTCCATCCCTCCGAGGACTTCCGGGATCGGAACGTCTTTTTCACCCTGCATGAGACGCAGATTCGCGACCTCGATCTCGGCGTGACGCAGGCGCTTCGCCTCCTGGAACAGGTAGGTCGGGCGGCACTGGCCGCGGTAGAAATGAATGTACGTGTGCGTCATGCGGTCCCACGTGTTCGCCTCCATGTAGGAACCGCAGTACGGAACGCAAAGGTCGATCCACGCTTTCACGAGGTCTTTTTCATGTTCGGAAACCTGAACGTCGTAGTGGGACGGTTCCAGGTAATTCATGATTTTGCTGTGGCGCGCTCCCCAGAAGTCAGCGGGGATCATCGGGGAAAGGGACCTTCCCAGCGCGAACCAGGTCACGTAGGTGAAACCGTTCCCGGGGCTTTCGGTCTGGAAGTCGAAATACTGCGCCAGGAGCCGTTTGCTGTGCTCGTTGGCCTGCGGATGGACCGGCGTCGGATCATTCTCCCAGACGTGGCCCCAGTTCGTCAGTTCGAGGTACGAGCGCGAAAAGTCCCGGCCCGTATTCGTGTCCCGGCCGTTATTCACGTAGGGGCGGGCGGAGGTCTGCTTGAGGAGCGTCACGCCGTCGTACGACTCTTTCCACGTGTATGGCGAGGAATCACCCAGGAGGTTGAGCGGGCCCCGGCTTTCGTCGCAGTGGCACCTCACGCAGTGTAGGTCCCAGATCGGCTGAATGTCCCGAATGTACGAAAACCCCTGCGGGACGTCCATCCGGCGCGGCGCGTTCACGTTCAGGTACTCGAACGCACGGCGCTGGGAGTCGTTGAGTGTCTTCAGGAATTCCGGCTCCGGGATCTCGCCGGGGGCGTAAAGCGGCGTGATCTCCTGCGGCGGGCGCTTTAACGCCTCGGTCGTGGGCCGCGCGTCGCGGAACGTGTCACGTTTGTTCTCGTGGCAGCCGATGCAGCCGAAAGTTTCGCCCGGCATGACCATCGCCCAGGAACGCATCGTCTGGACCATCTGTCCCTTTTCGTCGAGCATCTGAAAATAAAGGGCCGTCCGCGGCGGGCACTTGAAAAACGCGGAGCCGTCCGCCTCCACGTCCACCGTCCCGAGCACGTGCTTCACGTCCCAGCTTCCGTTCCCGACGGAAACCGGCGTGTGCACCTGCGCGGCGGGCTGCTGGTAGCTGACGCCGGCGGACATGGCGCGGTTTTCGAGGGCGATCACGCGGATCTTCCGGATGGTTCCCGGCTTGACGCCCTGCAGGCCCGGGCCGTAGTAAATATTCTGGACGTAGAAAAAGCCGCAGTCTTGCGAGTGGTTCGTCAAAACCGCGCGGGGAATCGGGGCTTCGCGCTTCATCACCGGGACGATCTGGCACGATGAAATCGTCGGGTCGTAAACCAGAAGCTCGCGCTCGCCCGCCTCGTTCATCCAGTAGATCCCGAACGGGAACGGGTAGAACTGCCGCGGACCGTTCCCTTCCGGGCAGAGCGAAACGAGCCAGTTCGTCTCGTTGATCCCGAGCGGGTACTGGAAAAGCGGCTGGCGCGAGTCGTGGGCGAAGAAGTCGATCGCGTCGGGAATGAAATCCTCCCGGGGCGAGACGTACTCGAGGCCCTCGTTTTCCTGCGTCCCTTTCGTCCGGTCGATCCTCATCAGACGGCCGCTCTGGTCGGTGTGATGGCCGGAACCAATGACCAGAATTTTCGACGTGCCGGGGAGCGCCGCCGGATGGATCAGCGACCACGGCGCCATTGAATTGTTCCCGTAAAACTCGGTCTGGGTAGTTCCGTCGGCGTTCATCATGAAAAGTTTATGGATCGGCGAGGAGTTCCGGTCGTTGTACTCCCAGCGCGTGTACACAATTCGGCCGTCATTCAAAACGGAGGGCTTCACGTTGTGCGCGTGATCGAAAGTCAGGCGGTGAAGAAGACTTCCGTCCGGTTTGCAGCGGTAAATGTTCGTCACGTCGCTCGACCAGCACGGCACGCAAATGTCGCAGCGGGTCGAGGTGAAAAGCAGATCGCCGTCCGGGAGCCAGCACGGTTCCAGGTCAGCAGTGCCCGGGCCGGACGTGATTTGACGAACGGCGGCGACGCTCTCCGGGGAATCGGAACCCACCGGCTTCGCGAGGGCTTTTTCCAGGTCCATCGTGTAGAGGTGGTAATCGTCCTCTTCACTCTCACGCATCGAAAAAGCGAGCGTTTTACCGTCGAAAGAAATGGCCGGGTCACGGATGATCCCGCCTTTTTGCACAAGAATTGGCCGAATCACGACCGTTCCATCGTCGTTGATGTGGAGATGGTAGAGTTCGGAACCCATGCGCCAGTCACCGAGCCGGTCCTTGTAAACCGAGTCGCTCAGGAAGGCGCTGGAGGCGAAAGACGGCTGGTTCGCGAGCTGGCAGTGCTTCACAAAAACGTAATCGCGGCAGAAATCCTGGACGTTTTTGAGCCGTTCCACACGCCGCGCGAAGCACTTCTGAATGTAGGCCTCACGCTCTTGGGAAGAGTTAAAATCCTCGATCCCGTCCTGGCGCATCCAGTCCTGAACCTGACGCTCCATCGGGAATGGCGTCGTGCGGCGCTGAGCGACGAAATTCTGATTGGCGAGCGCGTCGGCGTAATTCATGCCGTTGATCTTGACCCGGCCAAGGTCGAGCGTATCGGCCTGAGCCGCGTCCACGCCCAGGAAACGGATCTCGGCAAACTGAATGATCGACCAGTGGAGCCGCCCCTCATCGTGCGCCGAGTTGATCTTCAGCCCGATGAATCGCGTACGAGTCCTCGGGATCGCAATGGTGCGGGTCTGCCCGTTGAAGAAATACGGAATGGTGTGTTCTTTCAAAACGGCCGTTTCGGCGCCCTCCGCGTCGCGGACCAGAACGTCCACATTTTTCGGCGCGTAGAAATTATTCCGCGGGGCCACGATCTCGACGGCATACACGTCGCAGACTTTTCCCAGATCGAACCAGATGAACCCGGTCACGGGCGCGTTCCCCCGCGGCGGCACCCGCGTCTCGTCGGTCCCGTCGGGCGTGGAATCGTACAAAACCGCGTAAGTGTCCGGATCTCCGTCGGTCGCGTGGTGCAGTTTATGCTCCGGATTCTTCGTAAAAGCCGAGGATTCGATCGCCTCGACTCCCACAATCTGCTGCGCGGAAAGAGGAAGGGCGAGGGTCAGAAAAACGAGGAGGGCAAATAAATTTTTCATAAATCAAACCGTTTGATCTTCAAAAGTGGGCCAATCAGTGATTTTTCTCCCAAAATTCTTTTAACTCCGGCAAATCGTAGAGCGTCAGCGCTCCGAAAACCGTCGAGGTGCGCGTGAGGGTGGAGGTTTCGCCGTGCTCGACCAGCTCGGTCCATGAGGTCACCACCGGGTTTTGAAGCGTTACACTGCTGAAAAGTTTCGGCTCGCACACGGCGGCATGAAGGACCGGGATCGTGCCGTTGAAATGCCCGATGAGTTCCAGCGGGGCGGTTTCGCCCGTCGTCTGGAGGGCTTTTACCACGGAAAAGAGGTCGTTCGTCCTCATTCCCACGTAGTTTTTCCCAAGCACGAACGCCGTGTAGAAATCCTTCCCGTCGGCGCCGAGGTAGGATGGGTCGTAGTACCAGTTGCTCATGGCCCGTGTTTCTCCCCAACCTCGGAGATCAGGCGAAATCACGCATTTTCCCGCTTGGACTAACGGCCGGATGGACGATTCGTAAGCATCCACTTTTCCCTGGGACGAAATGAAAAGAACCGTTGGTCCTGCGGCCTTTTCCGACCCAGAATCATCCGCCGGAACGAAACGCAGGGCGGGAAGCAAAATTCCCGGTTCGGACTCAAACACGATTTTCTCGAACAGGACCCCGGGTTCCAGCGGGAGCAGTTCGGAACGTGAAACGATTTTTGCCGCGGGAATTTCCTCGAACGGCTGGATCCCAACCATCTCACGGATGCGCGGAACGTCTTCCGGCTTCAGCGGGTTTGCTTTGCGCCGCTCCGCCAGCCGCCGGGCGTATTCACGATTCAGGTCGTAGCCGGTTTTCGCGCCCAGTTCATCCTTCACCCAGCCGGTTTTCGTGACCCAAATTTCCGGCTCGGTCAGAAGTTGGATCTCCTGTGGCTCGTGGACCTCCACGTCCTGCCCGCAAAGGCGCTTGAGGAAGAACTGAACCGTTGCTTCACGATTTTCCAGCGCGTAGGAATGAGGGCCTGGGGCCTGCGAGAATGCAACCAATTCTCCCGCTCCGAAAAGGTCCCAAATCCTTTTGGCGCGTGCATACGAGGCTTTCGCATTCGGGAACGGGAAGTAATCCTCCAGGGTTGCACAAAGGAGCGTCGGTTTCGGGGTACGCATGACAAAAAAGTCTGCGTGGTCCATCGGAAACGCCGAGTAACCGAAAAGGTTCTGCTCCGCGTCGTGGGGGCCCATCCCCTGAATCAGCGCGTAGAGTGAGCAGATGTAGCAGCTTGGCGCGGCCGCCGTGACCCGGGCGTCGAGGCACATTATATACGCCGTCTGTGTCCCACCGCCCGAAGTACCGCAAACGCCGATTTTCTGCGGATCGACTTCCGGTCGGCTCTGAAGATAGTCAATCCCCCGTACGAGGTCCCAAACCTCATAGTACGCGACGTTTCGGCCCAGCAGTCCGCACGTTACGCCGAAAAGATTATGCGCGTTGGCGCAGCCGCCGTTGCGGAAGAGGAACCGGGATTTCCCGTCCGCCTCGCGAATCTGGGCGCGTTCGCCTTGCTCGATCGGGTCGAACGTCCACACGACGAAACCGTGCAGGGCGAGCGACGCGGCCATGCGCTGGTACTTCTCGCCGGCCTTTCCATTATCGGTGTGCCCAAGCGGGAAAAGAATTCCCGGACGCGGAAACGTGAATTTCTCCCGGTCCGGCAGGTACACAAGCCCCGAAACGAAAAACCCGGGCTGAGTCTCCAAAAGTATCTTCTCGATCGTGTACCCGGGCCGCTGGATCGTTCCTCGAAGCTGCGCGTTGAGCGGCGTTTTGCCCCCTTCAGGCTTGCCGCCGATCGCTTTCCAGAAAAACTCACGCCTGGCCTGACCGTACGCGCGAACCTGTTCCGCCGTCTGGATCGCGTCGAAATCCGACTCCCATTTCTTCTGGATTTTCAAAGCCTCCGCCAGAAGCCACCGATGCATCATTTCGTTTGGCTTTTCGATCGTGAGCACCGGTTCCCTCGCCGCTTTAGGAGTCTCCGCGATGGCTGAAAAAACCGGCAGAAAAAGAACGCAAACGAACAGCGAAAATTTGAATTTCATGTTTCAACCTCGGGGAAATTAGGAAAACTTCAAGGCCCCAAACATCTATTAATTGCCGACAAGCCAATCGCGATCTGCCAGGCGTAACCTTTTTTGCTCATTTCTCCCCTTTTCCTCCATTTTAATGAAACCCCTCTCATTTGTCAAGGGGAAGGAGGGCTGCTCGGATCCATGAGTGAAGCTGATTGACCACATTCCCCTTTACGATTGCCCTTTCACCCAGCCATCCACCTGCCAGCGACGTTTGCAATGCGCTGTGATCGTTTCGGCCGGCTGGTCGAAATCGTTCGTCAAAAACATTTTCAGATTGATGACATGATAATCGCCCTGGTATTTATTGATGAATTTTTGAGATTATTTCTATGGGATCCGGTCCATGATTTGAGCAAAAACGCTTCTTCCCGCGTGTATGGCTTGCTTCCGACCAAAATTGAAATTGTTGCAAACTCAATTAGAGTCAAGTACCGTAGTTTAGGTGGGATACGCGATGGGCAAAAAATTTTTGATTGGACACTTGTGAAATATTTTTTCCTTTAAGAGAAAGAATATCTTATTAATTGGTGTAATGCAATATTCTCCCACAAATTTAAGCATATTAGCCATTTATCCGATAGAATTTAAATTGTAATGCTAAATTATTGCATTAAATGTCTCCAGACTCTTGACAAAGATAATATATATGTTATAATAAAGTAATCCAGTTTTTAAAAGAAAGGAACTCAAATGTTACTTGGATTTAGCTGTAAGAATTTTAAAACATATCGTGAAGAAACGATTTTTTCGATGAGTCCGAATTTCAGACATCGTGATTTATTAGACAGTATATTGACAATAACTCATGGGAAAAAGATTTTGAAGGGGCTTTCGACCTCTGTAATTTACGGTCCGAATGCATCAGGTAAAACGAACTTGATTGCGGCTATGGACTTTTTTCGTTGTGTTGTTTTAAGTGGAAATGTTCAAAATATTCAAAATTTTGGAAGTTCCAACTTTGCTATCACCAATCCACACTTGATTCCCAATTGGAACGCTAATGATGAACCTGTGGAGTTTAGAATTGAATTTGTAGATGGAAGTTTGTTAGTTGAGTATGCCTTAGCAATTAGCATGGGAACATTTCTTTTGGGAAATACAAACAAAAGACGAGCAGTTCATAAAGAAGAACTTAAAATTTTTGGAAAATCCGTATTTTCAAGAACTGAGACAAATATTGAAATCCATGTTGAGCCAATTCAGAAGTATCTCATAGAACCTTCTCAGAAAAAGGTTCTATTGGCTATTGCACAAAAAAATCTCCAATCCTCAGACTTATTTTTAACAAACAGCTTTCGTCATTTATTCAGTAGCAAAATCAGCGATTTAATTGTAAACTGGTTTAGGAAAAGTTTTCGTACCTTGATTGGTGCTCATCAAGTTCAAACATTTCCGAATGCAGTAGCTAAAGGGGCTTTGTTAGTGCCTGATGATGATTTCCAAAATGCGATCAAAGAGTTTGGTATTCATCAAAATAAAATCGGCTTCGTAGCCGATGAAAAACTTCCAATACCATTAAAAGTTACAATATACCCTTCAACAGAAAAAGAGAACATTCCACTTCCTGCTGAGTTGATTGAATCTCTTGGAACATTACGTTTTTTAGATATATTTCCTATTTTACTTGATGCTTTTGCTACTGGCCAAACATTGGTACTGGATGAATTTGATGCTTCATTACACCCAATGGCATTAAAAAATATAGTAAATGCATTCCATAATAACGAAGTCAATATCAATCAGGCCCAACTTATTTTCAATACGCATAATCCTTTCTTCCTTGATTCAAAGTATTTTCGGCGTGATGAAATTAAATTCGTCGATCGAGATGAAGAGACTGGAAATAGCGAATTGTATCAACTTTCAGACTTTCCCGAAAATGGTGGGCATGGGGCAAGAAAGACAAATTCGTATGTAAAAAATTATTTTGTTCATCGATATGGTGCAATTCATGAGGTCGACTTTACTCCCTTCTTGAAAAAAGCAGCTCTAACAGGAAAGGAAAATCGCGATGAAACGAATTAAATCTTCTCGTAAGGAGAAAAAACTATTTTATTTGTGTGTCGAAGGGGAATGTGAGAATTTGTATTTTGAGCACTTAAAAAAGTTGATAAATCAATCTAATTCAAAATACTTAGTGGATTTTCAGACAAAAGTCGAACGTTCCCTTCATTCCTTTTTGAGTGTTTACCGTCCAGATTGTCCTGTTTTTTATGTTTGGGACCATGAAAGTACTGGAATTGAGGATGAATCTAATTTTGAAAAAGCCTTTCATGAAATCTTGAAATTCCGAAAGACTTACGATATTCAACCTGGTTACACCCATTTAACATTTGAATTATGGATTCTTCTTCACCGAGGAACTGTGCCTGCGGTGGGACAGAAAAATAATTATTTGACTATTATTAATGATTATTACAACAAGGAATTTAAAAATCTCAGTCATTATAAACAAAAAGATAATTTTAAACAAATGCTTGACAGTATTTCTCTTGAAGATGTAAAGCTAGCTATAGAACGTGGTGATTTTATTCGAAAACAAAAATCGGAAAGACATGAACGCCCAAGAGTATATGGATGCTACAAAACTTATTCAATTGACCCAGATTTGTTTCTTCATGAATGTGTAAAACGAATTATGAAAGAATGTAAAGTTTACTAAGTTTTCCTTGTGATAGAGAAAGCCTTTAGGGGGTAGGAATATTTTGTTTCTTGTTTTTTCTTTTAACTTTTTAAAAATCTGTTCTTCCAATCAGGAAAGCCATCTATTATGGCTGAATGATTATGGGCTAACCTAAGAAAATAAGCTCCAAATCAATTGTCAATGTATTTACAAAGATTGTATCTTAAATGGCTTCTTTGATAGATAGAACTTCATTATTGATCTACCAGTTTTTTTGAGAGGTAAGTTATAAGTTTGCAGACTAAGGTTACTTCCATGGCTACGGAGACCATGTCTAGGATTTGTCTGACGTAACTCTTCTTTTTAGAATCAATGCCAATGACCAATGTTGATACACATCAGGATTCTATGGTTACGACCTCTGTGAGATAGCCCCGAAAATCGTACTGGACCTTCCATTATCTTTATTTATTCCGGGCCAACGACGGCAAGATATATCTCAAGTCGGACTTCGGACTGATCTACACGAAAAACGGCACGGACTACCACCCGACGTTTCAAACGTTCAACACGCAAGACTGCTGGCGGGCTACGGAAAACGGCCCGTTCCTGTACGCAGACGGCTATGGGAAGTGGATGGACGGCGACCTGGGTATTCTCCACGAAACGCCGTCGCAGGAAAACTGGGGCGCAACGGGTGGTGTTTACGGAGGCGACAATATACAAGATTTAGGGTTTACCGAGAAATCGAAGCCCTACTGGGAGTGCGCAACGACCTACGGCGTATATGAGCCACGAAACGGAGCGACCGGAACCCTCGTGTTCGGCCTCCCCACCTGGACGGTTCCCGATGATGGGGGTACGCAGACGTTCCGCCGATCGTGGAAAAAAACCGACGGGCACTGGATCTACGAGGGGGTCGTGACCTGCGACGCGATCGAATACGTGGACATTACATGGCA
>JAFSMO010000004.1 GCA_017447865.1 Thermoguttaceae bacterium
CGCCGGAAGCGTCGAAGTCCGTATGGACGTTGCCGACGGCGGAGTAGGAGCCGTTTTGGTAGGACCAGTCAATTTGAGTGACCGCCGATCGTGAAAATGCGCCAGCCTCAGACGCATGGGCTGACCACGAATTGCCGGACGCTGCATTGCCGCTGAAACCGGAGCCGGAACCCGAACACCAATATGCCGAAGCGGAGGTCTCGGTTTGGCGGGTCCTGCCCTTCATATCCGTCTGCCACTCGCCGTTAAGGACGGAGAATTGGTATTCCGTTCGATCGTGCCAGGTGAGCGAGTCGTTGCTTGCGGAAGTGCCATAAATCGAGGCGGAACCACTTTCCAGAGACAACGAGTAGCTTCCAGAGGCCGAAAGGGCGGACTGGTAGGTGTAGTCCTCGGTCGCTTTTCCGGAACCGCTGGCGAGCGTCCATTCGTCCGACTGTTCGTTGTCATAGGTCACTTTATAATGGGAGTTTGCGCGATACGATCCGTGCCCCGATTCATTCTGGGTACCCGCGAACGTGTCCCAGGTAAAGGTCTGTGAAGCGGAAAGAGAATAGCTGTAATTTTCAACACTGACACCACTTCCAGAACCGGTAATATGCCAGTAGTTGTCTGCCGTAGGGTCGGAGGATTGTTTGAAGGTTAATGTCAATTCGCTGTTATGGTTATCCCGCCAGTTACCCGATTCGGTATAGCTTCCCGACGCGCTACTGTAAGTGTAATAATCCGGGGTATAGTCATAACTCGCGCTGCCGGTGTACGCTCCGTTTTCGCTGGTGGCCTCCAGAATTTTACCGCTGCCGCGTACGAGCCAGCCGTCTTCGAGAAATTCGCCCGACGCAGGTGTGACCGAGGCGCTTCCTACATATTCTCCGGCGATTCGCATATCCCGATTGTAAGCATATCGTGAAGTGGAATCCTCTGTGCCGGAAATGACCATCCCATCATCGTCCGTCCAGGTATATTCACGGTCATCCCAGATCGTGGAAGTTTTGATTTTGTTAGAGATCTGTGTCGTTGTATAACCGCTGATGACGTCCAGAGACAGGGAACCTTCACCTGAGCCGGAGCCAGAACCGGATGCAGACGAAACAAGAAGGGACTCGGTTAATGCGTACAGGATGTCGGAATCCTCGGCATAGATATTCTCGAATTCCCATGTGTCGGAGTATGAACTGGCGGGCAAATCAAATCCTTCACCGTATAGATAGTCGTAATAGTGATTCTGATCGCACCATTCATTTCGAGTTCCACTGTAAGACGCCTCGGTTCGGTACTTGTTCGTAACCTGAAGCGATCCGGTGTCGAATTGCCAATCCGCTTCAAAATCCGTATCAAGATAATCTTCAGGGTTATCCAGTTCATAATTCTCGAGAATGATTTCACGATAGAAAGAGTCCTCGTTTTCGTTGTAATTTCCCGACCATGGCAAAACATTGTAACTTGAAGCGGAGTAGTTTGGCTCTGGATCAATTTCCAACGTTCCGGTTCCTTTAAGCCATCGTCTGGAAGTGTTGACGGACACTACATTTGCGTTTCCCACTGAGAGAGCTATCCGTGATCGCGATGGTATAAACAATGTTGTCAAAAGTAATGTCATTGTTATACGAACCCGTTTTTGCTACGTCTTTCGTGTCTGTATAAGTCCATTCTCCCGTTAATGGAGAAAGCGTAATTTACGTAAACGACGCGAATCGGGGACGTTCCATCCCTGCATCTTCCCAACTGTAGCGATAATTACCGATGTGCCCTAACCGAATGGTCGTGTCTGCCCAAATTTTGTACCCACAAGCATGGGCACGGTGTCCAAAAGCGTAATCCTCAGCCAAATACCACGTCCCATCCTCGATTGCACGAATCAAAGGCTGGAAAAATGGAATGGTTGGTTTCTCAAAACGTTCATTGCATAGAGGAAGGTTTAAATCCTCCAGCATTTTCAGATAGACTTCCCGACGAACAAGCAGGAATCCCGTACCGGCATAAAGCAGTTCTGCCAGGCCGCCATCTTTTCCGAAAGTCATTTTTTTCGCCCCGGGAATGACGTGGGATGCCAGTGCCCGACGCCCTTTCTGGGGATATAGTGCCGCCACAATCGGCAGGTTCCGCGCCCTCAATTTTTCCACATCGTCCGGATGAAATGCAATATCCGAATCGATCCAGAGTGTTTCCTCAAAACGTCTGTCAGCGCATCCGTTGCCATTTGGTTACGCCCTTGATCGATGGCTGAATAACCACCGACCCGACGAACCGGATATCCGCGTCGCTCCAGTTCTTTCAAGGAGGTCTCGCACTCCTGATGTATATATCCCAGGAATGGTACGAGAATAACACAGTGAGATGGCGGCCTTTGTGCCAACTGTTGCTGCCAGGATCTTACTACCTCGCCGTCAGGAGGAACAATGGTGTTATTTACGTTTTTGCTCCCTGTTAACGGTCTCTGTTCTTCTGTTGGGATCCCCACAAAATCGAGAATCTCGCGAACACCCGCCTCAGACTCCATCTTGACTGGCTCGAAAATTTTAAACTTTTCGGGATATTTTTCGGCCAATTTCGCTGCTCTTGCTGCGTATTCCTCCCAGTATTGTTCAAGAGCTTCATGACGGCTGGCGGCTTCGTATTTGGGATAAAACCGAAACCGTAAGGGATGACGATACCACCCTGGCAAACGACTTTTTGACCAGTTGTCCACCGGTCTGGGTGACGATAAATACAAGCTCCTTTCAAATGCCGTCACCGTTTCTTCTTTTGGTCTTTGCAAACAAATAATTCGAATATCTTCTTCTGAAAGAATTGCTTCCTCGACGTAAGGCAAATAAAACGAGGCGACGTCACCTATGAGGTTCTCAGTCCGCATTTTACGCCATCTTTGAAATCGTTCCGATATTCCAGGAACAAAATCCTCACAGCCGACCAGTTTGCCTGGAGCATATTCCCACGGCAAAAACGGCGGTTCTTCAAATGTAATCCTGGCCTCTGCCTGTGCGTTTAGAATGTCAGCCAGCAATTTCAGACCGCATTGTCCCGTTCCCAGTCCCAAGATAATTCTGGCCATGACTTTATCCTTAAAATCTTTAGGGGCACTTACAGATGTCTTTCTAAAATCATTCTATCAAAGATTTTTTCAAATACAAGAGTTTCCCACCTCAAAAATGAAAAATTTTCCAAAAAAAGTGAAATTTTTTTGATGATACAGAAATTATCACCGCAAGGACCATTGGAGGGAATGGCGGAGAATTCGTCGTCCGAGGTTAAAAAAGCGAGTGGTGTTTTTCTCATCACTCGCCTTGCTGATCGGTTCAGAAATCCTCATCTATTAACCGAATACCCGGATAGTAGTTCTTGCGTGGTTTTCCTCCTGAACGTTTCTTGTCGATATTGAATTTCCTCTTGATATCCATCCCAAGAGTTTCGGAAGAAACTGGGAGGTGACCATGGTCCTTGGCCCAAGTCTTATATTTTTCGAACAACACTTGAGTCAAAACCCGCCAGTTCGGATCGACTTCCACATATTCATCAAGGAAACGGAGAGTCGGATTGCCGAAATACTTGTATTCCTCTATGATTTCATCCGATTCAGGGCATGGGTAGAAATGGTTGTCGTCACACCGCAGGTGCAGCAGGCCGTCGAGGCACCAGTTAAAAATCCCAGCGACTTTCTGCTTCCAGAACTTTTTCGTGGTGAATTCCGGACGCTTCTTCGATTCGGGGATCGTTTTGTTGAACCGCAGGATCGTGAGGCGGCGGAAAAAACCGTTACTTTTGTCGCGATGTCGCGGGAGGGTGTTGCAGGCGAAAATCAACCGAGCCGTCGGTTCAAAGCTGATCTGAGATTTGTATTTCCGGTCGGAACTGATCGTCTGGCCAGAGACAATGGATTTGAGTTTTCCCTCGGAATTACTCCCCGTGTCACTCAGGTCATCCACGATATTCACGAGTTTGCCACGCATGTTAATCAGAGCGAATTTGTCGTCAAACTGTTCGAGAGGGATATTCGACGTGTTCTCCTCGCCGATCATCGTCGAAAAACCTGTCAGCACCGCCGATTTGCCGTTTCCGCCTTCGCCAACCATCATGATGTATTGGTGGAGCGATGTGTCCCGCGTGAGGCAATAACCGAAGAATTCCTGAAGGAAATAGTATTTGCTCCAGTCTTTTTTACCATCTTTTTCATCGACAAGCGTTTCTTCGATGAGCTTCTCCCACTCCTCGCATCTCGCGTTTCCGTCGTAATCGAAATCGAACACGTAACGGTTGAAAAACAGGGGCGTGGGTGGCATGAGGTAATCGTTCCAGTCACGACTGCTGCGACCCGCTTTCCATTCCTCTTCCAGACGCGAGAAGTTCAGGATCCCGTTTCGGAATGGAATGAGTAAATCCGTTTTCTTAAACTCCTCCGGGCAATCCTTCCCTCGCCAGAAAAAGTCGCCTTTTTCCTCGCTAAAAACGATGGATTGGATCGCATTGATTATGTCAGCAACGAGGTTTCGGGTCACTCGGTATTTTCGAGGCTTTTCACTTCCGCTGCAATTCCTGATTTCATTCTCGAAATCCTGTTTAAAAAGTTTCTCGGTAAACCGCGATACGGCAGCGTTCAGAGACTCGAAAGTCATTTCCCTATAACCCCCGTAGTACCATCGGGAAAACTCTCCCTCCTGAAAAATCAGAGTGAACTGGTCCGGGTCGTCCTGGATTGTATAATTTTCTTTGAGAAACAGATTCGCGATCCGGTAGGGATCGTTCGGTTCCGGCTCGTTCTTTTTAACCTCCTGGTATTCGGGCGTTTCGTTGACCAGCTTCATGAACTCTTCGATCGAGTGCTCGCTCAGGTAGTCCTTGACGTCCTTCCCGTGATTCGGTGTCACTTCGTAAGGCAGTTTCACATTGCGGAGATGGGCGGCGGTCCCGCTGAGGAATTGGCACCACTCTTTCGCCCCCTTTTCCCCCGCATCATCGGCATCGTGGATCAGGACGACGTTCAGTCCTTCGAAGAGTTTCTTCCACTCTTTTTTAGGAACCTCATTCGCTCCGCAGGCGTTGGTCAGGACGAGCCATTTCCCTCGCTTTTCTTGGGGGATCCGGGCCAGCAGTGCGGTCAGGTCGGTGATCCCCTCAACTTTGAAGACGGTCAGTTCGTCGAGTGTTCCAGCTTCCCGTGCTGCCTGAATGGTTTCCAGCGCTTCTTTCCCGACCAGGCCGCTTTTGGTTCCCGCGACCAGTTTGCACTTCGTGGAGCCGATCAGTTCACCGCTGGCATTGTATTTGGGGAGTTCTGAACCGTTCACGGCTTCCACCACGAAACCGTTTGCCTTCCTTGTGTTTTGATGGTTGAAAACGGGAAAGCTGACGCACATGTAGTACCCTTTGTATCGGCACAAAAAGCCCCCGGCTCGTTTCACAGCATCGCTGTTCGTGTTTTTTATCCCACACCACCAGTCTCCGCTATCGTTCCACGGCAGCGGTTCGATCTGCTCGTCGGGAGTCGCTTTTCGAGTCTCCGTGACATTTTCCTCGGGCACTTCGTGAAGAGATGGCACGTTCTCATCATCGGCTTCCGGGTGAAGCTCCCACGGCTTTCTTCCACGGAGCATCGCTTCAACGTCGATCGTGTGCGGTTCCCGAATCAACGGAACCGGGACGGCCTTTTGTGAAGGGTTGGTCAGCCCGTATTTCTCTTTGTAGTAGTCCAGCACAGCCGGGAAGCTGGGAAACCCGTAGTGGCGCTTCGCGAATTTGAAAAAGTCGGCATTTTTATCGGTATCGCCGAGATCGATGTAGTAACCGTTGTTCAGGTTCACCGCCGCGCTTGCGTTCCGGTCCTCACGGTCATAGGCATGGCACGAAACCCACCCATCCGCATTGGGAGTGGTTCCCTCGAACTGTAGGCCCATAGCGCGATACTCGGTGATGAAATCAATGCGGTTCAGAATCATATCACGAATTTCGCGGTTGTTGTTTTGGGTCATAGGAACGTACTTTCTGGGGTTAGGGGCAAACGGTTTCAAATTGGCAAAAGTCCGGTAAGGGAACGGATCGAGGGTCCTGCTGGTTCTCGGTGAGGAATCTGTTTTTGTGGTCGAGCCACGCCAAAAAAGCCTTTTTCCGCTTCTCTTTCCCGATCTGGGAGGCCAGTTTCCTCGCCCCCTCGAGTGTGACAAGCGTTTCGGTGAGCCACGTATTGCCGAGGAATGGAAGCGTCAGGCGCCGGACTTCTTCTCTGGGCACGAATTGTTCTACGGCATTCATAATATCCCGGTAGCCCAACGCGGCAGCGACTTCGTGACCGATGAAGCAGTTCTCGCCCTGGATGACTGCTGCGCGGACCAGCTCATCGTGAAAGTAAAAGATGGTGAGTCTGTTCATGATTTCTCCTTTTAATTGTCCGATTCAAACGGTTTGGGAAGTGTGAGAGTCGGCACGTTGGCGACGTCTTCATTTCCGATGAGCCAGACCGCATAGCCACGGTCGTCTACCTCATTATAATCCGTGTTCTTCTGGGGCACGACCCGCACGATGACCTGCTTTCCCCGCAGCATGCCCGGGTTAAAATCGATCGTTTCGCCCGGGTGTAGTATTCCTGCCGCCCACGCCCAGCGGACATGCGCGTTCGTCTCGACCTGCCGGTCGCCGACCTTTTGGTAGAATAACAGCTGGCTGAACTTTTTGTTCTGCTGCCCAGGATGTTCGCCTGTCAACACTTCAAGCGTCAGCCGATCGTAGGGAATGCCACTCTTGCGTGTCGTGCCGCTCGTGACGTCCATGATGATGCAGTGGTACAACCCCTTGGGAATGGGCGATTTGTGATTATTAATTAAGTCGTTATCCATAATATTCAGTCCTTTATCCTTTTATTTCCCGTTTGGGCGGCTGTATTATACCATAAATACCAAATCTGTCAATCAATTTACGGCACTGTATGAAAAAAATTTCATTTTAGAAAAAACGAAACGTTTAATCGCATGCGAATCCTTAGTCATATAAAGTACGATAAGATTATTGTATTTTTATTAAAAACTTTTATTTTTTACGATTTTTAATTGCTTTCTTGTTGTTGTACAATTATATTTTGCAGGGGTGTAGATGATTTTGTTTTCCGAGTGTGTTTGAGTCCGTAAAATAGGACACGGGTACAAAATTACAATCGAATGGCCCCGCGAAGCCGTTCAGCAGTTTCTTGTTGCCCAGATTGGGAAAGTACGGCTCTCATCCGACTGGCCTACCAATCTTGGAGAATGGGCCGCGTGGAGCCGTCATGATTGGGGAGGGTTTCCTGGCAGGAAACGTGCCAATCGTGGAAATGTGAACCGGTCCGGTTGCCCCACCTAGCCAGCCGATTTGGAGGATCGGGGCCAGCAGCTTCGCTGGGGTTGCCAATCGTGGAAGTGTGAGCTGGTCCGGTTTCCTCTGACGTGTTGCCGATTGGGAAGAGTAAGCTCGGCAGCAAACTCCCGGCGAGGCCGATTGAAAAGAGTGGGTAGTCAGCAGCCTCGTTCGTTTGCCAATCGTGGAAGTGTGAGCCGGTCTGGTTTCCTCAGATGTTATGCTGATTGGGAGGAGCACGCCAGGCCACGGGATCCCGGTAGGCCTGATTGAGAAGAGTGTGCGTCACAGCTTCTCTTGGTCTACCAACCGTAGAAGAGTGAGCAGGTCCGGTTTCCCCGGCTTACTTCCAGATTGGGAAGAGCGGGGCGTCAGCGGGATCTCGGCGGGCCGATTGGGAAGAGTGAGCTGGTCCCCGTACCAGTCGTAGGGGGCTGAAACCACTCAGTTGGTACGTGAGAAATTTAATTGTAAAATGAGAGGCAGATTTCTGGCTACGTCACAGGCGTCATAGGTGTCATAGCAAAATCCGAAAATCTTTTTTATATATACGGGATCACCTCTATTTAGTCTTCATACTCCCTTCTTTTTTCATTTTCATTTCCTTACGCAATATTTTTAAAAAAACCTATGACACCTATGACGCCTATAAAAGGGGAAATGGTCGCGTGTCGTAAAATACGATATTTGTGAATATAGGACAGTTTTCATAGACGTCATAGCTGTTGTGACATGCTATGACGTACCTATGACACCTTAGGCCCGGAAGGCGCCTTTTCACGATCTGAAAACTGCCTGTTTTGTACACGGTCTGCATTTTAACACGCCTACCTATATTATCCTGTTTTTGCATAG
>JAFSMO010000036.1 GCA_017447865.1 Thermoguttaceae bacterium
CGTTGAAGTACGCCGGGACGGTGATGACCGCTTTGTTCACTTTGTGGCCGAGGTACGCTTCGGCGGATTCCTTCAGTTTGCGGAGGATCTTGGCCGAGATTTCCGGCGGGGTGAACTGCTTGCCGTCGGCTTCCACTTTCACGTAGTCCTGCGGACCGCCCACGACTTTGTACGGAATGGTTTTTTCTTCGTCGCCGACTTCACTGTGACGGCGGCCCATAAAACGTTTAATGGAGCTGATCGTACGCAGCGGGTTCGTAACGGCCTGACGACGAGCGACGTCACCGACAAGCACTTCACCCGAATCGGTGAACGCGACGACGCTCGGGGTCAAACGGTTGCCCTCGGCGTTCGCGATGACTTTCGGCTCGCTGCCTTCCATGACGGCCACGACTGAGTTGGTAGTTCCAAGGTCGATTCCAATGATTTTTTCTCCATTAGCCATGATTTTGTCTCCTTTTATTTGTTTCTTATTTCGTTCACTTTGAATCTTTTGCGGCTCACCGCCACTTTTGACGTATTCGAGTAATATTGCAAACCGCGTGTCATTCGGCCTTTTATTTTCCTGAAAATTTTCAGAAGGCGCGTTGAGCCCGTATTTTCAGGGGTCTGTTCCGGTCAAAATATTTTTTCTCGCGGCGATTCGAACAAAATTCCGGGCTGACAAAATGGCAGTTTTTGAAAAAATTTTGAGGTTTTGGGAAGAACGGGGTGGTAAAAAGTCAGGATTTATGGTAAAATATCAGTCAATGGATCAGGAAAAGATGAAGGAACGGCCGCGCCTCTCTGTGCGAAAACGGCCGGAAGTGCTCTTTTCCTGATTCGTGACCCCGTTCATTTACCCCATTATACGCCCATGACCAACTCCAACCTTCCCGAGTCCGTCCGCTTGGCGCTCGAACGTACGGCCCGAACCGTGCGCAAAGAAGAAATCCTCCTGACGCTTTGTCAGGCGGTCGTGGGGACGTGCGTCTTTTTCGGGCTGGTCGTGCTGGTCGAGCACTGGATCATTCCGCGCGGGATTCCCGCAATGACCCGCGTCTTTCTGGACTTGATCTTCTGGGGTGCGTGCATCGGGGCGTTCTGCCGGCGAATTTTGCCGTTTCTGATTTGGAAACTCAACCCGTTTTACCTCGCCAGCGTGATCGAAAAGGCGCGGCCTGACCTGAAAAACGGGCTTTTGAATCTTTTGTACCTGAAAAAAGCTCCTCCGACTCCCGCGGGTAATATGGCGATTCAGACCGTTTCGAAGCAGATTACCGGGACCGAGGAGGTTCCGTACTTTCCTCCGGAGCGGATCCGCTGGTGGAAATGGGGGGCCGCCGCCGCGGTCGTTTTGTGCGTTTTGTACTCGATTTTGAGTCCCAAAAGCGCCGTGAGGAGCGTCGCGCGGACGCTTTTCCCCTGGGCGAATATTTCCGTCCCGACGCGGGTCCGGATCGACGCGGTCCAACCCGGCGATTTCACGCTCTACCAGGGCGAAACGCTTGAAGTCTCGGCCCGGTTCCGGAGGCTGAAGGAGAACGAAACGCCGGTTTTGCTTTACTCCTCCGAGGACAAAAAATTCGTAAACGCCCCGGTTTCCATGAGCGCAGACGCCGAAAAACCGCGCTTCTGGTCGGCGCAAATCCCGGACGCTCAGCAAAATCTCACGTGGCGGCTGGAGGCGGGCGACGCACGGAGCGAAACGTTCCAATTGACCGTTTTGCCGCCTCTTCGCGTGACGATCGAGTCTCTGCGCCTTACGCCCCCGAAGTACACGGGCCTGCCGACCGTCACACAGACCGCCGGCGACGTGCAGACCGTGGCCGGGACGCGGATCGATCTGGTCGTCCGGACGAGTGAACCGACGCGGGAGGTGACGCTGAAACTCGACGGAAAACCCGTGGTGAAATTCACGCCGGTGGAAGAAAAAGGGCGCAAGTCGCAGACCAGGTTCCGGGCAGAATTTCAGGAAACGTACGTCCCCGGCTCGCGGGTGGCGTCCCTTCACTTTGAAAACCATGCCGGACGGGCGAACGAGCCGCTGAAGTACCGGTGGGAAATTTTGCCGGACGCCGGGCCGGAAGTCCGGATCCTGGAAGGGCCGAAGGACTACGCCGCCCTCGACCAGACGGAGGAAACCACGGTGAAAATCAGCGCGTCCGACCCGGATTTTGGTTTGCGCGCCGTGGCTTTTCGGGCGGAATGGAACGGAAAACCGCTCGCGATCCCACCGCTTTTGAACCTCCCGCGCGACCGGGCCGGGCTGAGGACGCCGTTTGAGGCCGATTTCGTGTTTCGGCCGTCCGAGTGGAACCTGAAAACCGGAGACGAGATCATCTGGTGGGCCGAGGCCGCCGACACGCAGGAGCCCGCGGGGAATCGGGCCAGAACCGGAAAGCGCCGGCTGAGAATCATCGGAGAGATCCCGGAAAAGAAGGATTCCGGCGTCTATTCGAACGATTTGAAAGTTCCAGGCTCCTCGGACGATCCGGAAGCCGACGATCAGGAAAAGTCTCCGCTCGCAGAAGAATCGAACGAGGAAAAGTCCCCGTTCCCGGTTTCGGCCGAAATGCCCAATCAGGAAGACGTAAAGGCGCAGGGGGAAAATCTCGAAGGCGAGGAAAACCCGGAATCATCGGAAGAAGACGCCGCGCAAACGGACTCCCGCGACGGTGAAAAAACTTCCAGCGGTGAAAAAAGCGGACGCAGTGAAGGGGAAAAAGACGAGTCAAAAGAAGGGCAGGAAAACGGCCAAGGCTCCGGTGACGGCGACGGTGAAAGCCAGGGAAATGGCGACTCGAAAAGCGATTCCAGCCCCAAAACCGCTGAGGACGGCTACGACCCGCTGAGCGAAAGTGAGGCGCTGGACGACGAAACCGGCGAGTCGGGGGAGAATCCCGGCGAATCCGGTGAAAATTCTGAGGAATCGGGCAAAGAATCCGGTGAGTCTGGTGAAAATTCCGGTGAGTCAGGCGAGCAATCCGGGGAATCAGGAGAGTCAGGCGAAGCGGACGAGCAAAACTCTCCCAAAGAAGGCGACTCCCCGCAAAGCAAAACCCCCAACGGTCAGGAGAAAAAAACCGCCTCCGGCCAAAAATCCAGCGAAAAAGGAAACGGAAAACGCCAGGAAAAAGGCCCCAAGTCCGATCTGGACCAGGAAACCGACGCGGGAGATGGTGAAGAACTGGAAGAACGCAGTGAAAAAGGAAAGAAAACCGGCCCCGAGTCCCAAAATGGCGCGAAAAGCGAAAGCGAGGCCCCCGAGGACGTGACCAGCGCACAAAGCGGACTCCAGAACGGCTCGGATTCCAACCAGGACCTTCCGGCTCCCGTGAAGGAAAAGGAAAAATCCGACGGAAGCGGCCTTCAGGATTCCAGTTCCAATCGGCCAAATCGTGATAAAATGGAGGATGATTCAGACGAAACCGGCGAGCCGAACGCCGAGAATTCGCGCCCGGCCGGGAAAGATGAAATGGAAGGCTCCAAACCCGATCCGGTAAGCAATCCGGGCGAAGCGATGGAGGAGATCCTGAAGCACCGCCAGCAGGAAATGGAAAAAACGGGAAATCTCCCGCCAAATCCTGACTCGCCGACCGGCAAAAAAGGGGACTCGCAGGCTCTGCCGCCTCAATCCGACGCCCAGGCCCAAATGGGGAAGGAGCAGAAGGAACTCAAAAAGAACGAGTCCAACCCCGAGGCGAATCAGGGGGGAGGCGAGAATAAAAAGGAGAAAAAGTCCGGCCAATCCTCGCCGCAGGACGGGAGTCAGCAGGGGAACGCCGGCGATCAGAAATCAAAAACCGGGATCAAGCCCGACAATTCGGCGGAAGCAAACGGAAGCGCCGACAAGAATAAAGGCGGAAACCGTCAGGGATCGCAGGAGCAGTCCAACCAGCAAGGTCTCGGCCGGGACGGGAGCAACACACCGAACGAGTCGGGAAATCCCGTGGGAAGCGGCGGGGAAGGCCCTGAAGGCGAGCGCGGCGGAAACTCGGCCCTCGCCGACCATCCGACCGGTTCAGCCGACCCCAATCAAACCCAGGGGAATGGCTCCGACTCCAAAAACGGCGGGCGCGAAAGCCAGTCGTACGGGTCTGGCCATAGCACAGAGCAGGAAGAACACGCGACCGTAAGCGGCGGCTCCGGCCTTGGGTCCGAAATGCCCTCAGAGATGGGGGAAGAGTCCTCCGCGATGCCGTCCGCAAAAGAGGACGAGGTCAACGTGGAATTCGCCCGCCAGCAGACCGTTCTGGCACTGGACCATCTTCGCGATGCGCTCGACCGGGACGACGACTCCCTGCTCGAATATTTGGGCTGGACCCGCGAAGAAGCACGCCAGTTCCTCAAGGAGTGGGAAAAACTGAATCAGGACCTCAACGACCCGAGGCTTTCCGAGCAGCAAATTCGGGAGCGTCAGGACGCATTTCGCTCGCTGGGGATCACGCCGCGCACGATCCAGTACAAAGACCGCACGGAAAAAGAAACCGTCCGCCCCAACGCGCGGGGAGGACGAAAAGTCGAAGCCCCCGAAGCGTGGCGTGAGCAGTTCGAGGCCTACTCCCGCGGCGTCGGAGAGGGGAAATAAATTCCTGGTCTGAAAAGAAAAAAACGGGAGCCCCGTCCTGAAAACGAGACTCCCGAATGAACGCCGCTTTTGTGAGGAGTTTTCCCTCCTTCATGAAAGCGGCGATTCGTTTAAATTTCCACGGCCGCGATCAGGTCCGTCCAGTGCGACACATCCGCCCCCGAGACGAATTGCGCGACAAAATCGAACACCGCGTCGGAAAACCCGCCGACGTTTGCGATGTCGTGACGGTCCATCGCCTGAGTCGTTCCGTACGGCTGCACGTCAATATTAATCAGCTTCGCCGCCGGATTATGCTTCTTCAGTTCGTCCCAGCACTCCAGCGTCGCGGTCGTACCCCGGCGGGACGAATCCACCCACGACTCGCAGTCGGAGACGTAGATCACCACGTCCGGGTACTCCTTCTTTTCCAGCAGGAACTGGAGCGCCGCCGAGCAGTTCGTCCCTCCGCCGCACAGCGAGGCGAGCTTCTGCGCGTTCGTCAGCACAGAATCACGAGGGTTGATTTGAATGGGGCGTACATCACACTCAAACGGAATGATCACCGCCCGCGGGTTTTTGCGGAGGATGCAGGACGCCATAAGCCCCGCCACGTCCACACAGCGGACCCGGGAAGTCGCCCCTCTGCGGCCACCGGAGACCGAGGAGCTCATGGAACCGGAAACGTCCACGCAAACCGCCACGGAGCCGGGGATGACCGGAACATTTTCCGTCGCGATCTCCATCGCATCCTGAAGGGATTCCTTGATCTCGAACGGGATCTCCGAATTCGCGTTCACGTACGCCGCCATCAACTGGTACGGAAAAGCCTTGGCGCGGCGGATTTCTTCCCGATTACGAAGACGATCAGCAATAGTCTGAACTATAGTCATTTTAGTTTCCTCTTGAAATGATAAGCCTTTTGAATCTCTTCGGGAACCACGTTTCCTGCGTCGTCCCCGCCCGTAATTACTCTTCAAAAACCCCGTGCCGCGCGAACGTATTCAGGTTCATGCGCGTCGTCTGCCACGAAGCATTCCGGGCGATTTCCGTCCACTGCTCCTTCGTGAGCTCCAGAGACGTCAGGAACTGGAACGGCACATCCGGGACTTCCGTCGTTTCACCGGCCTTGAAAGCCTCGAACTGACGCACCGTCGGCGGGAGCAGTTCCGTCTGCTCAGAGGTCAGTTCCTTTCCAAGCAGGTACGCGTACATCGCCTCACGCTGGGGCGTGGCCGGGTGCGGGTGCACCATCTTGATGACGTCCGCCAGCGAGGGATCGTTCCCGATCGAGCCGTAGAAAAGCTGAAGTTCCGTGCGGGCTTCGAGCCACTGACGGATCATACGGCGGATCGCCGTCCCAAACGACTTGCGCCCCGTGACCCCGGAGCGAATGATCTGGGCGAAGTTCCGGAGCATCTTCGGCGTGTCAATAACGCGCGGAAAGATATCCTCCACAAGCGGCGACTGTCTGGCAGCAAGTACCGCGCACAAAACCGCCGGCATGTCCTTCATAAAACCACGTTCATGGGCATAAATGGCGGTCTTCGCAAGGAATTCATCAGAAACATCCGGATGGGACGCGTATTTCAGCACTTCATTAAGCTGGTCTTCAGCCGTTGCGTAGAACGTTTGACCGAAGCAGCCCGTCGCGGCATACTGCGCAAGTGCGTGGCAGGCCGGGAACTGAAACGCCTGGCCTCCGGCCTCGTTGCGAGTCACGCCCCCTGCCGGAGTGGTAGAATTACGAGTCGAAAAAAGCTCTGAGTTAGCCATGATGGCGGTCCTTTCACTAAATGGTGGATTTGACTTTTGATCGGATATAAAATTTCAGTCAACAAAACTTGAAGAAATGTTAATGAAACAAAATCAATGTAATTCCTTCAGCATTTGACTAAAATGATTGGACTAAAAAACACAAAAGGGAACAGGGAATTTTGAGAAACATAAAAAATCTGTCATGTAGTTCCTCAAGGCATTTCCCTTTTATGGGTCGTTCTATTCTATTAGCAAGCCGAACTCAAAAATCGGACAAGAAATCTCAAAAAATTGCAGTTTTTTTATTTACTGGCTTTTGGGAATTTAAAACACAAAAGGGAACAAGGAGTTTGAGAAACGTTTCCACTCGCTCTATCCACTGAGCTACTGACCCGAAGCGGATCAGGACGGATTCGAACCGTCGCCAAAGTGTTTAATGACCATGTAGTTCCTCAGGCATTTCCCTTTTGTGGTTCGTTCTTTTTTTACGAATCAGACCCGAAAAGCCGAAAAGGTAATTTCAAGATTTTTTTCAGAAGGTTCCAAAATCATCTTCTCTCAAATTGCGGCGATATTATAACACTTCCTGCTTTTTTGTCAATAGGGGGCACAAGCAGGCGATCTTGGATCTCCCAAACTGAAAATACGAAAATTTTATGAAATTGTTTCCAGAAAATACGACCACACTCCTTGACAGCCAAAAATTTTATGTTATAATCCAAGCCATAATTCTACGACTTCTGTTTTGAAACGAAGTTTCTGGAGTTTGTCTTAAGGATATATGGTGCCTGGATTGGGCGTAATTCCTGCTATTTGAAAGCGTGGCAATGGTCAGCACACGCAGGAATTAATTCAAGGATTCCGGGGCGGCGGTGTTGCCGTGCCGGCAGTTTTCAATTCAACCTTCTTACACACACAGGAGTAGATATGAGACTCTTAACGCAACTGTATCAAATTCATTCTCCCTCTGGAAGAGAAAATGTCATGCAGGCCTTCATCATCCACTGGCTCGAGGAACATGGCATCCAATACGTCCAAGACGCCGTGGGGAATATCCTGGCGACCAAAGACACCCGGCCGAATAAAGACGAGGTGGACGATACGTGCCCGTGCGTTTGCGCTCACATGGATGAGGTCCACCAAAACCGCGAAACCGATTTTGAGGTCGAACTGGATGGCGATGAGATTCGTGGCTATAGCTCTGCGGCTGGAGGTCCACAAGGCATCGGCGCGGACGACAAAAATGGGATCTGGGTCGCGTTAAAGGTCATGGAGAGAGTTCCCTACATCAAAGCGGCTTTCTTTGTCAGCGAGGAAGACGGCTGTATTGGCAGTGAGTTCGTAGATCTTGGATTTTTCGATAATTGCCGGTTCGTGATCGAATGTGACCGGAAGAACAGCGGAGATTTTATCTGCCAGGCCACCCGACACCATAGTCCCCTTGTTCAGCTGTGCACGTACGAATTTATGGAAGCGATGAACGCTTCTGATTATGGTTATAAACCGGAGCAAGGCAAGTCAACGGATGTGGTGATGCTGCGGCTGAGAGGATTAAAGTGCTGCGCCTGCAATCTCTCATGCGGATATTATAATCCTCACGAAAATGACGAATACACGCGAGTCAGCGAACTGCAGAACTGCTACAATCTGGTCTTGCATGCCTGCAGTGCAATCAAAAAGCGGTTCGCCGCACCGGAATAAAAAAATCCCCCCCAGGAGTCTTAAAGCCCAAGGGGGGAAATCGTTCTCCATCAATATTCTTTCACGACGAACTCCCCGCGGCCGGGCCGACGAAGCAGCGCGTCCGCGGCGGGGTTCGAAACGAATTTCTCTGTCTCACTGTCGAATTCCAGCTTCTGACCCAGCGTAAACGGAACGTCTTTTTCCAGATCCAGAGCCGGGATCAGTTCCTTCACGTTGGCCAGCGCCGCCTCGACCTCTTTCACGAGGAGCGGGTGGCCGGAGATCGAGTCCATGCACTCCGCGAGCGTCGCCGGCCGGCCCGTCCGGTACGAAATATTCCCGAGGTGGCACAGCGACGTCGAGTAGTGCCCCTCCACGATCGGCGCGACGAGTTTTTCCGGCGTGTTTGCGCGGACGCAGTCCACGAAATTCTGGAAATGATCGACCGTCCCATTGAAAAATGAGACCGATTTTTCCGGGTTGAATTCCGGGTCGAGCGGAATCGATTTCCCGTCGTTCGAGATGAACTGGCCGTTCGTGACCACGCCTTCATCCGTGACAAAATGCGCGGTTTCCAGCGACTTCCACGGGTTCTCTTTTTTGCGCAGGTTGCAGCACGAATAGTAGACCGGAAGGCCGTCGAGGTCATAAACCGCCGCTTGGATCGACGGGGTCTCGCCCTGGTCTTTGTAGCCGTCGTCCGGAGCGTTGATCAGGCGGGTCCCGAACGACTGGACCATCCGCGGCTGAACGTGCGGATTCCCGGCGGCCAGACGGCTCAGGTCGAACATGTGAACGCCGTTATTCCCGATCTCGCCGTCGCCGGTGTTCCAGAACCAGTGCCAGTTGTACACAAAATTATTCTCGGTGTACGGCTGGTAATCGACCGGGCCGAGCCAGAGGTTCCAGTCCAGTTCCTTCGGCGGGTCCTGCACCGGTTTGAAGCCGATCCCGTTGCGCGTGCGGTTCACGTAGGCGAACAGCGCGAGCGGCTTGCCGTATTTTCCCGACTGGAACGCGCGGGCGGCCCCCTGCCACTTCGGGTTGCTGCGGTGCTGGGTCCCGTGCTGGATGAGGATCCCATACCGCTTCATCGCGTTCACGAGCTGGCGGCTTTCAAAGAGCGTGTGCGAGCACGGTTTTTCGCAGTACACGCTCTTCCCGGCCTCGGCGCTCCAGAGGGAAAGGAGCGTGTGCCAGTGGTTGCACGACGCGACCGAAACCACGTCGATCGTTTTGTCCTCGAGCAGTTTACGCGGGTCCTGGTAGGCGGTGATCTCCGTGCCGATTTTTTCTTCCCAGCGTTTCTTCGTCCCTTCGGCGCGGCGAAGATCGGGGTCGGCCACCGCGACGAGCTGGACGTTTTCCAGCGTCGCAAACGCTTCGCAGTGGTTATTTCCGCGTCCGCCGACGCCCAGAACGGCCGCACGCAGACGGTCGTTCGCGCCCATGGCCGAGGCCGGAATGTAGTTGAGACTCAGCGCCGAAGCGCCGAGAAGGGAAGACTTCAAAAATGTACGGCGGGTTTGCATGGTTAAACCTTTCTTGGAGTTAGGAGTTAGGAATTAGGAGTTAGGAGTTAGGGGACGACGCTTCCAGCGGCGTCGAATGGAAGGCGGTAATGGAGGCCGAAGGCCGGAATTACGCATCTGGGAGGGCACAGACCTTTGACTATTAATCTGCGGCCGGGCCGACCTTCCGTATTAACGACGCTTCCAGCGGCGCGCCGGTATTCCAATCGCGCAGCCCGGCCGTGAATTCCTTCGGGCGGACCGTCACGAGGAGGAAATTATCGACCGACTCGCAAAAGACCTTTTTCGGGTCCGCGTATTTGTCGCCGCGGCCGTAGTGCGAAGTGTTGAAGTACGTCATGCCGTCGGACGTTTCGGCCCGCTCGGCGTAGTGGCCGAAGCCCGCGATCATGCAGGTCCCGCGCGAAAACATTTTGTGCCACTCGCCGTTTTCTTTGTTTCGCATCGCGCTGCACTGCTCGTTCTGGAACGTGACCATGAAACGCTTTTCGCCCCCTTCCCGACTCACACGGTCGTACCACTCGAACTGGTCGGAGCCCCGGTGCCAGTCGTGGCAGGTCTGGAGGCTCGTGCCGAAGTCGTACGTGTGATTCAGGTCCAGCGCCACGATGCGCAGGGAAAGCGGCTCCCAGTCGAAAAACCATTTCCATTCGTCGCAGGGCAGGTCGAAGAACGTGCGGAAGGCGGTCGCTTCCGGGTCGTAAAACTGTGAGGGGCCCTCCACCCGCTCGCCGCGCGGGGCGATTTCGCGGTCGTGATTCCCGAGGCACGGCATCAGGAGCGTCGAGACGAAAAGCGCCTGATTGTTCTGGACGAGCCGACGAAACGGCAGGACGTTCAGCCGGGCCGATTCTTTGTTCAATTTCCCGCCTTCATGCAGGCACGGCACGATGTCGCCCGTGAGGAAAATCACGTGCGGGTCCAGCCGAGCAGCCGCGTCGGAAATCGTTTTCGTGTGGATGTTCCCGACGAAGACCAGCCGGAGCTCTTTCGTCGAAAGGGTCTTGAACGAGTTCAGCCCGGAGGTGAATTTCCTGCCGTCCGGCGTGACCGTCTCGACGCGGTAGAAGCACCGGGCGTCCGGACCGACGACTTTTCCGACCGGGATGCGGACGTGGTGGAGGACCGAGTCGCCGTCAGCCTGGGCCGTTTCCTTGCATTCGGCGTCCGGGCCGTAAAAAACCGTGCTGGAGCCGGGCTCCGGCGAGGCCCACGAGACGGAAACCGTCTGCGCGTTTTCGTCCGCGATCGAAAGCCAGATCAGGCTGATCCGGTCCGAAGTCTGCGCCGAAAGAAACGATGCGCAAAAAAGGGAAAGAAAAACGAAAAAGGAAAATCTGAAGTTCATCGCGGTAAAGGAAGGGTTTTTAAGGAGGGGAAAGAGGGAAACGCGGGACTGGGGCCGACGTCAGACCACGTGCGGCCCCTGAAAAACGGCGGAACTATTTTCGGGGACGGACTCTCCAAATCCCCAAAGCCCCCAGGAGCAGGAGGACCCACGCCGCCGGTTCCGGTACTGAATTCGCGCTGGCGCCGAGCATAAACGTTCCGTTGGGGCCCAGCATGTACGAAACGCCGCTGAGATTTTCGCTCAGCTGGATCGTCAGATTTCTCAAATCGACGGGGTCTGCGGTTTCATCATTCGTGCTGAAAAATTTGTAGGTGATCTCGGAGCCGTCGTAGTCCCCGAGGAAGTCAAGCGAAAGGATCCCCCCTTGCAGGTCGAACGAGTCGGCCATGATCAAGTCGCTCGTCCCGTCTGGGACCAAATCGAGCTGGATCGTTCCGGAGGTCTGCGCGAACTGGCCCAAAACGGTCATCGTGCCGATCGGGGAGGTCTGATTATAGGACCATTCCAGCGCGGTATTGGCGTTGGCCGAGTCCTGCACGAACGTCCACGTTTCCGGCGCGATGGTCGAACCGGCGTTCACAAAGTCCCCTTTGTACGTTCCGACGGTGAGCGTCCCGCCCGTAAAATTCATCGTCGCGTTTGCCGTCCCGGGCTGGATCGTGCCCGCGCGGAGAATGCCGGATTCCGAAAGCGTCAGCGTTCCGGTCTGGCTCCCCGAGGCGGTGCCGTACTTCCCGACGTAAACGCTCCCGGCCGCGTTCATTTCGCCGCCCGAAATGGTCAGCGTCCCGATGGTGCTCTTGCCGTTCGGGTTGGACCCGACGTAAACGTTCGCCGCCGAAAGGACGTTGATCGTTCCATTGCTCTGGTTCAGCGTCCCATTCCCGGCTTGATCGCCGAAGCCGACGAGTAGACCGTTGGCGTTTCCGGAGAACTGGGTCGCGCTTCCGCCGCGGACCAGGATCCGGGCGTTTTCGGAAACGTTCATGGTCGAGTTTCTGGTCGTGTAGTTGCCTTCGTAACGTCCGCCGATGGAAAGTTTTTTCGCGTCGATCTGGGCCGTTCCTTTAACTGCCGTGGTCGCGTTGCCGGTCAGGCCGAAAATGAGCGTCCCGTCCTGATGCCCGACCCGCATCAACCCGCCGTCCACGAGGAAATTCCCGGCGTTGAACGTGGCGTATGCGGTATTCATGAAGAGACTTCCGCCGTGCATTTCGAATTCCGCGGTACCGTGAACGATGCGCTTTTCCGAGTTCCACTCGACCGAGCCGGAATCAATGACGAATTTCTGGAAAACCGGTTCATTAAAACCGTCCCAGTTCACGACCAGCTTCCCACCGTCCACCGTGATGGTTTGCGCCTGGACGATTCCTGCTCCGGACGGCACCGTGACGGTCCCCTGCCCGATCAGAACGTCCGTGTATTGGTTCGGCGTGATTTCAGATTTCCAGGTCGCGGTTTCATTCCATTTTCCCGCCACGTTATTGCTCTCCGCCACGCGCTGGGTGAGGGTGAGCTGGCCCGTCGCGGAGTCGTAAACCGGCGTGTACCAGCTTAAAAGCGCTTGGTCGTAAGTCAGCGTGCTGGGCCACGTGTTCGAGGCCGAAGCGTCCGTCGGCTGGAAGAACTGGTACGTAATCCCGTCCGTTCCCGGCGCTTTGTAGGCCCCCGACCAGTTGATCTGCGCGGAGCCGCCGCTGAAAGTGAAACTCGTCGCCTGGATCAGGTCGTTTTTCCCGTCGCCCAGATCGATCACGACGGAGCCGGAGTTTTGCGTGTACGTCCCCTCGATCACCGTCGTGCCGAAGACGGAGGTCTGATTGTAGGCCCACTCCGCCGCGGTGTTGGCCTTGCTCGAGTCCTGCTTGAACGTCCACGTCTCCGGCGAAAGGGTCGTTCCGGCGTTCACAAAATTCCCTTTGTACGTCCCGACGGCGAGCGTGCCGCCCGTGAAATTCAGCGTCGCGTTCGCCACCCCGGGCTGGATCGTACCCGCGCGGAGGGTCCCGGTGCCCGTGAGGGTAAACGTTCCGGTCTGGCTGACCGTCAGGGAGGAAGCGTACTTCCCGACGAAAACGCTTCCCACCGTGTTCATCTCGCCGGCTGAAATCGCCAGTGTACCCACGGCATTTCTTGAGTTCGGGCTGGAACCGACGTAAACGTTCGCCCCGGAAAGGACGTTGATCGTTCCGCCGCTCTGGTTCAGCGTTCCGTTCCCGCTGTTATCGCCGAAACCGATGAGCAGGCCGTTCGCATTCCCGGTGAACTCGGTCCCGGATCCCTTGCGAACCAGAATCAGCGCGTTTCCGGAAACGTTCACGGTGGAGTTCCGGCTTGCGTAGTCGCTTTGGTAGCGCGCCCCGATGGAAAACTTTTTCGTGTCGATCTGGGCCGTTCCCGTGATCGTCGTCACCGCGTTGCCGGTCAAACCAAAGATGAGCGTCCCATCCCCGTGCGTAACTCGAAGCAAACCGCCATCCAAAAGGTTTTTCCCGGCATTGAACGTGGCCCACTGGGTCGCCAGGTACATTTTCCCGCCGTGCATTTCGAAGCGGTAGTCGTCCGTTTCGGTGATCCCGTAGCCGTTTTCAATGACGCGGTCCGTGCAGTTCCAGTTGATCGTTCCGCCGTTAATGAGGAATTTCGTCAAATTGGCCTTAAAACCTTTTGAGACCGAAAACGTGGCGCCATCGCCGATGGTCAGGATTTTGGCCTGCGGATAGGAGGTTCCAGCCGAAACGGTGCCGGTCAGGATGGAAACGTCCTCGGAGGCGGTCGGAACGGTTCCGGTGCTCCAGTTCGCAGCGGTTTCCCACTTTCCGTCGCCCGCGGTCCCGACCCACATCACGGGGTCGCCGTGCGTCCAGCTCCCACACGCCAGACAAACCGCCAAAATCACAAACCGGAAAAAGTTTTTATTCATGGAATTGCCCTAAGACTTAATATTCGTTTATTCCTTTAAATGAAAGGTTTTTCTGTCTAACTGGTTTTAATTATACGTCAGAAAAAGATTTTTGCAAGGAATTTTTCAGGAAAACCGGCAAAATTTATAAAAAAGGCCGAAAACTTTCCGGCCCAGCCCCCCTTTTGCGCGAAACTCAAATCTGGTATAATCGACTGAAAATCAAAAATCACCCCGTCGCCGGGTTTTCCCAGACCTTAACCCAAGAGCCTAAACCATGAAAATCTTCCAGCCGCTCGCGTTCGCGTTCCTCCTGACGGTCTCCTTCGCCATGGCCGAGGAAAAAACCGTTTACCTCGATGAAATGGACCTTTCCAAAACGACCTGCGGCTGGAAAAGCACCGCGGCCAACCGGACCGTGGACGGCGCGGAACCCGCGATCTGCGGCCGGAAATTCGAGCACTGCGTCGGCCATCACGCCCCCGGCGAGATCCTGATCTCCCTGCCCGACCAGTGCGGGATTTCCTTCACTGGCGTCATGGGGATCGACGACGAAACCAACGGCCAGGGCCACGCCGAGTACGAAATTTACTGCGACTGGAAGCTCGTCTGGAAGTCCGGCGAGCTGGTCGGCCAAAAGCCCGCAAAGAACTTTTCCATTAACCTGAAAGGCGTGAGTGTCCTGCTCATCCGCGCCTGCACGCTTCCCGAGGGATATGCCCACGACCATCTCGATCTGGGCGACGCGAAGATCACTTACACCGGCGGCAAGGTCCCCTTCACGCAGAACGTTCTGGCGTACACGATCATCGACGGCGTTCGGGTGGACCGCATGGACGAAAACGGCACGGAGTGGCTGGCGCTGACCCAGTTGATCCGGAACGGCATGCGGCAAAACGCGAAAGACGAAGCGCTCGACCCTGCCGCAACGCTCATGGATTCTGATCGGGACCCGCTCGACATCGTGGTCCGGCGTCTGGTCCCGCTGGTCGAAAAACTCTCCTCCATGCACGACGCTCCCGACCTGAAGGCGGAACAGTCCGAGCTTGAGAAGATCCGGAAGGAAGCCGAGTCCACGCCGGTCGAAAAGACCGACGCGCGCAAAGCGCTTTTCGCCCGGGCGACGGCGCTCCGGCGGAAGATCGCACTGAAGAACCCGCTGCTCAACTTCACGGATCTTTTGTTCATCAAGCGGCATTTCAACCCGGAGCCGGAAAAAGAGGGGAACCACATGTGCGACCAGTTTTTCGGGTTCCACGGCCGGCAGGGCGGCGGTCTGTTCGTCCTGAAAAACGCGTTCACGGATAAACCGGAAGTGATCGATCTTCTGGCCGACGCTCCGGTTTTGGAGGGGCAGTACAAGGGGACGACGCTCGACCGGACGTGGGCGTTTCTTTCGCCGGAACTTTCGTATGACGCCCACGAAATTCTTTTCTGCGCCACGGACGCCAAAGAGCCGCGGCACACGTACACGTGGACGCCGGAAAACACGTACCACATTTTCAAGGCGAAGTTCGACCCGGAAGCCCGCAAACTTTCGGACGTCGTTCAGCTCACGGAGGGCGCGTTCAACGACATCGACCCGTGCTACCTCCCCAACGGGCGGATCGTTTTCATTTCCGAGCGGCGCCAGGGTTTCGGCCGGTGCCACGGTCGGCCGGTGCCGTGTTACACGCTGCACTCGATGAACCCGGACGGCTCGGACATCGTGATCCTCTCCCCGCACGAAACGAACGAGTGGGAACCCGACATTGACCACAACGGCATGGTCATTTACACGCGCTGGGACTACGTGGACCGGGGCTTCAGCCAGGCGCACCACCCGTGGATCACGACGCCGGACGGCCGCGACCCGCGCGTCTTGCAGGGGAATTACGACCGCATCGAGCAGAACCGGCCGCATTTCGAGTGCGACATTCACCCGATCCCCGGCTCACAAAAGATCATCGCGACGTCCACGAGCCACCACGCGCAGCACTACGGAGGTCTGATCCTGATCGACCCGAACAAGCCGGACTCGAACATGCCGGGGCAGGTCAAACGCATCACGCCGGACCAGCTTTACATGGAGTCGGAACTGCGCACGCACTCGTCCGACCCGGCCGCGTACGCGACCGCCTGGCCGCTTTCGGAGGATTTCTACATTTGCGTGTACGACCCGTTCTCCCGCGCGGACGGCGGCCAGGCGAACAACTACGGCATTTACCTGCTCGACCGCTTCGGGAACCGGGTTTTGCTCTACCGTGACCCGGACATTTCCTGCCGCGACGCGATGCCGATCCGGCCCCGAAAACGCCAGAACATCGTCACGCACGCCACGCTGCTGGGCAAGCCGCTGGCGCCGGGCGAGAAGTACGTCCCGATCGACCCGAAGGACATTCCCGCTACCGGGCAGGTCGGCCTGATCAACGTTTACGACACGATGTTCCCGTTTTACGACCAACCGGACGGGTCAAAAACGATCATCAAGAAGCTCCGGATCGTGCAGGTCCTTCCCAAAACGACCCCCATCGCCGACAATCCGCGGATCGGCTTCGGCTCGCAGAAAGGGGCACGCAAGATCCTCGGCACGGTCCCGGTCGAACCCGACGGAAGCGCGTATTTCAACCTTCCGGTGAACATTCCGGTCTATTTCCAGGCGCTCGATAAAGACGGCATCGCCGTCCAGGGGATGCGCTCCGCGACGTACGTTCATCCGGGCGAGCAGCTCATTTGCCAGGGGTGCCACGAAAACCGTCACACGGGCATGGCGAACCGGCCGATCGGAGCGCCGACCGCCATGCGCCGCGCGCCGAGCGACATCACTCCGGACGTCGAGGGGACCAGCCCGCTCAATTTCGTGACGCTCGTTCAGCCGGTCCTGGACGCCAAATGCGTTCAGTGCCACGCGGGAAACGAGACGAACAAAAACCAGCCCGGGATCGACACCGGGAAGATGGACCGGGCGGCAAAAATCGACTTCAGAGACGACAAAACAGGGCATTTCTCCAAATCGTTCGAGAATCTGCGCCGGTTCTGCTTCTTCTACGATAACGCGTCGTGGACGGAGCCGCAGACCTTCCCGGGCAAGTTCGGCTCCAACCGCAGCCCGCTCTACTATAACGTCCTGAGAAATCCCGAAACGGGCAAGATGGAGCACTACGGCGTGACGCTCACCCCGCAGGAGCTCTACCGGTTCACCGTCTGGATGGACAATAACTGCGACTTTTACGGCGCGTACGACCAGTGCGAACTCCAGCGTCAGGGGCAGAAAGTCGAGATCAAACTCGAATGACGGAAGGAGTTTGGAGTGTTGAGAGTTGAGAGTTGAGAGTTGAGCTGGAAAAGCCTTCGGCTTTTTATGGGTTGAAGTCTTTCTGAAACCAACGTTACGCGCCAGCGCTAACTCAACTCTCAACACTAAACCCTCCAAACTAATTCCAACTTTCTCCCCGTTTCCCGGCTTCTTTTTCCTTCCCCCCTCTTGATTTATTCCCAATCTGGGGTAAAATAGTAAGTGGACGTTTTTTCCCCTTTTCAACACTACAGCAATCCGTTTTCGGAAGTGAGGATCAATCCATGGAATCTCCTAAAATCAAGCGCGCGATCATCAGCGTCAGCGATAAAACGAACCTGGACGTTTTCGCCAAAGGGCTCGTCGAAATGGGCGTCGAAATTTACAGCACGGGCGGAACCCGCACATTCCTCGAGTCGAACGGGATCCCCTGCAAGGACATTTCCGCCTACACCGGCTTCCCGGAAATGATGGACGGCCGCCTGAAGACCCTCCACCCGTTCGTTTTCGGAGGGATCCTCTGCCGTCACGACCGCGAGGACGACATGGCCGGGCTTCAGGAGCACGGGATCCTCACGTTCGAGCTGGTTTGCGTGAACCTTTACCCCTTTGAGGCGACGATCGCCAAACCGGACGTCACCGCCGCGCAGGCCATCGAGAAGATCGACATTGGCGGGCCGTCGCTCGTCCGTGCCGCCGCAAAGAACCATAAATTCACGAGCATCGTGACCAACAAAGACCAGTTCCAGACCGTTCTGGACTGCATGAAAGCCAACGACGGCGCGACCACCTTCGAGCTTCGCCGCCAACTGGCCGCCGAGGCGTTCAACCACACCGCGAAGTACGACCGCGCCATCGCGAACTGGTTCTCGAAAGAGATCGGCGAGGGCGATTTCCCGCAGACGCTCGGCGTTTCGTTCGAGCTCAAATCCACGCTCCGCTACGGCGAGAACCCGCACCAGAAAGCCGCGGTTTACGCCGACCCGAACGTCGAGAACGTCCCGAACATCGTGAACGCGAAGCAGCTCAACGGGAAGGAACTTTCCTACAACAATTTGATGGACCTCGACGCCGCGCTGGGGATCGTCCTGCGCAGCAAACTGCCGGCCTGCGCCGTGATCAAGCACAACAATCCGTGCGGTGCGGCCGAAGCCGAGACACTTTCCGTGGCCTGCGAACGCGCCATGGCGGGCGACCCGCTTTCCGCCTTTGGTTCCATCCTTGGCATGAACCGCGTCTGCGACGAAGCGACGGCCAAAGTCCTTTGCGAGCCTGGTCTTTTCGTCGAGGCGATCGTCGCGGAAGACTTCGAGCCGAAAGCGCTGGAACTGCTCACGACCGTCCCGAAGTGGCGCAATAACGTGCGTCTGATGGCCGCGGGCGACCTGAGCCGCAAGCAGTCCGAGTGGACCTGGCGCCGCATCGAGGGCGGGCTTCTCGTCCAGAACGCCGACATTCACGACGATCCGGAAACGGAGTGGAAGGTCGTGACGAAGGCTCAGCCGAAAGCGTGCCAGATGGACGACCTGCGCTTCTCGTGGAACCTCTGCCGCTTCGTGAAATCAAACGCGATCGTGCTCTGCAAGGACCGCATGCTGCTGGGCGCCGGCGCCGGTCAAATGAGCCGCGTCGATTCGGTGAAAATTTCGATCGAAAAGGCTGGTGACCGCATTGAAGGCGCGGTTTTGGCCTCCGACGCATTCTTCCCGTTTGCCGACAGCATCGAGCTGTGCCACGCCAACGGGATCACGGCCCTGATCCAGCCCGGCGGCTCGAAGCGCGACCAGGAAGTCATCGACGCCTGCGACAAATACGGCATCGCGATGATCTTCACCGGTTACCGCCACTTCCGCCACTAAAATCCGGAGGGCCGGAGTCCTCGCCGGTCAAGTTCAGCGTCAGCTGAACGTTCCTTAATCCACTCCTAAAGCACCAAATCCGGTAAAAAGTTCACCCGAATAAGGCCCCGCGGATCAGGCGGATTGGGCGGATTAAGGCGGATTTTTAAATAGAATTAAAAAAAATTTAAGGGTGGATCAAAAGAAAATCAATTTTTATTTCCTTTTAATCCGCCCAATCCGCTTTATCCGCGGGGCCTTTTTCGGCCTGCGATTTCTTGCGGGTTTGGTGTTTAAATTTGATTTTTATTCGCGTTCGGCTAACGCCGAACTTGACCGGCGAGGACGCCGGCCCTCCGTATATCAAGAAAGGACCCGCCCATGAAAACCCGCCTTCCCGTTTTTTTCCTCGTTTTCACCCTCACCCTGATTTCCGCCCTGAGCGCGCAGACGGTCCGAACGTACCCCGCGCCGGAAGGAGAAAAAGCCACGGGCGCGTACACCGTCACGGTCAACGGTCAGGCGGTGGACGTTTACTCCGCGAAAAGCCAGTACTGGGACGGCGAGTACTATTTCGCCTCCTTCGACTTTGAGGGGGCGATCAGCGTCGAGATCCAGTCCGGCTTCCCGATGGCCGAGACGGTGGTCCTCCCGGCCGAGCGCTTCGGGCTGGACGTGAAAACGGACGCGAAGAGCGTGAAATTCACCGCCGAAAAACCGTTCCGCGTCTCGGTGGAGCCGAACGGCCGCGTGAAGCCGCTCCTTTTGTTCGGGAACGCGCTGGAAAAGGACGCTCCGAAGGCCGATGACCCGAACGTGATCTACTTCGGCCCCGGCGTGCACCAGGTAGGAAAACTGGAAGTCAAAGACGGCCAGACCGTTTACATTGCAGGCGGCGCGGTCGTGAAAGGCGGGATCGACGCCACGGGCAAGAACATCACGATCTGCGGCCGCGGGATCCTCTGCGGGGCGGACTATCCGCGTTTTAAGGGACCGAACGCCTACCCGATCAACGCCAGGGACTGCGAGGGCCTGGTCATTCGTGACATTACGATCCGGGCCGCGTGGAGCTGGACCTGCACGACGTGGAACTGCCGCGGAGTCCTGATCGACGGGTTGAAGATCTGCTGCTCGAACATGATCAACGACGACGCGCTGGACCTGGTAAATACGCAGGACGCGGTCGTTCGGAACTGCTTCTTCCGCACTCAGGACGACTCCATCGCGGTCAAAGGCTGCCTGGCGGACCACCGTCCCTGCGAGAACATCGAGATCGAGGACTGCCAGTTCTGGACCGACGCCGCCAACATTTACCGCATCGGCTACGAGTGCACGGCCGACGTGATGCGGAACATCCACTCGCGCCGGATCGACGTGCTGCACTACAGCAAGGACTTCCGCCCCTGCGAGCACTACTGGGCCAACACGATTTTCTGGCTCCAGCCGAACCAGGACATGACGATCGAAAACTGCACGTTTGAGGATTTCGTGGTCTATTCGGACGGTTCCAACGGCCTGATGCTCGTGGCGAAACCGCAGCGCTGCACCTACGGCGCCGTCAAGGACCCGAACCCGGGCAGGCTGAAGAACTGCTCGTTCAAGGACCTGCGCGTGGTCGGCAAAAAAGGCTTTGAGGGCCTGATTTACCTCCGAGGCAACGCTCCGCAGTGGGACGTGGACGGGATCCGCATGGAAAACGTCACGTACTTTGGCGAGCCAGTGACGCAAAACTCCCCGTGCGTCCGCGTGGACGGCGAGTTTGTGAAGAATTTTGAGATCAAATAATGAAAAGCGGTTGAGCATCTTTTCACTTTTTTCAGGTATTAATTGAGTATTCCCATGGCTGACCTTTTCGATTCCAGCGACTCCCAGCGCGGAGCCTTTGAACTACCTTACGCCAAGTCCGAAACGTTTCCGGGTGAATTCACTCTGAAACGCGGTGGCAGCTTGCGCGACGTCACCGTCGTGTACGAAACCTACGGCGAGCTGAACCAGGAGCGGGACAATGTGATCCTTTTAAGCCACGCCCTGACCGGCGACTCGCACGTCGCGCGCCACAACATGGACGACAATCCGGGCTGGTGGGACATTCTGATCGGTCCCGGAAAGTCCATCGACACAAACCGGTACTACGTCATTTGCACGAACAATCTGGGGAGTTGCCGCGGCACGACCGGCCCGACCAGCGTCAACCCCGAAACGGGTAAACCGTACGGCGCGTCGTTCCCGGAAGTGACCATGGAGGATAATGTGAAGCTCCAGAAGATGCTCATGGACGCGCTCGGAATCGACAAGATCCTCGCGGTCGTCGGCGGCTCCGTCGGCGGCATGATGTGCCTCATCTGGGCGACCTGGTACCCGGAAATGGTCAAAGGGGCGATCACGATCGCGACCTCGCCGTGCCTGACGAGCCAGGCCATCGCGTTCGACGTGGTGGGGCGCAACGCCATCACGAGCGACCCGCATTTTTACGGCGGCGACTACTACGGCAAGCCGGAAGGCCCAAGCGTTGGGCTGGCTCTGGCGCGTATGCTCGGCCACATCACGTACCTCTCCCGCGAGTCGATGATCCGGAAGTTCGACGTGGAGACGGACCGCTGCAACGCCCGCCAGATCGAGACGCAGTTCGAGACGGAATTCGCGGTCGGCTCGTACCTCGCGCATCAGGGGTCCAAGTTCAACGAACGGTTCGACGCCAACAGTTACATCACGCTCACCAACGCCTGCGACTTCATGGATTTCGGCGATAACGTGCCGGAGATCGCGGAAAATCTCGCTCCGGCGCAGTGCAAGTGGCTGGTCATGTGCTTCTCGTCCGACTGGCTCCTTCCGCCGTACCAGTCCGAGCAGATCGTGGACGCGCTGATCTCCAAGAAGAAGGCGGTCAGTTTCGTCAACATTCAGAGCGACGCCGGCCACGATGCGTTCCTTCTCCCGCTTCAGCTCAGCACCTACGGCGGGCTGATGGAGCACTTCCTGAATAATTTGTACCTTTCTCAGGAAAGCGTGAAGAAACGCGAGAAGGACGCGAACGTCGTGCTGGACCTCCACGAAACGCCGTACAAACCGAGCGACTCCGGCCTGATCCAGGACGGTTTCGGCCGGTCTCACGATGGACGTCTCGACTTCGAGTCGATCCTGGAGCTGATCCCCCAGCACGCCAGCGTTCTGGACCTGGGCTGCGGAAACGGCGACCTGCTGAAACGCCTGCGTCAGCGCAGCGATAAAAGCCGGCTCATGGGCATCGAACTGAGCCAGCGTTGCATCCAGAAATGCGTCGCCCGCGGGCTTGACGTCGTTCAGAAAGACATTAATGAGGGCCTGAAGGCGTTTCACGACCGTCAGTTCGAGTACGTCGTCCTTTCCTGCACGATGCAGACGATCAAAGAGGTCGAGCACGTTCTGGAAGAAATGCTCCGCGTCGGGCGGTTCGCCATCGTGAGTTTCCCGAACAGCGCGTACCTCCCGTGGCGTACGCGGCTCTACAAAGACGGCCGTATGCCCAAAATCGGATGCGATACCGAAAAATCGTGGTACAATACCAAAGACGTGCGTTTCCTGACGCTCGCCGACTTCCACGAGTTCTGCGAGCTGAAAGGGTACTCCGTGCGCCGGCAGATCGCGCTCGACACGATCAACGGCTGCCGCGTGTACCAGAACCCCAACGATAACGCGAGCATGGCGATCGTGGAATTGAGCCGGTAAACCAACATCGGCCCAGCCAGTTTTTTCCAACGGGTAAAATGATGAAACCATTCCTTTTTTTTGTGTTTCTGCTTGCCGCTTTGCCGGTTTGGGCTCAGGAGGAAGAAATCACCTCCGGGAAAGACGACCTGAGCGCAATCAACGTTTTGCTGATCGACGGCCAGGGAACGCACAACTGGCGGGAAACGACCCCCGTCCTGAAGCGGACGCTCGAAGAGACCGGTCTGTTTGACGTAACGGTGGCCACTGCCCCCGCGGAGTGGGAAAACATCGAAGACTTTCAGCCCGATTTCACCGATGTGGACGTCGTTCTGCTCAATTACTGCGGGAAAAAATGGTCCGAGAAAGCCTGCAACGCCCTGCTCCAGTTCATCTCGAACGGCGGCGGCCTGGTTCTGTACCACAGTGCAAACCTGACTTTTCCCGACTGGCCGGAGTTCCAGCCTCTGCTGGGAGTTACCGGCTGGGGCGGGCGCACTTCTGGGTTCGGGCCGTACCGGTACTGGAACGATGAACGCAAGGGGGCCGTTCAGGTTCAGGCATCCGGGCCGACCGGAACGATGGGAAAGGCGGATGAGTTCGTCATTGAAGTGAACGCGCCGAATCATCCCATCATGAAAAACCTCAGCCAGAAAATGCTGCACGGCCCCGATGAGCTTTACGGGAATTTGCGCGGAAAAGTTGAAAATGCGCCAAGCGTCATGGTTCTGGCCTCCGCGTTTTCCTCCACAGAGTCCGGCGGGACCGGGCACAAAGAACCCGTTCTGGCTGCCATTCGTTACGGAAATGGACGCGTTTTTCAGATTCTGTACGGCCATTCCAGCGGAAATATTCGCAGCGTGGCCTTCATCGTCCCCTTCATCCGTGGAACCCAATGGGCCGCAACGGGCAAAGTCACCATCCCGGTCCCGGAAGACATTCCCACGGAAGAAAAAAGCTACACGAGACCCTGAAATAATTAGGAATTCGTAATGCGGAATTAGGAATTAAACTTTTGACTCGTTTTTAATTACGCATTGCGCATTCCTAATTCCTAATTGAATTAAATGTCCGACAACTCAAAAGCACTTGGGACCGATCCCGTTTTGACTCTGCTCGCGAAATACTGCGTTCCTGCGGTACTTGCGATGCTGGTGCAGGTGCTGTACACCGTAGTCGATTCAGTTTTCATCGGACACTTTATCGGGAAAGACGGTCTGGCGGCGATCACGCTCGTTTTCCCCCTCGTCGTCTTTTCGAGCGGCTTCGGGATGCTGGTCGGCATCGGCGCGTGCTCCTGCATTTCCCTTCTTTTGGGTCAGAGACGACTGGACGAAGCTGAAAAAACGCTCGGAAACGCGTTCAGCATGATCTTTCTGTTCACGTTCGTCATGACGGTCACCATTCTGTTTTTGGGGACGCTTTTCGTCAACGCCTCGACCGTCTCGGAACCCGTGCGTCGGATGGCGCTCACGTTCCTCTGGATCTCGATCCTTTCCGGGATCCTCCCCGCCCTGATGTTCGGCCTGAATAACATCATCCGCGTGCAGGGGAACCCGCAGATCGCGATGGGGACCATCATTTTCGGCTTCGTGCTCAACTCGATCCTGAACCCGATTTTCATCGCCGTTTTCCACTGGGGCGTCGCTGGTTCCGCGCTGGCGACGACCGTGGCGCAGGCGGTCACCGTCCTTTGGGTCCTCTACTTCTTCCGAAGCCCCTTGAGCCTGCTCAAGCTGCGGTGGAAAAACCTTTCGCTCGACTGGAAGATTTGCGGCCCGGTCCTCGCGATCGGCCTGGCGCCTTTTCTGGCCCAGTCCGCAAACAGCCTGATGGGGATCATTCTGAACGTCCAGCTCGAACGTTTCGGCGCGGAAAACGCACTGAGCGTTTCGGGCGTGATCTACCGCTCGGCTCAGATCATCTTCGCCGTCGTGCTTGGGATCTGGCAGGGCGCGCAGCCGATCATCGGCTACAATTACGGCGCACGGCAGAGCGGCCGTGTGCTGAAAACGTGGCGACTGGCGATCTTCATCGCGTCGATCTGGTGCTTCGTCACGACCACGCTGATCCTGGCGTTTCCGCTCAAGACGGTCGAGATCTACACGAAGATGACGCCGGAGATCCAGGCCATTTCCGAATTCGCGCTCCGGGCGAGTTTCCTCGGCTGCTACATGATGGGGATGCAGGTCTGCGTCTCGCTCTACTTCCAGACGATCGGCAAGCCGAAACTTTCGATTTTCCTGAGCCTCTCGCGGCAGGTGATTTTCATGATCCCGGCGCTTTTGATCCTCCCGATGCTCTGCCCGATGGTCAACTGGCCCGAGCTGAAAGGGGTCTGGTGCGCGTTTGCCGTTTCGGACACGCTGAGCTTTTTCCTGGTTCTGTTTTTCTTCATCCGGGAGTCCGCCAATCTGAAAGCCGGCCGAATCACCGCTGGCCTGGGCATGACCCCGATCGACGGCGAAACCTGGCCGGTGGAAGAAGCCCAGCCGTAACTGCCACATTTTAAAGGCCCACTCCCCGAGGGGGCTGGCGAGCGAAGCGAGACTGGGGGAGTTGAAGAAAGCGCCGATGGACTCCCATTTTGAAATCGACTGGCGAGCGGTGGCAGTAATGCCACCGTTTAAAGGCCCCCTCCTCGAGGGGGCTGGCGAGCGAAGCGAGACTGGGGGAGTTAAAGAATCTGCCGACGGACTCCCCCCGGCCCTGCGGGCCACCCCCCTCGAGGAGGGGGGCTTTAAATGAAAAAAAGCCTTGAAGAAGTATTTCCTCAAGGCTTTTCA
>JAFSMO010000037.1 GCA_017447865.1 Thermoguttaceae bacterium
TTTGTTGGTGGTGTTCAGGGCGCAGTTCACCACATTGAGGACCGAACCTTCCGGCACTTCGATCGTTCCGGCGCCGGTCGGGCTTTTCGAGATCGCCAGCGTTCCGGAGCTCACCTTGATCGTGCCGTTGTTGACGATGTCCTGGCTGAGCGCGTATTCATTCACCCGGCGGTAATCGAGCACCGCGCCGGAATTCAGCGTGACTTTGCCGGAGCCGAGGGTGCCGGTGGTCCCGTCGTAGGTCTTGCCGTTGATCGAGCCGACGTAGCCGAGCTGGACGGTCCCGTTAATGTCCGACTCGCCCCAGGTGTTCGTCCCCGTCAGGACCATCCAGCCTTTGCTGCCGTCGTTGAGGACCAGATTGTAACTGCCGCCGGAAATGTTCCCCGTGATGGCGCCCCAGCCCGGATTCGCGCTGTAACGGGCGATGATCTTGGTGTTGGACGCAAGCTCCACCGGTCCCGTGATGTTCGGGAGGGAAACGTCCGTCGCGGTGTTCAGCTTAGCCTGATCATCGGCGCTCAAGGAGACGTGGAAGCGGATCGAGCCGAGGCCTTCGCTGTGCCCGTTGCCGGCGATGACGAATTTACTCGGGTAATCCCCGCAAGCCGCCGAGTTGTTGTAGAACATGAAGGACGCGCCGTCGTTCACCTTCACCGTCGCGTCCGGGCCGAAGTACTTCGCGTAGGTGTTAAACGTGCGCCCCTGCTGGATCTCAAAAGTTCCCTCAAATCCCGACAAATCGTAGCGGCTCATGTAAAAGTTCACGCCATTATTGGCACACTTCACATAAAAAGTACCGGTTCCAGTCAGAATGAGCCCGCCTTCATTTGAATAGGTTGAAGTCGTGGTAGAACTTGTATCCGGCGCAGATGTTTGAGCCCATGTCTCAATGGTTCCGCCCTGTATGTCCACCGTGCCGTTGAATCTTCTCAGACCGGCTTCCGAGGTTCCGATGCTCACCGTGTTTGAATTCTTCTTCACGATCAAACCGCCGGTCTGGGAAACTCCGCCAGTTCCGGGAGACTCGATATTCGGAAGGGTGAAATCGTCCGTGCGATTCAGCGTCAGCGTGCCCGGGATGCTGTAGGAGTTTTCTCCAAACTTTTTCGGTTGGGAGAGGTAAATCGTCCCGGCGCCGAGCGTTCCGCTGCCGGTCAGTTCAATGTTCTGCTGATTGATCGTCGTCGTGCCGTTCCAGTAGTTGCTGGCGCTCAGAATGATCGTTCCCTCCGTAGAAGCACTTCCCGGATTTCCGTTGAAAGTCACGGAGTCTTTGGTCGAATCGTCTGCCGTGTGCACGCCGGTGATGGCGCTCGTGATGTACTCGGTCGCGGTGCTGTTGTCCACTCGCGCGCTGATGGTGGCACCGCCTGAAATGGTGATCGGACCAGTAATCGTATGCGTCCCGCCCCAGTCGAAACGCAGCTGGCCCAAACCGTCGTAACCGCCGTTCACGTCGTGCAGGTAAAGTTTGCAGCCCAAATCGCCGTTCAGCCAGAGCTGGGCGTTCTGCGAAATGTCGATCGTCATGTTGGGGTTCAGCTGGCTGTACGGGTTGGTTGCCGTATCACGCAGACGCACTTTCGTTTCGCCCAGTTTCAGGGTTCCGGTGAAATCGGAAAGATTGCTTATCACGTTCGTGCTTGCCACAAAATCGTCCGTCGCGGTCAGGCTGTACGTTCCCGTTCCGGTCAGCCGGTTCGTCACCCAGGCGTTATGCGTGAGGGTGGAGCCTTCCGAGAGCTCGATCGTGTAGTCCGTGCCGTAGCTGGAAATGGCGGAGTATTCGATCGACGCGTCAGGTTTGACCGTGATGGTCTGGGTCTCCTCGTCAACCACAAAACCCGGGTCGGGATCGGGTTCCGGATCCTGGGCATAAACCCCCAAAGCCAGGAAAAGGGCCGCGAAAAAAACGCCGAATGTTCGTATAGTACGCATTGGTAGACCGGGAAAATATAAAAAGGAACCTAAAAATTCTATTCAATTATATAATTTTACGCGAAGTCTTGAGAAATGCAAAAGTTTTTTCCCCAAAAAAGAAATAATTTTAAAGAAAAATGGGGGCGGCACCAGAAGCGCCGTCCCCTCAAAAAGGTTCAGAAAAATCACTCAACCGTCAAAACGCCGCAGTCGATGAACTGCCCGCCCTGGGTCTGTTTGCAGTGGATCGAGATCGTGTTCTTGCCGGTCTTGAAAGCACTGGTCATTTCCTCGTCCAGCTCGTACACGACGTAATCCGTGGTGTAGCCCTTCACATCCAGGACTTTCACGCCGTTGACGTAAACTTCCGCGTCTTCATCGTGGTAGATCTTCAGCGCGAAGTTTTTCCCGGTCACATCGCCCAGGTCGAACGAACGGCGGACCCAAATTTCCGGGGTCTTCCATTCCGTCTCGGTCGTGACGCTCGGCGGGTTGCCGCCGCCGATGTTCTTGCCGGTTTTCCAGGCCGAGGCGTCAAAATCCGCCGCGGTCCAGTTCTCGGCCGGAGCGTCGGTCGTGTAGGCCCATTCCTGACCCACCGGCACGACTTCCGTCATTTTCGGAGCCGGTTTGTAGAGGCGCGCGTTGATGGCGGCCACTTTCTCAGCGCCCATCTTGTTGACCTTGCGGTCGTAGGTCATCAGACCGTTGACCTCAATTTCCACGTCGGTCGTCTGCGTGTACACGGCCGCCGAGAGGCCCTTCTCGATCAGCGGACGCAGCGCGACGATCAGGTTCTTGTACCGGGCGCGAAGGCCGTCCTGGTCGGCGAAGGAGACGTAGCCCCAGTTCCCGTCCTGCTTCCAGGCGTGTTCCGGGAACGGAAGGCCAAGACCGCCGAATTCACCCAGCACGACGGCGCGGGTTTCTTCCGGTTCGGGCATTCCCGGGCCGGGGTAGCGGTGCATGTCGTGCACGCTGCCGCACGGACGGTCAGACCAGCCACTGGCGCAGTCGCACAGACGGGTCGGGTCTTTTTCCATCGTCCAGCCGACTACTTCTTCCGTGTCGAACTGGCCCCAGCCCTCGTTGAACGGGACCCACATCACGATGGACGGGGAGTTCTGGAGCGTCTCGATGATCTCGCCCCATTCGTGGTAATAGTTGGCCGTGGATTCGTCGGAGCGGTCAAAGTCCGGGTCGTTCGGACGGATGTATTTGTCACCGCTCGGCATGTCCTGCCAGACCATCATGCCCAGTTTGTCGCACCAGTAGTAGAACCGGCGCGGCTCGACTTTCACGTGCTTGCGCAGCATGTTGAAGCCCATCTGCTTCGTGGCTTCGAGGTCATACTTCAGAGCCTCGTCGGTCGGAGCGGTGTAAAGACCATCCGGCCACCAGCCCTGATCCAGAGGACCGTACTGGAAGAGGAATTTCCCGTTCAGGAGCATCCGGACGAATTCGTCGCCGTCTTTGCCCAGCGTCGAGGTGCGCAGACCGATGTAGCTCTCGACCGTATCGACCGTTTTCTGATTCACGCTCAGCGTGTACGTGACCGGGTACAGGACCGGGTTTTCCGGCGACCAGTACTTCAGGTTCTTCACCTGGCCGGCGATCTGGAATTTGCCGTTTTCGACCATCCCGCCGCCGCGGTAAAGGATCTCGCCCGTTTTGGGGCAGCGGACCTGGGCTTCGACGAAAACGATCGCTTTCGGGTCAGCGACCGTGGCGGTGCCGCGGATCACGACGTTCCCTTCCATGGCCGGAACGAGTTTACCGTCCACGACTTTGGCGGCGTAGCCCGCGCAGTTGAGGATCTGGCCGGCCTTGGCGACCGGTTCCATCCAGACGGTTCCCCAGAGGCCCGTCACGGACGTGTACCAGATCCCGCGGGGATCTTTGACCTGCTTGCCTCGCGGCTGCCAATTGTCGTTGGTCGGGTCATAGACCGTGACCGTGACTTCCTGCTCGCCTTCGGCTTTCAGGGCGCCGGTGATGTTGAAGCTGAACGGCGCGTAGCCGCCGGTATGATTCCCGACGACTTTCCCGTTGACGCTCACTTCGGTTTTCCAGTCGCACGCCTCGAAGTTGAGGATCACGTCTTTATCTTTCCATCCGGCCGGGACGGTAAACGTGCGGTGGTACACGAGGAGGTTTTCTTTCCCGACGGTCTTTTTCACGCCGGAAAGAGCCGATTCGATCGGGTACGGAACGAGGATCTGGCCGTCCCACGCGTTGGCGGTTTGGTCAGCCGGGACGATCGCGTAGTCCCAAAGGCCGTTGAGGTTCACCCATTCAGGGCGTTCAAACTGGGGACGAGGGTATTCCGGGTGCGCGTTGACCGGGGAGACCTGCTCCGCCCACGGCGTGAGGATCGGGTTTTCCTGGATCTGCCACTCGGCAGCGTTCAGGAGGGAGGAAAGCCCCAGAGCCGCGAAACAGCACACGGACACAAAAAAGGTTTTCATCATCTTCAAAGTGCTCCTTAAAAAAAGTGGTAAATGGAATGATTTCTCTCAAATATACATTAATCCCCCGGCGTGTCAAGGGGGCCGAAAAAATTTTACGCCGCCGGAAAACTTAACCCGGGTTTAAGTGTGGAGTGTGGAGGGTGGAGTGTGGAGTTGGGAAAAGCCTTCGGCTTTTTATGGGTTGAACTCTTTCTGGAGGCCGCGTTACGCGAAGCGTCAACTCCACACTCCACACTCCACACTCCACATTCATTGCAGCGCTTCGATCGCCTCGGCCACGGCCTTCCGGTGCCGGTAAATCGGGGCGGGGTCTTTGCTGAACTCGGTCATGGAAGTGGTGATTTCCGCCGGAACGGTCAGGAGCGGCTCGTACTTCGCGCGCTGCTCGGGCGTGGCCGTCTTGAGCTTTTCCCGCAGGAGCCAGAGGAACTCGAAGTCCTCGCACCCTTCGCGGAGCATTTCCAGACGCATGCTGGCCACCGGCTCGTCGAAATTGGGCTCGCCGGACCGGTTCGGTGTGGCGCACGAAAGCGGCGGGTAGCAGAGCCGGCCGTCTCCGTTCCCCCAGAAACGCTTCGTTCCGGGTGCCGTCTCGTAGCCGCTGACGTAGCACATCGGGTCGAGGTACGGGTTCTGCTTCTCCTCGCCGGGGAAAGCAGCGTCGGACGTCCACCAGTTCGTGATCCAGATCAGCGTCCCGGAGACGCCGTACTTCCACGTCTGCCAGTACCACGTCCGCAGCTCAACGGCCGGGTGGTCGGTGAACTCCGTGCAGTACGGCGCGTGCGGCCAGCAGCACACGTACCACCAGAACCGCTCGCCCTTGGCCCGGCACTGGTCGGCCAGCTTCTCGTTGAAGTTCGGCGTGACCGGGCACCAAATGTCGATCTTCCCGAGTTTCGACTCGGCAAGCACGTCGTCGCTCGGCTCCTCGGTCAGGAACGTCTGGATGGCCGGGGCGTATTTCTTGATCCGGTCCATTCCCTTCTTGACGTACTCGTAATCCTTCCGTTCCGGTTCGTCGAACCAGTAGACGTAGGCCATTTGGATCCAGCCCTTTTCGATCAGGTGGGCCTCGACCTGACGGATCATGGACGAGAACATCGCCTGGAACTGGGGCGTGCCGTCTTCGAAGCCCTTGATGCTGCCAGCCACACCGGGGAGGTGAAGGTTAAAATTGGTGAAGCCGTAAACGTTCACGGCCTTTTCGATCGCTTTGTCAAACCGGTCGAAATTCACCTCGCAGCGGGAATTTTCCGGCTTTTCCTCGTCCACGATGAAATTGAATCCGATCCCGTCCATCTCGTCGGGGTGGTACGGGCTCAGGCGGTTCCGGCTCAGGAGCCTGAAGTACATTTCCAGGACCTTGCGGCGGTCCTCCTCGGTTTTGGCGCCGTGGTAAGTATTGGCGTAACCGGCGGAGAAGCCGTAGCCGCTCTCGGAGTGGTTCTGCTTCGGAACGTCGAAGTTCCAGACGTGCAGCGCGAGCGGAACGGTCACGGTCTGCGCGTCGGTCGTGAGCGTCACGGTCGCCGCGTAGTCACCGGCCGGGGTCCCGAACGGAACGTAAACCGTGAACCAAAGCGGCGCGTTCAGACCGGCCCCGAGCGTCTTCGGGAAGACCAGCGGCGGCAGAGCGTCGGGGTAAAATTCCCGGACTCCCGTCCAGTCGGTCGGATGGTCCACGAAGTGGTAGAACTCATCGCGGACCGTGATGTTTTCGGCGGGGATCTTGGCGCCATTCGGGCCTTTCAGTTCGGAGACCGTCACGGCCTTGAGGACCTGATCGGACGCCGGCTTCAGAACGAGCTGGACCGACTCGTAGTCATTCCGGGCGGCGGAGATTTTCAGGCCGGTCCCCTGGGGGGCTTTGGCCGTGGGGAGGCCGCGTTTCTGGTAAATCTTCCAAGGCGCTTCGCACGTCCAGACGCCCAGCGCGTCGGTGGAGACGTCGAGCGTCTGGCCGTAGTCCTCACGGTAAAACTCGGCGACGTAGTACCGGCAGCGGACCGTGGCGGACTTTTCGACGCCCTGCGCGTCTTTCCAGCTCAGCGTCTTTTCGAGGACCTGGTCACCGGGGAGTTTTCTCGGAAAATCCTCCACGGCGGGCAGAAGCGCCTCGAAGCCCTCATCACCGTCAACCAGTTCCCAGAAGCACGTCGCGCCGCGCTGGTTCGAGGCGGGCGAAGCGTCGGCCGGGTCTTGAGCGTCTTTTACTCCCGGACTCAGCGCGAGCTCCACGTTCACGGAGTCGAGCTGAAGGTTCGCCTTCTCACCGCCGACGAACCGGATCCAGACGATCTCCACGCCGTCCGCGGCCTTGGGAAGCTCGACGTTCTGCGTGCCGCTTTTGGGCTGGGTCGCCAGATCGGTCCACGATTCGCCGTCGGTCGAGTACTGGGCGAGGATCGTGCCGCTGAAAAAGTACCCGACGGTGAACGCGAGTTTCCCGCCGAAGAACCGCCCGCCCTGCTCCACGTCCGCGGCCTGGAACCGGTACGTCAGGGCCGTGCCCGTGCTGAAGCACCACCGGTTCGTATTGTACCAGACGGTCGTGCCGTACAGGGTGCGGGAGTAATTCCCCTGCGAGCCGCCGAACCGGGAGTTGAAGCGGTAAACCTTCCCGCCCGGTTCGACGCTGAGCTGCTCGTCGTCACCCAAACCCAACTCGCCCCACGCGGGGGTGAGGTACACGAATTCAGGCTCGGCAAACTGGAGCGTGCCGGCGGAGTTCCACTGGCCAAGCCGCAGGGTGCCGGAGGTGGTCGAGTCGGGGACTTTGAAGATGAGGGTTTTGGTCTCCCATTTCTCCGAGACGGAAATGTCGAAATTGGCGAAGTTCATGCCGGTCATACCGCCGCCGGAGCCAGCGGTGCGCCGGACTTTGAACCGGACCAGGCCGATCTTGCCGGGCGAGACGGGAATACCGTCGAGAGCCCAGACGGTGGAATGTTTCCCGTCGCCGGTCAGTTCCACCACGGTCCCGCGGACCCCCTCGACGTTTTCCAGACGCCGCCCCTCGCCGGAGGAGAGTTTCCAGCCCGGATCGGCCAGATCGAACGTCACCGCCCCGGCGGACGGCGCGAGGGATAAAAGAAGAATGACCAGAAGAAACGAGCGCAAAAGTTTCATGGTGAAGTCCTTTTCAAAAGGTGAGTCGGTGGGTCGAGAACGAAAAAAATCCTTCAATTCGTTTAATCTACCCCAAACCCGCCGGGATGTAAAGGGGGGGCAGAGAAAAAAATCAGTCTTGCGCTTTTTCGTCCTTTGTGGTACAATTCCGGGACTGGACGGTCACCGCGGCCGTCCCTTTGATTCGTTCCTTTTTTTTATTCCTCCACTTCGCCATGCGCCGACCCATTCCGCATCAAGACCTCGAAAACGGCCAGGACTCGTTTCTGGACGTCGTGTCGAACATCGTGGGGATCCTGATCATCCTCGTGGTGGTGGTCGGCGCGCAGGTGAAAAGCGGTCTGACGTCCAGCCGTCTGAAGGAACTCGCGCAGGAAGAACACGCGCAAAGCGCCGCGGCGGAGGATGAGCTGACGCTCCCGCTGCCCGCTCCGGAGGAGGAGTCGCCCGAGGAGCCCGCGCGTAATTCCGCGCTCCGCGCTCCATTACCGCCTTTCGAGGACGAGCGGGAAAAACTCCGTTCCGAGTTGGCGCAGGCGGCGGAAACCATCGGGGAAACCGCCCAGATCCAGCAGCGTCTCGGGGCTGAAGTCCAGGACCTCCAGCTTCAAAAAGCGCGTCTGGAAGCGGAGCAGACGGCATTCGCGGAGGAAATCGTGCAAATGACTTCCGCCCTTTCCATGATCCAGAAGGAACTGGAAACCAAAACCAGCGAAAAGGACCTCAAAAACCGCGAGCTGCTCGCGCTCTCGCACGAGTCGGTCCAGCTTCAGAACCAGATCAAAGAACTGGAAGCGAAGATCAAATTCCTCCAAACCCCCGGCGCGGCCAACGGCGGCCCTAAAACCATCGAGCACAAAATGACGCCGATCGTCCGCTCAGTCGATAGTCAGGAGGTGCATTTCATGCTCGACCACGGGTACATTCTGCGCGTCCCGCTGGAAGAACTCATGAAAGAATACGAGCGCAAAATCCCCACCATCATGCACTCCCTCATGCAAAACGGCGTGCGGAAAGAAGTCCTCGGCCCGTATGACGGCTTCCGGCTCGATACCGAAACGCGGCTCCAGGGGAGCAAAGTCGGCGTTTATCTGAAGGTCATTCCGCCCGATATTCACCTCTCAGGCGAAACACTCGAAGAGGCACTCCGCCCCGAATCGAATTTTCACGGCGCTCTGGGAAAACTCTCGCCGGGCAAAGATACGATCACGTTCTGGATCTACCCGACCGGGTTCGGAATGTTCAACCCACTCAAAAATGAAGCGTACCGGCTCGGCTTCGCCGTCGCGTCCCGCCCCCTGCCCGAAGGAACCCCAATCGCCGGGTCGCCCGATGGGCAGAAATCGCAGGCGCAGTAAGGCGGTAATGGAGCGCGCAAGCGCGGAATTACGCGTGGATGGAATGGCCGTTGGACCCGGCGCGTAATTCCGGCCTCCGGCCTCCATTACCGCCTTCCATCTTAAAAAATTTGAAAATTTTCTAAAATTTCGTCATTTTTGGAATCGGGATACTTGACAAAAAGACCTAATCAAGTTAATCTATAGAGATAGTTTTTGGATTCACTGAGGCTGCGGCTCTATTCAAAAAAAAGTTTAAGGAAACCTTCATGGCCAAAAAAAGAAATTTTGCTGCGATCCTCGTCAAATGTGGGATTTTGACGAATGAACAGCTTGAAGAAGCAAAAACGTACGCTGAAAAGCAGCACATCAAACTGGGGGACGCGCTCGTTCAGCTCAACTACGTTTCTGCCAATAACGTCATGCGTGCCATGGCCGAGGAATATGGTACGAAATTTGTCAAACTCTCGGCCGTCGATATTCCGCCGGAAGTCGTGGCGCTCGTGCCGGAACACATCGCCCGCGAGTTTAACATCGTTCCGATTGCCGCGGATGACGGTGAGCTGACCATCGCGACCAGTGAACCGGAAGACTTCAACGCCATCGACAAACTGACGTTCATGCTCAATCGGCGCATTAATATTAATCTGTCGCCGAAAGAAGCCATTCAGAAGACGATCAACACGCTCTACGGCCAGCAGGGACTCTCGCAGGTGGTTCCGCTCATGCAGGAAGTCGACGGCAAACAGGTCGAATCCGCCATCGATTTTTCGGAGACCGACCTTTACGGCACCGGCGGTGATGACGAAAACGTCGATGAATCCAGCGCCATGATCGTCCGTCTGACGCAACTGATCATCACCGAGGCGGTGCAGCTGAAAGCGTCCGACATTCACATCGAGCCGTTCGAGGACCGCATCCGCATCCGCTACCGCATCGACGGCGTTCTGGTCGAACGAGAAAGCCCTCCGCGCCGTCTGCTGGGCGCCCTGCTCTCGCGTATTAAAATTCTTTCCAAGCTCGACATTGCCGAGCGGCGTCGTACGCAGGACGGCCGTATTAAAGTCACGGTCGGTGAAAAAGAACTGGACCTCCGTGTGAGTATCATCCCGACGAACCACGGGCAGTCCGTCGTCATGCGTATTCTGGACAAAGACAACATCAAGATCGGTCTGCGTCAGCTCGGTTTCGCGGAAGATGACTTCACGACCTTCAACACGCTGATCCGCCGTCCGAACGGGATCATCCTGGTCACGGGGCCGACGGGGTCCGGAAAAACGACGTCGCTATACGCGGCGTTGAACGCTCTGAACACGCCTGACCGGAAAATCATCACGGCCGAGGACCCGGTGGAATACTACCTGGCCGGGATCAACCAGGTCGAGATCAAACACTCGATCGGCTTGGACTTCGCAAGCGTCATTCGTTCCATGCTGCGTCAGGCGCCGAACATCATTCTGGTGGGCGAAATGCGAGACCTTGAAACGGCGCAGATGGGGATCCAGGCGTCGCTTACGGGGCACTTGGTCTTCAGCACGCTGCACACGAACGACGCGCCGTCCGCCGTGACTCGTCTGGCCGATATGGGGGTGCCGTCGTACCTGATCGCCAGCTCGGTCATCGCGATCATGGCGCAGCGTCTTGTCCGAACGATCTGCAAAAAATGCCGCGAGCCGTTCCAGCCGCCGCAGTCGGTCATTGAGTCGATCGGTTTCCCGGAAAAAGCTCTTGAAACCGCGCATTTCATGCACGGGCGCGGCTGCTCCAACTGCAATATGAAGGGGTACAAAGGTCGTTTGGGCATTTACGAACTGATGAAAATGTCGAGCAAGATCCGTGAGCTGACGTTTGCAGAAGCTCCAACTGCCCAAATCCGTCAGGCCGCCATCACGGAAGGGATGAAAACCCTTTACGTGGACGGTCTTTATAAAGTGTGCAAAGGGATCACGACGATCGAGGAAGTGCTCCGCGTCGCCAAGATGTCCGAAGAAGATGGGTGATTCGGACAGTATTTCGCGATTCCCTTGAAATATCCAATCCATATATAGAAAGAGTCCAACGAACCCCCAGGCTTTTGTATTGGTTCATTCCATTGAAAAGGCTGGAATAAATAAAAACCATGAGTGACCTGGAAACGACGGCCAATTACGATGTATCGCAAATCACCGGCATGCTGCGCCCTGGCATGATTTTCTTTTCACGCTATCGGGTTGTAAAAATGCTTGGACGCGGTGGCATGGGGGAAGTTTGGCTCGCAGAAGAGTTTGATGGTGATATAAAAGTCCAGGACGTCGTCATGAAACGCGTTCCTCCTGAACTTCAGAAAGATTCGGACCAGCTCGCTAAAGTTCAGGCGTCATTCGCTCTCGTACGTAAACTTCGCCATCCAAACATTTGTTCGGCCCTGACGTTTGCAAACGACGAAAATTACGGTGCTTTTTGCATTATGGACTACGTGCCGGGCAAGGACCTTGCGACCCTGCAGCGAAAACAGCCTAATGAAAAGTTTACGTTGGAAGAAACGGTCAAGATCCTCCTTCCCACGGCTCAGGCGTTGGATTACGCGCATAAAAAGAAGATCCTTCACCGGGACATCAAGCCGCAAAACCTGATGGTCCCGATGGACGGTGAAACCCCACTTTGGGAAGACATAAAAATCATTGATTTCGACCTTGCGATGGAATGGCACTCCACGCAGTCAATGGATAAAGACGCGACGTTCAGCATTTCAGGAACGCTCCCGTATATGGCTCCCGAACAGGTGGATGGACTTCCGCAGGACGGGCGTACAGATCAGTACTCCTTAGGAATCCTGGCGTACCAGATGCTCACGGGAAAAATGCCGTTTTCGGCCACAACCGCGTCCATTTTGATTCATCAGATCCTGAACAAGGAATTTCCTCCGATTGAAGAATTGACCGAAGAGCAAAACTCCGTATTTGCCCGGGTTTTAGCAAAAACAAAAGAACAGCGGTTTGATTCTTGTGTGGATTTCATCGAGGCGCTTGCCGGAAAGAACAAGGAAACGGTTTTGACCGACACGAAGGATGAGATCTATGCACCCGCAGAGACGCATGTAGGCTTAAAACGTCTTCGTCCTGAAGGATTTGACCCGTATTATGAGTGGCTTGGGATTTCGCCATTCCTCCCGCTGACCTATTACACGCTCCTGGGACTTCAAAACTTCGAGCCGCGGAAGGATGTGATTTCCAATGCGGCAGACCGTCAAATGACGTTTGTTCGTACGTACCAGATCGGGAAACACTCGGCCGAGTCGCAGCGGCTTCTGAATGAGATTTCCAAAGCTCGGGTGACGCTTCTGAACTCGGAAAGCAAAGCGGCGTATGACGCACAGCTCCGAAGCGAAAACAATTCGCAGGGAAAGGAAATTCCTTCGTCTGTAAAGCTGCAGCAGCATTTAGTTGAGCCGATGGTTCAGTCGTCGGTTCCACTTCCGGAATCGGCGCCGGCTCCTGGTTCCGTGCCTTTTTTCCCGGCAGATGGCAAAGTCATCGAGCCGATGGTTCAGTCGTCGGTTCCACTTCCGGAATCGGCGCCGGCTCCTGGTTCCGTGCCTTTTTTCCCGGCAGATGGCAAAGTCATTGAACCGATGGTTCAGTCGTCGGTTCCAGTGCCCGAGTCCGAGTTTGGGGGGGCGCTGAACTTCGCGCCTGAAGTTCAGAAACCTGCGGAAAAACAGGATTTGAACGCGCTTTTGTTCGAGGTTTCAGAGCCAAAATCCGAAGGAAAAGCAGCCGCGACTCATGCACGGCCTGAAAAAGCTGCATCAAGTTCCCGCAAAACGGGCAAAAAGCCGGTTTCAGTGTCCACACTGACGAAAAAACCAGCCAAATCCGCTGCGAAGCCCACCAAAAAACCTCTTCCGCTTTCATGGATACTTGGTGGATCCGGAGCGGCGGCACTGCTTTTGCTTTTGCTGCTTGTCGCAGCTGGTGGAGGAAAAAAGGAAGAACGAATCATCATCACGAAATCCGACATCCAGAAGCCGGTAAAGGAAACGAAGCCAGTACCGGAAACTGCAGAGGCCAATCCTCAGCCGGTCGAAGAAATCCCGCAAGCACCGCAGTATACTGATGAGGAAACCCCAACCCGGTCTGCGGGCTGGATCGCAGGTACGAAAGCAGGCGAACGAGTGATTTGGAAAAACAATCGGATCCCGTACGCATTTCGTTGGGTCCCCGCCGGCAAGTTCATGATGGGCAGTCCCAAGGACGAACCCGGCCGAAATGACGCTCAAGAGACCCAGCACGAAGTTCAAATCAAAGACGGATTCTGGATGCTGGAAACGGAAGTGACGCAGGAAATGTACGAAGACGTGATGGGCACCAACCCCTCATCGTTCAAGGACGGCAAACAGCTCCCGGTCGATTCGGTAAACTGGCAAAACGCGACTGATTTTTGTGAGAAACTTTCGAGTGCGCTGTTTGTGAAGGTCCAGCTTCCGACCGAAGCCCAATGGGAATACGCCTGTCGCGCCGGTGAAACGGGTCCGGCGGTCCATTTCGAACGCATGTGGGGCAAACACAACTCGGATAATCATACTCATCCAGTCGGGAAGTTGGATTCAAACTCTTGGGGCCTGTACGATATGCAAGGGAATGTTCGGGAATGGTGCGAAGACTCCTGGCAGATCGATCCTACCGCGGCGAACACGGACGATGGCATGACCAAATGCATCCGCGGCACGTCATTTGCCGGTTCCGCGGAATGGGATTCACGTCCGGCAATGCGCAGTAACTCCTTAAAATTCAGTACGCGTGATTCGTTCGGGTTCCGCGTCATCATCACTCAGTAAAAAGGTAATCGGGTATGTTTCGTCGTTCACTGTTTTTAACGCTTGCTTTCCTGTTCACTCTCACGCTTCAGTCGCGTGCGGAGGAAAAGGAAGGTTTGTTCCCGTTGGAAGACTCGATCGTGATTTGCCTTCCCTTTGAGGGAAAAATCCAGATTTGGAACTACGAAACGAAGAATTTGCTGGGAGAGATCCAAATTGGCAAGCACGATAAAAATGACACCAATTCCCGTTGGAATGCAGGGTATCATAAAATTTTAATTTCACCTGACAGACAATACATTGTCCGGTTTGAGGCACAAAAATTCGACGTTTACAATTTCCGTACACTGGAGAAAGTATGTCGCTGTGAGAATGGAGCCATTGAAATAAAAAGAGTATGGTTTTCCTCGGATTCCCAAACAGTATTTTTCGGTGCCAATGATCCATGGCCGCATGATCGTACATTACGAGCTTATTCTGTTCAAACCGGTAAAATGTTGGCTGAATATCGGTGGAAAGATGGTACCTCGGTAGAAATTTGTCAAAAAACTTTGGATGATTATATTTTTATTGATGGTAAGTTGTGGAATTACCGTGACAATTCCATAAAGGACGTGTCGGAAGCGGCCCTTGCGATTTCTCCCAATGGGAAATACTTGTGGCAAAAAAGAAAAGGATCAGGGAGTAGTTTTATCGTAGAGAAAGAATCCGGTAAGGTTTTATTAGAAAAAGCTACTAATGGATGTGCATTCCTTCCAGATAACCGTTTCATTTATCTGGCCGATTGGAATAAACACACTGGTTTCATTTTCAATCCGGAAACCAAAGAGAATTTTCCACTGGAAACCCTCTACGGCGACTTCAAAGTAACCACCGATGGAAAATACGCCATTTTCGCGGATGGTAATGTCCTTTATTTCCTGGACCTGAAAACCGGCAAAGTCCTCCCGGACAAAGTTTGGGAATTCGGCTCCGAAATCTATGGTTTTGATGTAGGCCCCGCGAAAGCGACACTCGAGGCAGAAGCCGCGAAAGTCCGCGCCGAAAAGGAAACCGCGGAAAAAGCCAAAGCCGAAGCGGAAGCGAAAGCCAAGGCTGAGGCGGAAGCCAAGACGAAGGCCGAAAAAGAGGCGAAGCTGGCCAAAGAGAAAGCCGAAAAAGAGACCAAACTGGTCGAAAAGCTCACCGAAGGCTACGAGTTCTTCACGGAAGGCGAGCCGGAACTGGCGATTGAAGCGTTTGCCAAAACCGCCAAATTCGCCCCGAAAGACTTCCGCGCCCCGGCAGCCCTGGCTCTCGTTCAGCTTTACGGCCAGAAGGACCGCGCGGCCGCGTTTGAGACTATGAAGACGTTCATGAAAGACGTCAAGGACGACCCGGTTTTGTTCAACAATTTCGGCGTTTTGGCGATGCTCAACAACGACTACTCCACCGCCCTGACGTCGTTCCGGTTTGCGGCGAAGGTCAAGCCGGACGCGCCGGAACTCGTTCAGAACGTTGGTCTTTTGATGGACCTTCACAAGAAAAAGAGGGCCAAATTTTCGGAAAATCAGACGAAACGTTTGATTATCCTCAACGCCGATACCGTTAAGAAACACCCAGATGATTTCGACCCTCAAGGTCCATACCGTTTTATGCCGATTACGAACAGCAAAGACCACGCCAAACCGTTCACCCAGCTTAAAGCCGGCAAAAGGAAAAGTGATATTCAGCCGTTTGAATGGTGGAAATAACTTCAAGTAATTACTTTTTTTGGGGTGACTGAAGTCCCTCCTCCGAATAAGAAGGTACAACTATGGCAGTACTCATTGATAAACTTCTCCAAACGGTCGTGAAACAGGGCGTTTCCGACCTTCACATCACCACGGGGCAGCCGCCGGTCGTGCGTCTTCACGGGCGTCTGGTGCGTCTGGAAACGAACGAACTTCAGCCGGACGATACCGTGGCGCTGATGAAAAGTATTACGCCGTCCCGCTGCCAGCAGGAACTGCAGGAAATGGGGAGCACGGACTTTGGTTTCTCGTTCGGCGACCAGGCCCGATTCCGTGTTTCGGTCTTCCGTCAGCGCGGCAACGTGGCGATGGTGTTGCGTCAGATTCCGAACAAAATGCTCTCGATGGATGAGCTCAACACGCCGCCCGTCTGTCGCGAACTGATTCAGCGTCCGCGTGGTCTTCTGCTCGTGACGGGTCCGACCGGTTCCGGCAAAACGACGACCCTGGCCGCCATGATCAAGTGGCTGAACGAAAACATCGACCACCACATCATCACGATCGAAGACCCGATCGAGTTCTACCACCCGAACATCAAGTGCACGATCAACCAGCGTGAGATCGGGGTGGACGTCCCGACGTTCGCCGAGGCGATCCGCCGCGCTTTGCGTCAGGACCCGGACGTCATCCTCGTGGGAGAAATGCGAGACCTGGAAACCATCGAAACGGCCATCACCGCGGCAGAAACGGGGCACGTCGTGTTCGGTACGCTGCACACGAGCTCCGCCGCCGGTACGATCAACCGTATCATCGACGTTTTCCCGAACACGCAGCAGGACCAGATCCGAACCCAGCTGGCATCTTCCATTCTGGGAATTCTCTGCCAGACGCTTCTTCCGCGAATCGGCGGTGGACGTGTGGCCGCGTACGAAATGCTCGTGGTCGATTCCGCAACGGCCAACCTGATCCGTGAAAACAAGATTTTCCGTATTACGTCCGTGATTCAGACCGGTGCCAAGCGCGGGATGCAGCTGCTGGACGACCACCTTTTCAAACTCTGGCGTGATGGGGTCGTCACGCTCGAAGACGCGATGGGGAAAGCGAACAGTCAGGACGACCTGATGAAGCGCGTCGTGGAATACAAAGCGGGAAAACTGGTAGAAACAGAATGAAAGAACGAATAATGAATAACGGGTCAGGTGCAAGCATAAAGCCCCCACCTAAGTGCAAGCATAAAGCCCCCACCCGTTGACAAAATTTTGGCGTTCAGTTATACTGGAATTTTTCAAAATTTTGTTTTTGGAGTGGTTGATTTATGAAAAAA
>JAFSMO010000038.1 GCA_017447865.1 Thermoguttaceae bacterium
GGCCACAAACCGATTAACATTTAATTTTCAAAACGTTCATCAAGTGCAAGCATAAAGTCCCCACTCGATGACAAAAATTTTGCGCTTAGGTGGGGGCTTTATGCTTGCACCTGACCCGTTATTCATTATTCATTATTCATTTCTTCATGAGCCACTCGTGCATGTCCTTGGCGGCGGCGCGGCCTGCGCCCATCGCCTTGATGACCGTCGCGGCACCCGTCACGATGTCGCCGCCAGCCCACACGCCGTCGATCGAGGTGCGGCCATTTTCGTCCGCCACGATGTACCCGCGCTTGTTCAGCTCAAGGCCCGGAACCGATTTCGTGATGACCGGGTTTGCGCCCGTCCCGACCGCGAAAATGACCAGGTCCGTCTCAAACGTGAATTCCGAGCCGGGAATTTCGACCGGAGTGCGGCGGCCCGAAGCGTCCGGCTCGCCCAGCTCCATCTTGACGCACGTCATGGAGGCGAGCATGCCCTTTTCGTCCCCCTGCATCGCGACCGGGTTGGTCAGAAGCTGGAACTGCACGCCTTCCTGCTTCGCGTGGTGAACTTCCTCCGCACGGGCCGGAAGCTCCGCCTCGGAACGGCGGTAAACGATTTTCACGGTTTCCGCGCCCAGACGCAAGGCGGTACGGGCGGCGTCCATCGCGACGTTTCCACCGCCAACGACCACCACGTGTTTCCCGTGCGCGATCGGCGTGTCGTATTCCGGGAATTTGTACGCCTTCATCAGGTTGGAGCGCGTCAGGTACTCGTTGGCCGAATAGACGTTTCCAAGCCCCGTCCCCGGGATGGGCATAAAGGACGGCAAACCCGCGCCGACGCCGAGGAAAATCGCGTCGAAACCGTCTTTTTCCATCAGTTCGCGCACGTCGATGCTGCGGCCGCCGACCTGGTTCAGCTCGAATTTCACGCCGAGCGTCTCGAGGTAGTGGACCTCCATCTGCACGATGTCCTTCGGGAGCCGGAACTCGGGGATCCCGTACATCAACACGCCGCCGGCTTTGTGCAGTGCTTCAAAAACCGTCACGTCGTGACCCTTGAGGCTCAAATCGCCCGCGACGGTCAAACCGGACGGACCCGCGCCAATGACGGCGACTTTTTTGCCCGTGGCCGGAGCTTTTTCGGGGGTCTGGACCAGGCCTTTTTCGCGTTCGTAGTCGGCGGCGAAACGTTCCAGACGGCCGATGGCGACCGGCTCGAGTTTCTTGCCGAGGACGCACTTCGACTCGCACTGGCTTTCCTGCGGGCAAACACGGCCGCAAACCGCCGGGAGCGAGCTGGTTTTCTTGATGGAACGGGCCGCGCCGGCGAAATCGCCTTCATTGATCAGCGCGACGAATTCCGGAATATTCACGTTCACCGGGCAGCCGGTCACGCACATCGGTTTCGCGCAGTGCAGGCAGCGGGCCGCCTCGTTACGGGCTTCTTCCTCGGAGTAGCCAAGCGGGACTTCCTGGAAATTATGCGCGCGGACCTGCGGGTCCTGCTCACGCATCGGAGTACGTGTGGGTTGAATTTCTGAGATTTTTTTCATTTTATTGCTTTCAATTACGGGGACGACGCTTTCAGCGTGTTTAAAGCCCCCCTCCCAGAGGGGGTGGCGCGTTAGCGCCGGGGGGAGTTGGAGGGCGTTTTCACCAAAACTCCCCCAGTCTCGCTGCGCGAGCCAGCCCCCTCAAGGAGGGGGCCTTTAAATGATGCCGGAGCGTCTCCGCGTTTTTACAAAACCTTATTTTTTCTCGCTTTCCTTATACATCTCAACGTACCGGTCCATCGAGCACTTTTCCTGGCACTTGAACTGCTGCTGACGTTTCATCACGGAATCCCACTCGATCTCATGCGCGTCGAATTCCGGGCCTTCGCAGCAGACGAACCGGGTCTTCCCGCCGATGGTGCAGCGGCAGCCGCCGCACATTCCGGTCCCGTCGATCATGATCGTGTTCAGGCTCGCGACCGTCTTGACGCCGAACGGCTCGGTCGTTTTCGCGCAGAACTTCATCATGATGGCCGGCCCGATCGTCCAGACGCAGCCGATCTCGCCGGGGCGCGTCTCGAGCAGTTCCTTCAGCGGCTCGGTGACCATCGCCTTGCGGCCGAACGTTCCGTCGTCGGTGCAGACGATGTGCTCGTCGCAGACCGCCGCCATTTTATCGACCCAGAACAAAAGCTCCTTCGTGCGCGCGCCCTGGATCACGACGACTTTGTTTCCCTGCTCGTGCAAAAGTTTGGCGATGGGGTAAACCGGAGCGGTTCCAACGCCGCCCGCGACCAGAACGGCCGTGCCGAACTGACCCATTTCGGACGGATTGCCCAGCGGACCGATCAGCGCGTAAAGCGAATCGCCTTCGTTCAGGCGGGAAAGTTTCGTCGAGGTCACGCCGACCGTCATCAGAACGAGCGTCACGGTCCCGGCTTCCCGGTCATAGTCCGCGATCGTCAGCGGGATACGCTCGCCGACTTCTTCCGGCATCACGATCACAAAATGGCCCGGCATCGCCTTGGCGGCGACTCGCGGGGCGTGAACGACCATCTCAAAAATACGCGGGGCGACCTCGCGTTTGCTAAGAATTTCCAACATAATATTAATGACCCATGGGGTTAAATGGTACAAACCTTTCTGAAAAGGTGGACTGGTTTTTGATTATAGCAAAATCTCCAAATAATTCAAGGCGTGATTCCGTCTTTTTTCCGTTTTTTTGCCCTTCTGAGGCGTTTTTTTTCAAAAAAATTTTCGGAAAAATTGCCGATTTTTTGGATAAAAATTTAACTATTATAAGGATTTTCACGATAGTACCAATAAAATCGGTGATTTTAGTCAACCCCAAAATTACTTTATACCTGTTTACACCTAAGGATGGGTCAATATGAAAAAGGTTTTTAAACATTTTGTCAGGGCGTTCCTCTGCCTGGGGTTGACTGTCGGAGCAGCTTTCGCCGATCCGATGCACGTCAGCCCTAACTCTGAAAAAGGGCTGATCACGGGCACGACGGTCGTGGAAGCCGACGGTACTTCTGTACTGGAAGAAAAAGAAGAAACTTTCTGGGACCGTATCGAGTGGGGTCTGATCGTGGACGGAATCGTCCAGGGAAACACCAGATCCAGCGACAGTTGGGACTCACAGGCGGACGCGGTCTATGGTCTCGATCTGGAAGCACTGCTCCCCGCATGGGATTTTGGCGCATTTTATCTGAAGGTCGAAGCCGGCGGCGGCGAGGGTGTCGATGGCCGGATCCCCACACTTTCCGGGTTCAACGACCACGCGTGGGGAGACGACAGCATTCAGATCTCCGAACTCTGGTACGAACATAAATTCCTCGACGGTCATTTTCGCGGGCGTCTCGGGAAAATCGACATGACGAGCGATTTCGACACGAACGAGTACGCGAACTGCGAGCACGAGCAGTTCCTCTCCAGCGGTTTCATCAATAACCTGGCGATCGAGTTCCCCGACTACGCGTTCGGCGGAATGCTTTGGTGGGAACCCATTGACCAGTTCTCGGTCGGCCTCGGCGTTCAGAGCAACTCGGGCTGGGACGACGTCTTCCACAACGTGTTCGCCATTCTGGAAGTCGGCTGGCACCCGGTTTTCAACGGCCATCAGGGCAATTACCGCTTCTTCGGCTGGACGAGCGCGCACAGTGAATCCGAAGGCGAAGACGGCACGATGGTGGACGCCTACAACAATCGCGGCTGGGGCTTCTCGTTCGACCAGGAGATCACCTGCCACTTCGGGCTTTGGTGCCGCTACGGCTCCCAGCTCAACGAGGACTTCAACGACATTAAATCCCACGTCAGCGCAGGCTTCCAGTTCATGAACTTCTTCTGGAGACCGGACGACACGTTCGGCGTTGGTTACGGTCTGGCCGAAATCACCGACGCATTGCGTGACTCGCTGGATAATGCCGGCAACGAAAGCCACCTGGAAATTTACTACCGGTGCCAACTGCGCGACTGGCTCGCCATCACGCCAAACGTCCAGTGGGTGAAGAATCCCGGCGGTAACGCGGACGAAAACGACGTCGTGGTCGTCGGATTCCGCGGGACGTTCTCGATGTAAAATTTGATTTGCGACGCGAAGCGGTCAAAAGACCGAAGGGCGAAATGGGTTTCACGGAGATTCCTGGATCCTTTTTCTCCCGAAGCCGGATTTCGTCTTTCCAAACCTCGTCCGCTTCGCGTTGACGCAAAATTTCTTCATTTTTTTCCAAAAAGAGCGGGGAAATACTTGACTTCCCCCCGAATGTCTGGTAAAATCGAAGTACTTAATTTAATGATTGGGACTCTCGTTCCCACCCATCCGTTCCAACCCAAATTCTACCTGAAGAAAGGAAGATTTTCATGGCTGCTTTGACTCGCCGTAATTTTCTCAAAACCAGCGCCGCCGCTGCCGCGGTCGCGAGCATGACCGTTCCGCACGTTCACGCGGCTGGTGACGAAACGATCCGCATCGCCCTGGTCGGCTGCGGCGGACGTGGACGCGGTGCCTGTTTCCAGGCTCTGAAAACCCAGGAAGGCCCGGTCGAACTGGTCGCCATCGCCGACGCGTTCGAAGATCAGGCCAAAGGTTTCGCCCAGGTTCTGAAGGCTGACGAAGAAGTCTCCAAGCGCTGCGCGTTCACCGACGACACGATTTTCTGGGGCCTCGACGCGTACAAAAAGGCGATCGACTGCCTCCGCCCCGGCGACCTGGTCCTGCTCGTGGCTCCGGGCGCATTCCGTTCCCTGCACTTTGAGTACGCCGTCCAGAAGGGCGTGCACGTCTTCCTCGAAAAGCCGTTCGGCGTCGATACGCCCACGCTCAAACGCGCCCTGGCCGCCTGGAAAGTCGCGCAGCAGAAAAACCTGAAAGTCATCACGGGCCTGAATAATCGTAAGGCGATCTGCACGGAAGAGACCGTGAAAATGATCCAGGACGGTGCGATCGGCGACATTTTGTCCTGCTGGGTGTACCGCTTCCAGACCAACACGTGCAGCTACAATCCGCGCCCCGAGTGGACCCCGCTGCAGTGCCAGCTGCGCAACTACAACAGTTTCTCGTGGATCTCCGGCACGCCGTGTGTCGACTGGATGGTGCACAACCTGGACATTTGCTGCTGGTGCAAGGGCGAGCACCCGACGTGGGTCCAGGGGACCGGCGGACGTCAGTCCCGTACCGTGAAGGATGAGCTGCTCGACCACATTTCCTGCGAGTACGTCTTCGACGACGGCGTCCGCATGATGATGCAGACCCGCTTCATGCCGAACACGTGGACGTCGTTCCGTGCCGTGATCCAGGGTTCCAAAGGCTCCGCTCTGCTGGGCGAAGGCGAGCACAATCCGCGCATTTTCAAGGGCTACCACCAGGTCCCGGAAGACGTCGTCTGGAAGGCCCCGACCCCGTGGAACGACTCGTACCAGGAAGAGCACAATCGTTTGGCCAAGATGATCCGTCAGGACCTCCCGAGCGAAGACGTCGATTTCTGCCTGAAATCCTGCTTCACCGGCATCATGGGCCGCATGGCGATGGAATCCGGTCAGGAAGTCACGTGGGATACGGCGTGGAATTCGACCTATGCCCTTTGCCCCGACCTCGATAATCTGGACTTCAACGGCCCGAGCTACATCATGCCGAACGAAAACGGCGAGTACGAATCGTGCAAGCCGGGTCTTCCGCAGTGGAAGCGGTTCTAGGGTCCGTCCTTTGAATGGATTGGTTTTTAAAAAGAGGCGAGGGAGGAAGGTTTTTCGGAACGTTTCCTCCCTCGCCGTGAAATTTGGCGGGGCGTTCTTTGGGACCGTCCGGAATCTAACATGAATTAAAGGCTCACCGATGCGTTTTTCTCGAATCTTTTTGTGCGTTTTTTCTCTTTTTTTCTCCCTCGGCGTTTGCTCGGCGGAACCGCTTGATCTGCTGAATGACGGGGTCAAGCCGATCGAAAAGTGGTCCAGGAAAATCAACGTCGGCCTGACGTGGAACGACGAGGCGAAAGTCCTCACCGCCGCGGTCGAGCCGCAGGAGTTTCGTTTTGGCTGGTTCCAGGTCCCGCTTCCAACGCTTGATTACGCGCCGATCGCCGGAATTTACGGCCAGTTCCGCGCCTCGAAGGAGGACCGGATGCGCCACACGCTTACGGCCGATCTGCTCTTTCCGGTTTCGGGAGGCAAAACCGCCTACTACGCGCAGGACCTCGGCCGAAGCACCGACTCGCGTGGGGAGTGGATCGAGTTTTTCCTCCCGCTCGACCGTTTCCTGCCGCTGCGCGACACGACGCAGCCCCGGGTGACGCCGGCCCTCCTGAAGCAGACCGCCATGCTGGAGATCCAGGTCGGAAGCGTGGAGGAACCGACCGCGATCGAATTCCGCGGCCTGCGCCTGGTGACGAAAGAGGAAGTCCAGCCGCTTCTGCGCCGAGTGGACCGGATGAAATTCGCGCGTCAGCTCAAACCCGAGTCTGAGCTGGAACCGGGCGTCCACCCGCGCCTGCTCATGCACGGGGAAAGACTCGAACGCCTGCGGAAAATGGCGGCGGAAAAGGACCCCGCGATGAACCGTCTGCTTCTGCTCGCGGACGCCACGAAACGGAATCTCGACCCGGAAAACCCGTTCGGGACGGTCTTCAGCTTCGAGAATCATCCCGACGTGACCAGCCACCGGAACCGCGGCCGCTTTGAGGGGACGATCAATCGGGTCGTGGTCCCGTTCGAGACGCTCGCCGCCGCAGCGATCATCACGAAAAACGACGATTACGGCCGCACCGCCGCCCGGATCCTCGTGAACATGGCGCGGTCGCTCGACGTGAACTCGCCCGAGATCGACCAGGGTTTCTACTACACGCGGACGTTCTACGTGCGGACGCTGGCTTTCGGCTACGACTGGCTCTACGACTGGCTCACGCCCGAAGAACGGCGTGAGGTGAAAATCACGCTCCTGGGTTTCGTGCAGAATATTTACGACCACTCCGGGACCGACGCGTGGGGAAAGCACCCGCTCAACCGCGTCTGGAACTGGGACCCGGGACTCGCCGCATGCGCGGGGCTGGGCGTTCTGGCAATGCACGGCGAGACGGAAGCGGCTGAGGAGGCGATGCTCGTCGAATTTCGCCGCCACTTGCGCGACTACCTGACCTTCGGCGTCGATTTTGACGGCGCGTGCCACGAAGGTCCGAGCTACATCAGCTACGGGATCGGAGCCGGCGTCCAGTTTGCCGAGTGCCTGCGCGATCTGGACTACGGCGACCTCTTCCTCGAAACGAACTGGCACATCATCGCGCCGTGGCTCGTTTCCGAGATGCTCCCGAACAAGCGGCGGTGGAACAATCTTTCGGACTGCAATCACGGCGTCCCCGCCGGTTCACCCTTCTACGCCTACACGTGCGGCCGGCTCGCGGAACTGGCCCAGACCGACCCCGTGCGCCCGGGCGAGAAGATCCTCCCGCAGGCCAAAACCACCCGAGGCCTCGACTACGCGCAGCATTTCCGCGAATTTCCGGGCGAACGCCGGCTGAGTTACGGCGCCATGGCCGAGCTGATGGGCTGGGCGTGGAACGTCGAGCCAACGGTCGTGGACCCGGAGAAATTCAACGACGCGCAGATACTGGCGTACGTCCTTTTCTTCAAGCCGTGCCCCGTGGCGGAGGACCCGGGAAAGTACCTCCCCGAGTCGCAGTTCTTCCGCGGCCGCGGGCTGGTCGTTTCCCGTGAAAACGGCTACGGCCCCGACGCGTACCACCTCGCCGTGGAGGCCGGCCCTCACGCCAGTGGCCACGACCAGTCCGACAAAGGAACGTTCACCCTGCGCGCGCTGGGTCAGGATTTCGTCATCGATTCCGGCTACGGAAACGACGGCGAGAAATTCAAGAGCGGAAGCAGTTTCGCGCATAACGTTGTCCTGATCGACGGCGCTGGCCAGCCGATGAACTGGCACAATAATTCAAACGGGGAGATCACCGGTTACTCGCACTCCGCGCAGTTCGACTGGATCCGGACCGACGCGAAAGCGGCGTGGAACTTCACGTTCGGCCGCTGGGCCGAGGAGCCGACCGGGATGGAAGTGGAACGCGCCGATCGCCACTACGTCTTTGTGCGCGATCAGAACGACGGGGTCCCGCCGTACCTCGTCACGTACGACGACTTCCGCAAAAAGGACGGGAAGGAGCACGATTTCACGTACCAGCTCCACACCAGCCCGGACTTCACGTTCGACGTGACGCGGACCCCCTGGCGCGTCCTTCAGGACGAAACGAGCTTCGAGGTCCTGACCTCGGCCAAGGAAAAAGTCTTCGGCGCGGCGCACGGCAAAGCGGTTTTCACGCTCAAGGCTCCGAAAGACGGGAAGTACTTACTCGCGGCCATCACGCGCTGCGGCGGCGTGGAGTGCGACAAATCGGACAGTTTTTTCGTGAAAGTCAACGGCGGGAAGAATCTGACGTGGGACATTACGCCGAGCTCCAACTTCTCGCGCTGCACCGTCAGCGACCGGAATGAGGGCGAAGTCAAACTCGACCTGAAAGCGGGCGAAACCGTGACCGTGGAGCTGACCGCCCGCGAGCCGGAGTCGCAGCTGGCGTTTCTGGGCCTCGAGTTCGTGCCGCCGACCGCAGAAAAACCGGCGGATCAGGCCCCGCAACTGAAAGAGGAAGCGGAACTGATCCCCGCGTCGCAAGCGGTTCAGGACGCCCAAACGCCGTTCCTGCTCACCTCGAGCGTGACGCGGAAGATCCCGCAGCAAATGGCGATTTTCCCGATGGCGAAGACGGCCGGGAAGACGGAGGTCGCCCCGTTCCAGACGTCGCAGATCGGCGTTCACCCGCGCCTTGCGTGGACCGTCCGGGCGGTGGAGCCGGAATTTCTCGTGGTTCTGCTTCCGATTTCCAACGCCTCGGAACCGCTTCCGACCGTGGAGCGGACGAAAACCGGCGCGCTGATCCACTGGCCGAACGGGAAGACCGACTCGGTGCGTTTCGTTCCCGGAAAGAACGGGAAAGAGGCGGTTTGGGAGAGGAAATGAGGATCAGAAACCAGGTTTTTACTTTCGCGTGAGATTTTCGCCATGGACCCACTTTTTTACGTTGGCGTGATGAACCGCCCGGCAGACCTTTCGCCGCTTCCGTTTTCCCGGGGAATTTACGCCTGCGCCCTCGACCCGGCCACGGGCGAAATGAGGCGCGTTTTCACGGAACCCGCCGCGGTTCTGGAAAGCCCGACGTTCCTCTCCGTCGATTCCCGACGAAACGTCCTTTACGCCGTTTCGTCGAGCGACTCGAGCAACGCCGGGGATGATCTGCTCACCGCGCACCGGATCCGGCCGGACGGGTCGCTGGAGCCCTTTTCCCAAACGAGCTCCGGCGGGAAAAACCCGTGCCATACGCTCGTGACCTCCGACGGGAAATGGCTCTTTGCGACGAACTACTCCAGCGGGACCACCGCGGTCGCTGCGCTCCAGCCGGACGGCTCGTTCGGCGACGTGCAGTTCCAGTCCCACCCGTACTTTGGCGACGGTCGGGGCCGCCAGGAAGCCTCGCACCCGCACTGCGTCACCGAGCATCCGGGCGGACGTTTTCTGGCCGAGTGCGACTTGGGGAACGACCGGATCTGGGTCTGGCGCAAGGACCCAAGCGACGGAACGTGGAGCCTCCGCACGGAGGAAGATTTCGCCCCGGCTCCCAAAGGGCACGGCCCGCGCCATGCCGTTTTTTCTCCGGACGGCTCGCGGCTTTTCGTTTTCAGTGAGCTTTCCTGCACGGTCGAAACGTTCCTTTTCAACGAAAAAACCGGCCGGTTTGCCTTTCAAGCATCCCAGCCGGTCCTGACTCCCGGCACGCCGGCGGGCCAGTGCGCCGAGATCGTTTCCTCGACGGACGGCCGATTTTTGTATTTTTCCTCGAGAAACGCCGACGTTTTGAGCGTTTTTGCCGTAACCGCCGCCGGCCTTTTGCACGTGCAGCAGATTCCGGCGGGCGGCGAGATTCCGCGCCACATCACGCTCGACCCGAGCGGCTCGTTCCTGCTCGCCTCGTGCCAGAAGACGGGCCGGATCTTCAGCTTCCGCGTGGATTCTGAAACCGGCCGACTCACCCCCACGGGGCACTCGGTCGAGGTCCCGTGGTGCGCCTGCGCGCAGTTTGGGACCTGAAATCGTTCAGTCGAAGAACGTGTTGCTGCCCGGCAGGCGGTTTTCCGTGTTCGGGACCACACGGTGCCAGCCGTCGAGGAAGACCGTCCGGTGGTCGGGATGAACGACCCGGCCTTTCGCGAAAGCCTCCTGGACGATAAATACCGGTCTGAAACCGACCTCGCCCTCCTTCTCGAACTGGGCGACTTCCTCCCTGGTAAAAAGATTCAGGAATCTTTTGTGAGTGTAACGAACCACGCCTTCAGAATAGACAAAATCCGCGATGTGCGGTTTGCCTCTGACTCCCAGGCGCTCTTTCTCACGCACGGCCCCTTTCGGCTCAAAGCCCGGCGGCATCGGGACGAAGAACCACTCCCCCTGACGAACGAACACCTCATTGCGGTGTTTATTCTGTCGGGAACGCGGAACTTTCTTTTCCCGAAGTTCACGAGTGATTTCTTCAGGGCGCAGGCTTTCGAAGGCTTCCTCGACACTGTGGGAACTGTTGCTTTTGAGAGTCGAGACGAACCATCCGTGGTCGTCACGCCCGCAAAGGAAATCTTCGCGAATGATCCGCCCCTGCTCGTTGGTCCAGTGGACCTTGAGCAGAAGCGCATGGTCTTTCACGCTCACGTCCGGAACGTGAACCTGAGTTTCATCCCGAACATCAAGCACAAAGCATGAAGCGTGTTTTTGACGGTCTTCACGAATTGAGATCCGGAACTCACGGCGTTTTCTGGACACAGGACCCGGTTTGAGGAGGTTAATGACCGCATTGGCTCCGATTTTTTTGAAAGCGTTGATGATTTTCTGCATATTCCGTCCTTTCCCGTCAAATGTACTCTACTTCCATCTGCTCGCCGTAACGATCACACTTTTTCTGCATGTAGCGGCGGACCCCTTCTTTCCGGTCCCCGTAAACTTTGTAGCACAGCGTGCCGACAAGGGTTTCGGGGTCAGGGTCTTTCCAGGATTCCTGAATAATGATTCCCTGGAACTGGAATTTTTCTTCAATTTCCCAAAGACGCTCGTAACTTTTTAGGTCATAAGAGAAACTGGAAATCTCGGTTTTCCATTCGTCGCTCGTGGCGAACTGGGTCAGAACAGAGCTTTCAATCTTTTCACATTTGTACTTGATGGTGATCATGTAGGCGTTTCGCCCATCCGGATGGTACTGGGTCCGACGTTTGACCTTCCATGTCTTCTGGTGACAAACACCAGCTTCATCGTCCCACGCATCCGGGAGATGATTTTTGCGACGTCGGGGACGAACGTACACAGAGTACTCAGGGGCCACATTTGCGACCATCTCGTTGTGAACACGGTACCAACGAAGGAAATGGAGCGCCTCGTACCTTTTCGTGGAAATGCTCATTTTCTGTCCTTTCAGCTAAAGTTAATGAAATACTTAATGCCAGGACATAATGTTTCCTCCTTGTAAAATAAATGGGAATTGATCTCTGCGGCAAGACCACCCTGTTACAGTTCATCCTTTGACTTTCCATCAAGCCAGTGAAGCACTCAAACCCGGGTGTATTCTTTCAACCTTCTTATACAATAAAAATATACTATAAAAACTGAAACGTGAAAAAAAGACTTTTCTTGCTGAAACTTTTTACGTTTTTTCGTCCTTTTTAAATATATGACGAATGAAAATGAAAGTATTCCAGTTTTTTTCTTTTTTTTGGAAAAAATTTTTAAAATGATGAAAAAAGCCTCGTCTGAGCATCTTCGGGAATTCCGGTTTCCGAACAGGTTTTGGCGCAAGAAAGCGTTTCGAACGCCCGGCACCCACTTGACGCACAGTTTTTTTCGAGTATATTAGAGGTTAGAGAGGCAGAACTCTTTTAATGTTTCAAACCATCCAACTTTTTTTCAGGAGCAAACTCCATGAAACTCACCCCCTTCTTCACTTCCCTCCTGCTCGGTCTGACGTTCAGCGTCTGCGTCTCGGCCGGCGACTTTTCCGTCGATTTCACGCAAAAAGGCGAGGCGGTCAAACCGGTCAACGGGACCAACTTCTGGGCGAAGCTCAACGGGACCAACATTTGCGACATGCACCAGGTCGTGGCGGACGCGCATTTCTCCACGGTCCGTCTGCACGACATTCCGCTCCAGAATCCCGGCATGCGAATCGTCGATACGCCGCAGATTTTCGGCAGGTTCGACGCCAACCCGAACGACCCGAAAAACTACTACTGGGACGCGACGGATGACTACCTGAAGCGGATCATCGACGGCGGCTCGCAGATCGTGTACCGTCTGGGCGCGAGCATCGAGCACACCAAGCCGAACCGGTATTTCGCGAAGGATCCGGAAGACCACCTTCAGTTCGCGAAGATCTGCGAGGGGATCATCCGCCACTACAACGAGGGCTGGGGCGACGGTTTCCACTACAATATTGAGTACTGGGAGATCTGGAACGAGCCGAACCTGAACCCGCAAATGTGGAATAAAGACTTCAAGGCGTACATCGTCATGTACATCACGGTGAGCAAGTACCTGAAGGAGAAATTCCCGAACATCAAGATCGGCGGGCCGGTCCTTACCAGCGCGATCCCTTCGCTTTGCCAGGAGTTCATCGACGCCTGCAAGGCCGCGGACGCGCCGATCGATTTCTTCTCGTGGCACTCGTACCCGAACAATCCTAAGGCGGTGCTCGATCCTCCGTTCATGCTTCGCAAGATGCTCGACGAGGCGGGCTACACCAAAACCGAGCTGCACCTGAACGAGTGGCACTACTTCCCCTGCACTTGGGCCGAGATCCACGGGACCGAAGGCGGCCCGGCGCGCAAGAGCTACTGGCGCAACAGTCCGGAGGGGCTGAGCGGTTACGACGCCTCGGGATTTTACGGGTACGTCCTGACCCGGTGGCAGGATACGCCGCTGACGATGGGGAACTTCTACGGGACCACCTCCGGCACGTGGGGCCTGATCACGGATGATTTCCAGATCCGCAAGCCGTACTACGTCTTCAAAATGTTCGGCGAAATGATGCAAATGAAACCGGTCCGCGTGAAATCGACCGACCGCGAGAACGTCTCGGTCATGGGCGTCATTGGCGAGAACGGCCAGAAAGCGATCTTCGCCTCGAACTGGAAGCAGAACGTGGAAAACCTGGAGATCCAGCTCGCGGGCGTGCCGGAATCCGGGACCGTGAAGGTCATTCGGAACGACAATCAGAACGACTGGGCGGAATCCACCGTTGAGTATAAAGATTCCGTGCTGAAGATCCAGAATCAGCCCGGGTCGTGGGTCCTCTACATCGTGTTCTAGCGGCCCGAGCGTCGTTTAAAGGCCCCCCTGAAAGGGGGGCTGGCTCGCAAAGCGAGACTGGGGGGTTCCAACCAAAGGACGGACTCTCCTCCGTTTCTGAACCCCTCCGGCCCTACGGGCCACCTCCCCTTTCAGGGGAGGCTTTAAATTGGTGCTGCCGAGCCAGCCCCCTCAATGAGGGGGCCTTTTTAATTAATCTTCTTCTTCCATCCGGTGCCCGCGAATCACTTCCATGACTCCAAGCCCCACGGCGATCACCGCGGCGGCCGCGTACGAAACGTTCTGCGGGAGGTTGAACCCCTGCGGCAGTTTGAACCCGTGCGGGGCCCAGAGGATGAACGACGTCACGACGAACGTCATGAAAACCGCCGGGATCAGCGTACACCAGTAGCACCGGCGACGGGCCGCGAGCCAGACCGTGCAGCCGAGCAGCGTCGAAGCGGCAAGCACCTGATTTCCCCACGCGAAGTAGTTCCACAGAATATTGAACGCCTGCGCGTCCCGGTTCGACCAGATGAGCAGGCCCGCGATGATCACGATCAGCGGCAGGCTGAGCAAGAGGCGCGAGACGATCGATTTCTGGGAGAGACGCACCATCTCGGCGAGGCTCAGACGCATGCTTCTCATGGCCGTGTCGCCGGTCGTAACGGCCAGAATGATGACCGCGATGATCGTCAGCACGCCGACCTGGTTTCCGAGGAATCCCTGCGCGATCTTCACCAGCGTCGAGTTCGGGTTGGTCGTGAGAAGTTCCGGCTGCAGGTGGTACATCGCCATGGCGCCGGCGGCCCAGATCATCGCGATGACCCCTTCAATGACCATCATGCCGTAAAAAGTGCTGCGCGCCTCACGCTCGGACTTCATGGTTCGGGCGACGATCGGCGACTGGGTCGCGTGGAAGCCGGAAAGCACACCGCACGCCATGGTCACGAAGAAGCACGGGATGAACGGCCCCTGCTTTGGAACCGCGTCGGTCATTTCCGGCGTCATGGAAAGAAAATCCACTGATCCGGTGAACCATTTGTAAACGAGCGAAATCCCCAGAAGCAGCGTCCCAATGAGCAGCATTCCGCCGAAGAACGGGTAGATCTTCCCGATGATTTTATCGACCGGGAAGAGCGTCGCGGCGATGTAGTACAGGAAAATGGCTCCAACCACGTACCAGAAATACTGCGTCGCGTCCTTCGGGATCTCCACGGCCAGATGCGACGGAACGTTAATGAAAACCGCCACGCAGAGCAGAAGAAGGACCATCATGAAAACCGCCATGAGACGATTCATCCCGGGCAGCATCATCTTCTCCATCTGGGTCGTAAGGCTGCTCCCGCCGTGACGCAGGGAGAACATCCCGCTCGCGAAGTCATGCACGGCACCGCCCAGAATGTTCCCGATCGGGATGATGAGGAAGACGATCGGACCAAATTTGATCCCCAGAATGGCCCCGACCACCGGCCCAACCCCGGCAATATTCAGGAGCTGGATCAGCATGTTCTTCCACTTCGGCAGGGGAACGTAGTCGATCCCGTCCGCCTTGGTGAAGGCCGGCGTCTCACGGTCATCGGGCTGAAGGATTTTCTCAATGAGCCGCCCGTACGTGAAGTACCCGGCGATCAGCATCACGATTCCAATTAAAAAAAGAGTCATTTTCTTGCTTTTGAATGAAAAAATGATGAAATATTAATGAAGAGTCCACGCCGGACTCAATCTTGACTTTCGTCTTTACTTTCGTTCACGCCGGATCATCATCGGGAAGGCGACCGCCAGAACCACGAGCAGGAACCACGCCAGCCCAAGGCCCGCGCCCTCAAAAACTTCAAGCGCCAAAATCAGGGCCGTGACCGGGCAGGAAACCACCGTGGCAAAAAGGACGGTCAAACCCAGCGCCGCGGCGAACGCAGCGTCCAGCCCGAGCATCGGGGCCAGCGCGCAGCCCAAAGTCGTTCCAACGAAAAAGGCCGGGACGATCTGCCCGCCTTTGAAGCCGATCCCAAGCGCCAGCGAGGTGAAAAAAATCTTCCAGAAGAACGCCCACGACCCGGCCGAGCCGCCGAATGCCGCGAGGATCCCGTTCAGGCCCGCGCCGCAGTAGTCCGTCGTTCCGCAAAGCTGGACCAGGGCCAAAATCCCGGCGCCGCCCAGCCCCATCGCGAAGAACCGGTTCGGCACAAACCGGTCGCAAAGCGTGGAAACGTCGTTCATCATCCGCCGGAAAAACGTCCCCGCGGCGAAGCAGAACCCCGCCAGCAGAACGACGCGGCCGGTCATTTCGATCGAAAACGCGGGGATCCCGTCCAGCTCGAACCGGAACGGCTCGAGCCCCAGCCAGCTCGTGACTCCGTACGCCACCAGCGAGGCGGCCAGGCACGGCACGAAAAGCCGCACGCGGTGTGTTCGGGTCCGTTCCAAGACGAAAACGGCCGCAGTGAGCGGGGTCCCCAAAAGGGGCGTGAACGCACTGGTCATGGCGCAGAAAACGATCATTCCGAAGTCGCGGCCCTCAAGCCGAAACCATCGGGCGAACTGGGCGCCCAGGCCGCCGCCGAGGATCAGCGACGCGCCCTCGCAGCCGACCGACGCCCCGAAAATGTGCGAGAGCACCGATGCGGCATAAATCAGCGGCGCCAGCCACGGCGAAACGTTCGGCTCCCGTGAGCGCACGGCGTCCACGATCACTCCCAGCTCCCCACGGTGCGAGATCAGGGCCAGCCGGTACAAAAGCGCGATGAGCAAGCCGCCCGCCGGCAGAAAGTAAATCAGGACGGGAAACGCCTCGCGGAGCTGATTCGCCCACAAAACGCTCAGGCGGAAAAACGCCCCCGCCAGTCCCGCAGGAACCGCCGCCAAAAGGGAAAGCAGGAAAATGAAACCCAAATGCCCCAGTCCATGCAGCCGCCCGCCAGACCACGGCCGTGAAGCCGGGTGGGAAACGGGAAACGCCGGGTGCATTTGAGGCTGAAAGGACGCCATTCTCTATACTCCTCTTGGAAGGATCCATAAAACCCAACTATTATAGCAAAATTCCGATTTTACGCAAGGGGGACTTGACGATTTCAAGCCTCCCTCACCGAGGGGACCTTTAAAAAGGCGAGCGGTGGCAGTTATGCCACCGTTGCAGGGACGAAATCCCATTAACTTGACCGGCGGGACGCCGGCCCTCCGGACCTGAATTTCACCAGCTCGCGCGCATTTGGTGGAACCTCGCCGCCAGCCAGCGTGCCTCCGCCTGCGTTTCCAGCGGGATCGTGCAGAGCGTTTCTTCTTCGTCCTCGGTCTGGCCGGCCACAAAGTAAAGACCGTCCGGCTCGATCTCGAGTTTCTCGGCCCGCGAAACGTCAAACCGCTTCACGCTTTTGATCCCGAGATTTCTTTTCTCGCGGCGGATTTCATTCTTCGTGATGACCCACCGTTCCTGGCTCCAACCGGCAAACAGGGCGCAAAGCACGCCCCAAATGAACCCCAGTCCAATGAGTTCGAACGGGATCAGGAAAGCGAAAACAAACCAGAACTCACCCCCCTCGACCGGATTTTTCGACGGAATGACCCCGAACAATGAGAGGAGGAAAACCGAAACGATGCCGTTCCAGAAGCAGCAAAAAACCAGCGCGGCGATGAGCCCGCCGAACGAGAATTTCCCTTTTTTGTAAATCGTGAAATTTTCGGCCTCCTCGTCGCGCATCCACTTGGAATCGAACGGCTGCTCGGCAAAAAACAGACGGTCCGTCTTCAGATGGACCACTTCCATCGGATCGTGATCGGCCATTTCTCCGGTGGATTCGGAACTCCAGACGGGCCCCTTTTGCCGTTTCAGAAACTCCGTGCACTCCTCGACGAAAACCAGCTGATTCTTTTTGGAGATGAACGACACGTTGGCGATTTCCACCGACGGCTCGTCCTTCAGATGGATCTCAACCGTCTCGTAGGCGTTTTTTCCGCTCCGCTTCCGGACCTGCTCGAAGCCCTTGATGGCGGAAAGCTCGAAAAAACGTTCCTTCGTGGAAAACCCTTTCCGGCGGTACGTCAGGCCTTCGTGATCCAGCGTCACAAGATCGTCGGTCACGAAAATACTCGCCACTAAAATCAACGGGATGATGGTCATTAAAGCCAGCCAGATGACCAATCCAAAATCAAAATTCGACCGCCCGGCAAAGAACACAAAGATTGGACCGACCACGAAAAAAAGGCTCAAAAAAGCAAGGGTGATCTTCCCCACGATGGTTTCGCGCGGGCAGACTCGCAGCTCGATCCGGGAATGGTCGGGCGTGTAATAAGTGGTTGGATCCGACATAAAAAACTCCTTGGAAAGCGCTCACAGGAGCGGGCCTTGAAACTTCATCCATTCTTGCGCACTGGACCGGCTCAGGAACGCCACCGATCCAGAAACTCAGTACATTCCGCGACAAAAATCTGCTGGCTTTTTTGGGGGACGATCGACGTATTGGCGATTTTCACCGACGACCCGTTTTTCAGACGAATCTGAATCACTTCTCGGCGGTCTTCACCACTCCCGATCTGGACCAACTCAACCCCCTCGATGGAGGAAAGCTCGAAAAAACGCACTTTCCTGAAAAAATCTTTTCGCCGGTAGGTAAGGCCCTCGCGATCCAGCGTCACCCGATCGTCAGTCACGAGCAGGCCAAACACCAGCAAGAGCATAATGGCATTAATAACGAACCAAATGATCGTTCGGAGGCTAAAAACCCCGTTCACGGTACAAATCACCCAGCCCGAGGCGATGACCCCAACGCTGATAAACGCCAAAACCCCCGTAATGCCCAACCATGGAAAACTCTTGCGCGGGCAAATGCGCAGCTCGATTTGAGACCGGTCGGGCGAGTAAAAAGTTGGATCGGGCATAGCAAGTTTTCAATTCGCGACTTCCAAAAAACACTTGAGCATTTCCTCGGGGACTTTTCTCGGCCGGCCCGTTTTCAGATCGACCAGGCCCCAGCGTGTCTGCGCCTCGGCCAGAACCACGCCGTCGGCCTTGCGCAGGAAACGGTACTGACGGATGCTCGTCACGTGCTTCATCTCGCTGACCCACGTCTGGACCTGCACCGTATCCCCCTCGCGGATCTGCCGCAGGTAGTTGATCGTGTGCTGACGAACGAACCAGCACGCGCCAAAATCCAGGTAGCGCTGGGAGTCCCACCCATTCAGGGCCGAGTGCTTCGTCGCCACGTCCTGCATCCAGTGCACGTGCCACGTGTTATTCACGTGCCCCAGCTCGTCGAGGTAGTGCGAATCGATGTAAACTTCTTCAGTATAAACCGGAATGATCATCTCAATTATGAATAACGGGTCAGGTGCAAGCATAAAGCCCCCACCTAAGTGCAAGCATAAAGCCCCCACCCGTTGACAAAATTTTGGCGTTCAGTTATACTGGAATTTTTCAAAATTTTGTTTTTGGAGTGGTTGATTTATGAAAAAA
>JAFSMO010000039.1 GCA_017447865.1 Thermoguttaceae bacterium
ACTTTTTTCACTCCAAACTTTTTTCCCTCCCCACTTGACATTTAAATCCCCGTATGGTAAAATTCAGTTTCAGGATTCTGTGACGTCAAAAATTTTCCTCAAACCTTCCTTTTTGTACGAAATAAGGAGTTAAAGATGAAACTCAGTGAACTCTCCCGCCGTGACTGGTTCAAAAACGTGGGTCTGGGCCTCGGCGCGGCCGCGGTCGGCGCTTCGGTCAGCCAGGACGCCAACGCCGACTTCGTGACCAAAAAGGCCGCTCAGCCCGGCACGGAATACACCGGAAAAGACGCGGTCCCATGCACGCTCTCCGACGGTAAAGTCTCCCGCCCGGCTTCGGTCATTCCGACCATCAGCGAGACGGACGTCCTGGTCGTCGGCGGCGGTCCCGCGGGCTGCTGCGCTGCGATCGCTGCGGCTCGTGCCGGCGTGAAGGTCACTCTGGTCGAACGCTACAATCACTTCGGCGGTCTGGCCACCGGCGGGCTGGTCCTCATCATCCTGGGCCACTGGACGACGAACAAAGCGGGCGAAAAAGTCCAGGTCGTTCAGGGCATCGGCGAAGAAATGATGAAGCGTCTGGAAGGCCTCCCGAACGGCATTTGCAACCGGAACTTCGGCCGCAACCCGACCATCGACGCCGAGGTTTACAAGTATCTGCTCGTCGAAATGCTGATGGAATCGAACATCGAACTGTTCCTCCACAGCTGGGCGATCGACGCGATCGTGGACGACTCCCCGGACGCCAAAACCGGTAATCCCGTCGTCAAGGGCGCGGTCATTCAGACGAAGCTCGGCCCGCAGGCGATCCTCGCCAAGCAGGTGATCGATACGACGGGCGACGGCGACGTTTTCGCCTACGCCGGCTGCGCCTACACGCGCCGTCTGTACCACATCGGTCTGCCGTGCCGCTTGGGGAACACGGACAAAATTCACGTCGAACCCGGCACGAAGGTCCCGTACATTGGCGACATTACGCCGATCAAGGGCGTGCGCTGGCTCAACATGCAGGGCCCCGACGCGGACGGGCTGGACGTTCGTGAGCTGACGAAGCTCGAGCTGAACAGCCGCCGCCAGATCTGGAAGAATTACATCAATCTGAAGAACACGCCCGGCTGCGAGGACGTTTTCCTAATGGAGACCGCGCCTCAGCTCGGAGTGCGCATCACGCGCGTGCTGGAAGGAACGGAAGAAATGACGCTCGAAGGCGCCAAGGCCGGCCAGACGTTCGACTCCTGCGTCGGTTACGGCGGTGCGTGGCAGGGCGACCACATCGGGTGGCAGATCCCCTACGGCGCGCTGATCTCGAAGAACGTCGAGAACATTCTGACCGGTGGACGCAGTATTTGCGGCGCCCCCTCAATGTCCGAGCTGCTCCGCGTCATTCCGAACTGCTGGTCCTCCGGCCATTCCGCCGGCGTCGCCGCCGCGTGCGCGGTCAAGCAGAACTGCACCGCCCGTGACGTGAACCTCAACGAAGTCCGCCGTGTCCTGAAAGAACAGGGCGCGTACCTTGGGTAAAAGTAGTCAGTAGTCAGTGGTCAGTAGTCAGCGTTCTGCCTTCGGCAGAATACGGGAATGCAAGCGAGAAAATGAATCTCATATTTCGGCGCAGCCGAAACACTGACTACTGACCACTGACTACTAAAAACTCCTCACTCCTAACTAAAAGGATCCGATATGAAATTCCACTCCCTCCTCGCCTCGCTCGCCGTGATCGCGGGTCTGGCCGTTTCCGCGTTTGCGGTAGAATTTGAGAAAAAGACCATCACGACCGACTTCCTCGCCGAAGGCGCGGCCTGCGCCGACTTCGACGGTGACGGTTTCAACGACATTACGTACGGGCCGTACATTTTCTGGGGGCCTGACTTCCAGGAAAAGGACCTTTACCGTCCGTTCAACAAAGTTTTCGATCCGCACGGCTACTCGGACCAGTTCCTCGCGTTTACGGACGACCTGGACCGTGATGGTCATGTGGACATCATTCAGGTCCCGTGGCCCGGCGAGAGCGGCGACTGCTGGCTCAACCCCGGCGGCAAACGGGGCGCCGAATGGACGAAATTCTTCATCTCGAAGGAGATCGGAAACGAGTCCCAGGTTTACATCGACGTCGATGGCAACGGCCGCAAGGACCTCTGCTTCAACCGCAACGGGTTCATGGGCTTCGCGACGTACAATCCGGAAAACAAAGAGTCCTGGGACTGGCACGCCCTTTCCAATGAGGACGGCAAATACCAGCGCTACTTCCACGGCATCGGCGCGGGCGACGTGAACTCTGACGGCCTTTGCGACCAGATCGACTCCAAGGGCTGGTACGAAAATCCCGGCCCGGACGCTCCGAACTTCCAGGGCGTGTGGACGTACCACCCGTTCGAGTTCGCAGCCGCGGCCTCCACGATCTGCGTCTGGGACGTGGACGGTGACGGCCTGAACGACGTGGTCTGCGCATGGAGCGCTCACCTCTACGGCCTGGTCTGGTGGAAGGCGGTCAAGAACGCCGACGGCACCGTCACGTTCGAGAAGAACGAGATCCAGCCGATCGATCCGACGAACAATCCGGAGGGGAAACTCTCCTACACGCAGATGCACTCGGTCGATTACGCCGACATTAACGGCGACGGCCTGACCGACTTCGTGACCGGCAAACGGTGGTGGGCGCACGGCCCGACGGGTGACCAGGAAGCCGACCAGCCCGCGGTCCTGTACTGGTACGAAGGCTTCCGCAAAGACGGAAAAGCCGGCTTCATCCCGCACCAGATCGATGACGATTCGGGCGTCGGGACCCAGATCACGATCGCCGACATTAATAAAGACGGCAAACCGGACGTGATCTCCGGCAATAAAAAAGGCCTTTCGATCTTCATTCAGAAGTAAGAAATGAACACGGCGCCAGGCGGTAAGTGGAAGCCTTCATTTACCGCCTGATTCTTTCCTGAAAAGGTCAAACTCTTTCTTCCCACCATTTTCATCCTTAAACTGCCATGCACACCAAACTTTCCCTTTCATCTTTCGCGGCCCTCCTGATTCTCGTCCTCCCGGCGCTGGCCGAGGTCCAGTACACCGAAAAGGCGTGGACTCCTGACGAGTTCAGGACGATGGACTCCGACGTCACGCAGAAGCACGACCTGAACTTCCTGAACTTTTTCGGCTCCGAGATCAAAGAATCCAGCGGGATCGGTTCCGGCGCGCACCTCTTTCTCTTCGACGGCATGGTCGGGACGTTCGGCGACGACGGCCGCGCCTTCATCGAAGGAAACCCCGCCAAAATGTACATTTACCTCGGCCGGCCGCGCAACATCAAAGAGTTCGCCATCTACACGGGCAACATCGACACGCGCGTCAATCAGCGCTACGAAGTCCGCTTCGCGAACAACTCGGCCGAGCCCGGCGTCAAGCCGCAGAATTTCCCGGATGAAGGGAAACTTTCGACCGGCTCCAAAGTGGTCGGGAACGACCGCGGCGGGTTCAAAACCTCCTTCCGTGAAACGCAGGACGGCAAGTACCTCACCGCCGGCCCTTGCGACTGGGTGGAGGTCAGTTTCTGGAGCTGCTACAGTCTCCCCGCCGGCACGGAAATGACCAAGAACGGCGCGGCCTCGTGCATCGTGGAAATGCAGATCCTCGGCGATGAGCAAGACCCGACGCTCTATCTGAGCGAGCAGGAAAAGATCGAGAGCCGCCGCCGGATGGCCCGACTCGTGTACGAGAAGAAGCTCGACCGGATCTCGCCGGACCTGAAATACGCGATCGGGTCGATGAACTCGCTGAAGGCCGCGATCGAGGACCTCGGCGCCTCCAACCCGGGCAAGTACGACTCGGCGAAATACCTCGCGCAGTTTAACCAGTTCAAGGACGCTTTTAACGTCGATCCGGAAAACAAAGACCAGGTCGAAAAGGCTCTGGCCGCCGCGCCGGACTTCCTGAAATTCCGCCGTGAGGCCCTTCTGGCGAATCCGCTCCTTGCGTTTGACCGCCTTTTGGTGCGCACGGGGGACGCGGACCTTCAGGCGAACTGGATGTCGAACTGCTCTCGCGGCAAGCACCCCAGAAACGGCATGCTGCAGATCCTCCGCCTTTCCGACCCGAACGCGGAGCTGGTTCCGGCCGTGAAGCCCCTGAACGGCAGTTTCATCGGTGACATTTGCCTCCACTGGGACGCGAACCGGATGCTCGTCACGTGCCTCTCGGAGAAAAACACGTGGGAGATTTACGAAACGAGCCTCGACAAACCGGAGGAATTCCGGCAGATCTCTCCGACCATCGGCCCGGACGTTGATAACGTGGAGGGGTGCTACCTCCCGGACGGCGGGTTCCTCTTTGTTTCGAGCGCCTCGATGATGGGCGTGCCCTGCATCGGCGGCAGTGGCCTGGTCGGGAACATTTTCCGCGTCGAGAAAGACCTCAAGACCGTGCGTCAGGTCACGTTCGAGCAGGACCAGGACTGGAACCCGATCGTTCTGCCGAACGGGCGCGTCCTTTACCTGCGCTGGGAGTACGTCGACACTCCGCACTATTTCTCGCGCCTTTTGATGCACATGAACCCGGACGGCTCCAACCAGATCGAGTACTACGGGAGCAATTCGTACTGGCCGAACTGCATGTTCTACACGCGGCCGATCCCGAACTCGACGAAGTTCTGCACGATCGTGTCCGGCCACCACGGAACAGCCCGGGCTGGCGAGCTGCATATTTTCGACCCGACGAAGGGCCGGCACGAGACCGAGGGCCACGTGCAGCAGATCCCCTCCGGCGGTCAGAAATTCGTGATGAAAACGATGGACCCGCTGGTGAACGATTCGTGGCCGAAGTTCCTTTTCCCGGCGCCGCTGAGCGAGAAGTACTTCCTGGTGAGCGGGAAAATGGGCCCGTCCTCGCCATGGGGTCTTTATCTGGTAGACGTTTTCGATAATATGCTCCTGATCAAAGAGGGCGGGATCTTTGAACCGACACCTCTGATCGAGCGCCCTGTCCCGCCGGTGGTCGCGAGCCGTCTGATGGAAGGCGAAAAAGACTCGACCGTCTTTCTGACGGACGTTTACTTCGGCCCGGGGATGAAAAACGTCCCGCGCGGAACGGTGAAGAAGCTCCGGATTTTCGGCTACCAGTACGGCTACCGCGGGATCGGCGGTCACCACATGATGGGGATCGAAAGCTCCTGGGACGCGAAGATCCTCCTCGGCGAGGTCCCGGTTTACGAGGACGGCTCGGCCTTCTTCCGGATCCCGGCCAACACGCCGCTGGCGGTCCAGCCGCTGGGCGAGGATGGCTCCGCGATGCAGCTGATGCGTTCGTGGCTCGTTGGAATGCCGGGCGAGGGCGTGACCTGCGCCGGTTGCCACGAGTCCCAGAACAGTGCGACGCCCGCGAAGCGTACGATCGCCATGACGAAGGCCCCGGTCGGGATCACGCCGTTCCACGGTGAGGCGCGGCCGATGGGCTTCCGCCGCGAGGTTCAGCCCGTGCTCGATAAATACTGCGTCGGGTGCCACGACGGTAAAGAGGGTGGCCGTCCGGACTTTTCCGACCCGAACATTCCGCAGGGCGGGCGCTTTGGCAAGTCGTACCAGGCTCTGCGTCCGTACGTCCGCACGCCGGGGCCGGAGAGCGACTACCACCTCCAGAATCCGATGGAGTACAACGTGAACACGTCGTTCCTCTTCCAGCACCTGCGTGACGGCCGCCACCACAACGTCCGGCCGGACGCCGAGGCGATGAAGTCGCTGGCCCTCTGGGTCGATATGAACGCGCCGTACCACGCGACGTGGACGGAGGTCGCTTCGGCCTTCAACAAAAGCGTCGAAAACGTCAGCCAGATGGCGGCCCGGACCCGCGAACTGCGCAGCCTGTACGCCGGGATCGACGAGGATCCGGAGCATGGGACGAACGCTCAGGTCGAGCGCCCGGCCTTCGTGAAGCCGGAACCGTGCGAGCCTCCGAACACGAAAGCCCCTGAAAACGCCGCGGCTCAGGTGAACGCCCTGCCCAGCCCGAAGCGCGAGACGATCGATCTGGGGAACGGCATCAAACTCGACCTGGTCGAGATCCCGTCCGGGCAGTTCGTCATTGGGGACGATTTCGGCGACCTGTTCGAGGCGAACCGGAACATCGTGACGATCGAAAAGCCGTTCCTCATGGCGACGACGGAAGTCACGAACGAGATGTACGCCCTTTTCGACCCAAGTCACGACTCGGGCGTCATTGACGCGCAGGACAAAGACCAGTCGGCGCGCGGTTTTTACCACAATTTCCCGCTCCAGCCCGTGATCCGGGTTTCGTGGGAAGACGCGCAGGCCTTCTGCAAGTGGCTCAGTGAAAAGACGGGCCGGAAGTTCCGCCTCCCGACCGAAGCGGAGTGGGAATGGGCCGCGAAAGCCGGGACCGACCAGCCGTTCTGGTGGGGCGGCGATCTGAACGGAGACTTCACCCGATTCGCCAACCTGGCGGACGACGAGATGCGGCTTCTGGGCCGAAAAGCGCACGGGAGGAACGACCATGAGTTCATCCCGGCTTTGACCTGGAACGACGCGTGGCGGATGTTCCGCAAGGACAACGCGATGGAGAAGAACCGCCTGAACCTCGCGCCGATCGACTGCATCATCCCGGTGGAAGGCGTGCCGAACGGAAAAGGAACGGCCCGTTACGAGGCCAGTCCGTGGGGGCTCTACGACGTGATCGGAAACGTGGCGGAGTGGACGCAGTCCGACTTCCGGCCGTACCCGTATAACGCGGCTGATGGCCGAAATGACGGGAAAACCGGCGTCGAGAAGGTCGTCCGCGGCGGCTCATGGTACGACCCGCCGGCCAGTGCCCGCTCCGGGTACAGAATGCCGTACTACTCGTGGCAGAAAGTCTTCAACGTGGGCTTCCGCGTCGTGTGCGAGGAATAGAAAAAGCCCAAGGCGAGCAGGGGCAGTAATGCCCCCGTAAAATTTGATTGGCCAAGATCCAGTTCTTCAAGAAACGATTACGGGGGCATAACTGCCCCCGCTCGCCATGATCTTCAGAATTTTTTACTTCACGAAGATGGTCTGCGTCCGATCCGGGCCGACCGAGCAGATCTCAACCGGGACGCCGACGATCTCGCCGAGCTTTTTCACGTACTTCTGCGCGTTTTCCGGCAGTTCTTCCCACTCGCGGCAGCCGGTAATGTCCTGCTGCCAGCCCGGCACCGTGATGTAGTGCGGGATCACCTTGCGCAGATCGTCCACGTGCGCGGGGAAGTGCTTCGTCATCTGCCCGTCGATCTCGTACTCGGTGCAGATCTGGATTTCCGGTAGCTGGCTCAGAACGTCCAGAAGCATGACGGCCAGGCAGGTCGCGCCGCTCAGACGAGCCGTATAGCGTGCCGCCACGGCATCAAACCACCCGCAGCGGCGGGGACGGCGCGTCACGGTCCCGTACTCGTTCCCCATGTCGCGGATGTGCTGGCCGACTTCGTTTTCCTGTTCGGTCGGGAACGGTCCGCCGCCGACGCGCGTATTGTAAGCCTTGATGATCCCGACGAGCTTTTCGATCGCCCGGGCGGGAATTCCCGCGCCGTTGCAGATCCCGACGCCGGAGGAGTTCGAGCTGGTCACGTACGGGAACGTCCCGTGGTCAATGTCGAGCAGCGCCCCTTGCGCGCCCTCGCACAGAATATTCTTTCCAGCGTCCAGCGCGTCGAGCAGAAACGCCGTCGTGTCCGCCACGTAGTCCTTGAGCTGCGCCGCGTAGCCGAGGTAGTCGGCGATGATTTTTTCCGCGTCGAGCCGCTCTTTTCCGCCGTCCGGATCAAGGCCGAAGAGGATCATGTTTTTCTTCCTGACGATGGCGCGCACGCGGTCGGCGAATTCGTCCCGGTACAGGTCGCCCAGGCGGATGGCCCAGCTGCGCCCCACTTTGTCGCGGTAGCACGGACCAATGCCGCGCATGGTGGTCCCGATGCTCTCGCCAGAGGTCGTCTCGTTCATCAGGCGGTCTTCCTCAAAGTGCCACGGCATGATGACGTGCAGCCGATTGCTGAGGATCATGTTCTTGCAGTTGATGTTCTGGGCCTGAAGTCCCTCGATCTCTTTCAGGAACATCGCGGGGTTCAGCACGACGCCGCCGGCTACGACGTTGGTGATGTGGGGATGGAAAATCCCGCTCGGGATCAGGGAGAGTTTGAATTTTTTGCCGTCAAACACGACGGTGTGCCCGGCATTCGCGCCGCCCTGGTAACGGACGACGATGTCGTTTTTCTCCGTCAAAAAGTCAACGATTTTCCCTTTCGCTTCGTCGCCCCACTGGAGCCCAACTACACAAGTCGCTGCCACTGCAAACCTCTTTTCTGTTAGAATAAGGAAACGGGCCGAAACCCACGCACAAAACTAAATCATTTTAACACAAAGCGGCAAAATTTCAAGCCCCCCCTCCCCCGGTGCCAGCTTACGAACGGGGTAAAATTTTCTCTGAACCGGGAAAGAGGAAAATCCCAAAAATCCAACTGCGCGAGACCGGGCCCTCCGAAAACGCCCGGAGCCGCAAAAGGAGCGGAGATTGAATGGATTGATTAAATTGAGCCTGATTGATATTAAGTGCACGAAAGCCTTTCCCGCCCGAATTGCCTGATACTCATAGGGCCCTCTTGACTAAATCTAAAAATTTTGTTATAATTAACAAAATTAAATTTTACTCTAATATAAAGGAGATTCAAATGTTTTATCTACTTTTTCGTCCGCCGCAAAAAGATTCAGCAAAAAATTCACAATCTTCTTCAAGCGGCAAAAAATCCCAAAGCTATGTTCGCAGGGTCATGGAAATGGATCCTGAGGAAAAGGAAAATCTCCAAAAGGAACTTTGGGAAAAACAAAAGGAACAAATACTAAGCCAGATGTCAGCCAAACCTGAAATTAAAAAATTGGGCCGTCAGGAAAAACAATTTTTACGGTTTCAGCTTTACGCAGCCCCATTCGGATTGCTGGCGGCATACGGAACGGTAAAAGCGATTGAACAGTTTAATCCTGGTGCTCCGTTTGCTTTGCATGTTATCGCTATTTTGATCCTGTTTGTGCTGTATACTATGGCACTTGGAGGAATCGCGTTATTTATCTATTCAATCATCTTCCAACCCTGGGTATTTACCAGAATTCCGGAAGATAAACTTCCACATATTGATGAATCTGATGATAAACGGAATCATTAACTGATTGCGTCCCTCCACAATTCCACGAGTTTTTCCCTGCTCTTTTCCAGGGCTGCGCTCATAAACGGTCACGGTTCCAACTTTTTTGGAAGTTGGAACCGTGCCGCGCAGAATGATGGTTTCAGGTCTTACTTAAACTTTTTTCTTTTGACGGTCCCATCTCCGCATTTTCCCCTTTGGGATTTGCCTTTCCCCCTCCCCCGTTGACAAAAAAACGGGCGGGCCGTATAATTAAAGAAGAATCAAAAATCCTCTGGTCTTAAACGAAAGGTCAATCATGCGCACGTCCTCCCCCCTTCCCTTTTTTCTTGCCGTGATGTTTCTCGCCGGGCAGATTTTCGCGGCGGAGTTTCACGTCGCCCCTGCCGGTTCGGATGAAAATGCCGGAACGGCCCAGGCGCCCTTCGCAACGGTCGGAAAAGCCCGCGACGCGGCCCGGAACGTCACCCGCGGCGAGGACGAAACCGTCACGATCTTCATTCACGGCGGCGATTATTACGTCACCGAGCCGATCCGCTTCACCAAAGACGACAAAAACCTGAAAATCACGAACTGGAACGGCGAAAAGGTCCGTTTCTTCGGCGGGACCCAAATCAAAAACTGGAAGAAATCCGACTTCCGCGGCCTGGAAAACGTCTATGAGGCGGATCTGGCCGAGGTCGGCGTCGAGAAGCGTTTCCGCCAGCTTTTCTTCGACGGCCAGCGCCAGATCTGGTGCCGCTACCCGAACTACGACCCCGAGCACCCGTTCGCGGGCGGGTGGGCGTACGTGGACGGCGAGATCTTCCCGATGTACACGGACATTCCGGACGAGCGCTGCGACCTGGTCAAGGTCAAAGAGAAAGATTTCCGCGGTTGGGAAAACCCCTCGGAAGGGATGGTCTGCCTTTTCCCGCGCTACAACTGGTGGAACGTTGCGTTGGAGATCAAGGAGTCCGACCCGCAAAACCACACGCTGACGCTCGTCAAGCCGATGCAGTACGCGGCCCGGCCGTTTGACCGCTACCACACGATGGGCCTGCGGGAGGACCTCGACGCTCCGGGCGAGTGGTACCAGGACCTCGACGCGAAGAAGCTCTACTTCATTCCGCCGGACGGGAAGAAACCGGAAAAAGTCGTCACGATCTCGTCCACGGATGGAATCTTCGCGTTCGATCAAAGCCGAAACGTTCTGCTGACCGGGCTGGACCTTTGCGGCTCGGAGAATTTCGGGATCCGTTTCGCCAACTGCGAGAACTGCCGCATCGAGAAGTCGTTCCTGCACGACATGGTGTTCTTCCACGGGGCCCCGGTCCAGATCCAGGGTGGGCGTCACAATTCCGTGGACGGCTGCGACATTTGGAACTCCGGCGGCCACGGCGTCGAGTTGAACGGCGGCGACACGAAAACGTTCACCATGGGAGAAAACTCGGCCGTGAACTGCTACATTCATCACGTCGGCCAGATGTACCGCCACGGGATCGGCGTGATCGTGTACGGCGTCGGGAACCGCATCGCGCACTGCCGGATCCACGACGTGCCCCGCTGCGGCATTTTCCACGGCGGGCAGTGCCAGGTGATCGAGTTCAACGACATTTACTTCACCAACCTCGAGATGGAGGACACGGGCGCGATCTACGGCGGCGGCTGGACCGGATGCCTTGGGACCCAGATCCGCTACAACAAATGCGTCGATTCCATCGGTTTTGGCCACGACCGCACAGGAAAATACCACTTCCGAATGTTCGCGTGGGGGATCTACCTCGACGAGGCCGGCTGCGGCGCCGACGTTTACGGGAACTTCGTGAAAGGGTGCCAGGTCGGCGCGATGCACCTTCACAACGCCCGCGCGAACCACATCTGGAACAATATTTTCGTGAGCAACGCGGGGGTCGGCGGCAAAAGCCACCAGTTCTCCCTTCAGGGCTGGACGAACGACCCGAACGGCGTCTTCCTGAAGAGCCGCCAGGCGATGTACCTGCCCGGCTACGAGAAGCTCATGGGGTCGAATCCGAAGTGGCTCGAACTGCGCGGCGCGAAGGTTTCACCCGCCGACCCGTTCCTCCCGGACGGGACGATCATGCACGAAAACTGCATCGAGAAGAATATTTTCTACTACCCGGATCAACCGGAGGCGAAATATTTCTCCGCGAGCAACGTGAACTTCGAGTCGAACACGATCGACCGGAACGTCGTTTGGGCCGGGCCGGATACGCCGATCACGACCAACCGCCCTGCCCGCTGCAAGGAGGTCGCGGGGAGCGAAAACCTCGTGAGCGGTCTGATCGAGAACGCCGACTTCTCCGAAGCGGTCCCGGCGGAGGAACTCGCCCAAAACCCGAGGCTGACCGCCGCGCGGGCCTGGAACTGGTATTCGAAATCCAAACCGGAAATTCAGTCGGAAGTCGTGAAAAACGCCGAGGGAGAAAACGCCTTCCGCGTCTTTGCGGCCTTCAATCCCGAGAAAAAGTACGTGCAGAATTCCTGCGTCGCTTCGACGAAGCAGATGGTTTTCGAGCGCGGGAAGAGCTACCGGCTCCGCTTCCGCCTGCGTTATTCGGATGATTTTGACGGTGATGTGATGGTCCGGTTCGTCTGCGAGCAGAACGGCCTCTGGAAGGCTTTTGGAGCGAAAAACTTCGGCAAACGAAACGACGGGAAGATTTTCGAGACGGTTTTCCGCCTCCCGAAAGAAGGGGACGCAGACTTCGATCCGCGCGTGGAATCGCTGACGCTGCACTTCCAGATGGGGAGCAAAACCGGCTGGTTTGAGATTTCTGCGCTGGAGATCCAGGAGGTCGAAATGCTCGATTCTTGGAAATCGTGGCAGGATGAAGGCGCGGACGTGCACTCGGTGATCGCCGACCCGCTCTTTGTGGACCCGGAACACGAGAATTACACGCTGAAACCGGACTCCCCGGCCCTGAAGCTGGGCTTCGAGCCGATCCCGTTTGAGAAAATCGGCGTTTACGAGTCCCCCACCCGGGCGACCTGGCCGGTCATCGACGCGCCGGGCGTCCGCGAGCATCCGGAGTGGCTGGAAGTCCCGGAGGAATGATTGGCGAGCGGGGTCAGTAATGACCCCGTAAACTCCGCCGCTTGCGTCTCCGATCGCGGCCTTTTCATTGGCGAGCGGGGTCAGTAATGACCCCGTAAACTCCTCCGTTTGCGCTTTCTCGAGCGGCTTTTTCATTGGCGAGCGGGGTCAGTAATGACCCCGTAAATTCTCGACTGAAATTTAAAATGAAAAAGCCCCCTCCTTGAGGGGGCTGGCTCGCGTAGCGAGACTGGGGGAGTTGCGTGGCCGCGCCATTCAACTCCCCCCGGCGCGTAATTCCGTGCTACGCACTCCATTACCGCCTTCCATTTATCGAATCATTTCACCGCTTTGATCGCCACGGTGATCATCCACGCCAGCACCAGAACGCCCACGACGAACGTCCCGAGGAAGAGGAACATCGGGCCGAAATCCGTCGCGACCTGGAACTTATCGACCGGCAGGAAATCGTTCAGCTGCGCGGTCTGGATCCACTGACGCACGCAGGCAAAAACCGCAAGCGAGACGACTTGGAGCACCAAAGCCACGAGCGCGAGGAACCCCGAGCGCGTCTTTCCCAGCGCCAACGCCCCGAGCAGAACGAGAACCGGGCCCGTGAGCCACGCGTTGACCCAGGCCGGAAGTTCCACGCCGGAGACCGTTTTCGTGAATGCGACGGCCGAAACCGCGAAAATCACGGCTCCGACGAACGCGCAGATCCGGGCGAAACGGGCCGACCACGCGAAATACTCGTCCGTCGCGGCCTTCTGGAAGAAATTCCGGTCGATGAGCGTCCACACGGCGGTCGTGCCGAAAGCCAGACCGAACATCATGCCCCAGCGCGTCCAAATGACCGGGTCACGGACGGCCGAACCAATCCCCAGCGCGGCGCCGGCGAACGATTTGTTCAGCCAGATCTCCTTCCACATTTCGGGCTGGGCCGTGAGCGTCAGCGCGTTCACGAAGAAGAAGCCGATCGCGAGGAAGAGGAACGCCGAGATCCACCCCGCGGCGCGGCGGTAGGCCGGGACGTTTTCCGGGTCACGCTTCACTCCGTAGGCGTACAGGTACGCGCCGTAGTAAGCCGGAATCAGCATGAAAATGATCAGGAACCAGTGCCACGCCATGAGGATGGTCGCCGGGTAAAACGCCTGCGGGTAAATCAGCTGGATGAAAAGGAGCGGCACGATCCCGAAGTTGATGCCGAACGAAATGTAAATCGGCATTTGACGGATGAGCTGGCTCCCCCAGCGGCGCGCGTTCTGCCCGCCCTTCCAGTGAAGGACCAGCGCGAGCGGCAAAGCCACGAGCCAGAGATTCATCAGGAGGCAGTGCAGCACAAAACCCAAAATCTTGAAGAAAAAGATGAACCAAACCGGGGCCGAAAGCGGCTGAAGCGTAGTCATATCGATCGGGGTCATTGGGCGCCTCCTTCCTTCTTTTCAACGGCGGCCGGATGCGGTTCCGCGATGCTTTCCAGGTAGCCGGCCAGCAGATCCGCCTCTTTCTCCGTTCCGCACCACGGCGGCATGTAGTAGATCATCGAGTCGAGATTGAGCAAAAGCTCCTTCAGCTCCCCTTTTCTCGCCGAGGTGGAAAGCAGGCTCAGCCCGTTATAGCCCAAAGTCCGCGCGTGGCAGTCGTTGCAGTGGTGCATGAAAATCACCTCGCCGACCGCGTTCGCGTCCTCCGGCTTCACCAGATCCAGATTCAGTTTCCCGGTCGCGGAGTCCACCACGTACGGGAATTTCTCGGCCATGTACGCTTTGGTCCAGCGCCCGTTTTCCAGCAGTCCCGTCTCGCGCAGCTTGGCGACCTGCGAAACGTGGATCTGGTTCCCGTACACGCAATTCACGACCACGAACGGTTTGCGGAGCGCTTCGCGGACGAACTCGCCGGCCGTCAGAACGCCCAGGGATGCCAGCAAAACCGCGACCCCCGCGACGGGCGTGAGCCATTTCGGTTTCCAGACGAGCAGGAGCAGAAGCAGGACCAGCATCCCGGCGGCCCCGGCTCCCGCGCCGAGAATAATATTCAGAGCGGCGGCGCGAAGCATCGCCATGCGGGCCGCGTCGGAAAGGATCGCTCCCGACCAGGCTGCGCCGATCACCGCCAGCGCGATCCCGCCCAAAACGTAGCGGACCGAGCGGCGGACCACCAGCGTTTTGAGTTCTGCGTCTTCACCGGTGAAAATCGAGGCGTGGAAGAGGACGTACGACGAAGCGAGCAGCAGCGCCGCGCCCGTGCGGGCGATCGTCTGCGGCAAAAACTGCGGGTTCAGGAAGGCCACCCAGAAGGCGGTCCCCTGCGTCCCGGCCTGAGTGATTTCCGGCCATTTGCCCGGGTCGAGCATGAACGCCGTAATGCCCGTGATCAGGACGAGGCTGATCCACGCCGCCAGCGCGTAGATCCAGCCCATGATCGTGTGGTTTCGGGGGGAAAGGCGGTCCCACAGGTAGTAGAAGAAGAACGCCGCGGCCAGTTCCAGAACGAAAAAGACCCACTCGGTTCCCCAGCCGAAGACGAACGTCCGGATGAGCGTCTCGGTCGCCAGCGGCGAGGCCAGGGCGATGGTCCACCAGATCCCGACGCCGGTGATGGCTCCGAAGACGACCGTCAGAAGCACGAAGAATTTCGCGTGCTTCTTCAGGTAATCCAAATATTTCTGATTTTCCTGCTTGTGCGCCCACTGCGTCTCAGCCGCGAGAAAAATCCCGCCGCCGACCGCGTAGTGCGAAACAAAAACGTGCACCGTCGCAATGAACGCGATGAGCATCGGCGCCGTCGCGATCGGCACGTACCACCATAAGTAGTCCATAAAGAAACCTTTTCGAAAATGGAAAGTTGATTATAATTTCGAACGAATAATGAATAACGAATAACGAATAATGAATAATGAAAAGGTCGAACTCTTTCTCCTCATTATTCGTTATTCGTTCTTCATTATTCATTTTTTATCGGTTTGTACCACAGTGATTTCCAGTACTTCTCGTCCAGCTCCCACGGGTCCACCGGAGTGTTGAAATCCCAGTCCGGCGGGAGGATGCCGTAGCGGATCAGCTCGCGGACGTACTGCGGTCGCGGGACGAACCGTTTCGGGCAGTCCGGCCCGTTATTCGGCGAATCGAGCGCCATGCACCAGCGGTTCGACTCCTCCAGAATGTACTTCCGGCCGCGCGCGATCCCGGCGAGGATCTTCTGGTAGTCCGGATCATTCACGTCGGCAAAAACCTTCTCGCCGCTCTTCGCCTCGCAGATCCCGCGGCCTCCGGCCTCTTTCGAGAGCGGGCCCGTCAGGACTTTCGACTGTTCCGGGTAAGAAAGGTCAAAAACCTCGTGGCGGCTGTAACGCCCACCGTCTTCGCTCAGGCGGTGCGCGACGTAAATGTTCTTCTGGTGCACCTCGTACGGGTAGTAATTAATGTAAAACTGGGCCGGGAGGTCGTAACGGCCGATCTTCTTTTCCGCCTCGGTCGGGCAGTGGCACCGGTCGCAGCGGCGGTGCATCGCCTCCTCCATCGCCTTCGTCTCCGGCCAGTCCGTGTCCGGACGGAACGGCGAGCCGACAATGCAGTAGGCGAAACCGCCCCAGCAGTTCACCATGTACGTCCCTGCCTGCTGCGCGCCCGCGTCGAGCCAGAACCGGATGATCTTCTGCTCGCTCTCCGGCATTTGAACGCCCGCGTGGTGCTCCTCGATCAGCTTCAGCAGTCGGCTGGCCCCCGTTCCGATCTCGTACGGCTTGAAATTCGATTTCTGGTGCTGGGCGTACGGGAGTTTGACCCGATTGTCGCCGAAAAGCTCGCGCCACGACATCATCTGGTAGCCGATGCTGTAAAGCGGCCCCCAGTGGCCCGAAATATTGAACCCGCCCTCTTCACGCTGCGGATTGTGGCACTCGAGGCAGTGGCGGTCCAGGATCGGCTGGATGTCCCGCGCAAAATCGATGATTTCCGGCACGCCCTCCACCGGGGTCGGATCGACCGGAGGCTGACGCATGATCTGGTTGATTTTTCCGCGGTCGGCCGAAGATGGCGTTTCCAGCCGGTCCTCGTGGCAGCCGATGCAGACCGTCACCTCGCCTGGCATCGCGGAGGTGAACGAGTGCATCCGCTTCACGCAGTGGCCCTTTTCATCCAGGGCGCAGAACAGGATCGTCCGAAGCGGCGGCACGTTGAAGTACGCGCTCCCATCCTCCGAAACGGGAACCGTCCCGATGAGGCGTTCGACCGCGAACGAGCCGCCCGAGGTGATCTCCGACATCGCGCCGCAGAAGTTGATCGGTTTCGGAAGCACCTCGTAGATCATCAGCTGCTTCACCGTCCCCGGCTTGAGGTCCTGCACCTGACGGCCGCGGTAGAAATTGATCATCGCGAACGTCCCGTGGTCGGAACTGGGGTCGGTCGTGTCGGTCTGCTGGAGCTCACGCGGACGCTTCATCACCGGGCGCGGCTCGTTCACCCAGTAGCCAGCCTTGGCGAGATCTTCGGGGAGCTGGTAAAGCGTCTCCTCGCTTCCATCCCGCGAAAGGAGCACGATCCGCTGGTGCTCGGCGACCAAGAAGTGGTTTTCGTCGAAAGCCCACGGGTCCGAGTGCTTGTTTTCCTTGCTGATGTACGTGATCGACTGCATGTCGTCCGGGCCGTTGCGCGGGTCGAAAATGGCCGTGCGGCCGTAGTGCTCCTTCATGCCGTGGCCGGGAGAGAAGGTCGCGACCACTTTGTTCGTCGTGCCAGGGATCGGCTTCGCGCCAAGGAAAACACCGCCCGGATGCTGGTTTCCAAAGAAGACCATCTGGCGCGTCCCGTCCGCGTTGGCCGTCCAAAGGTGGTGGTAAACCAGGTGGTTCCGGTCGATGTACTCCCACCGCATATAAATTAATTGACCGTCAGGCAAGACCCACGGCGTGTTATCCTGCTCGACGTTGCAGGAAAGCTGACGGATGTTCGACCCGTCCGCGTTGCATTTGAAAAGCGTGTTCACCTGCGTGGCCCAGCACTGGACGTAACGTTTCGCACGGGTGGAACAAAAAACGATCTGGTCGTCCGGCAGGTACGTCGGCTCAATGTCGTCCCACCCCTGCGGCGAAAGGCCCGGATGACCGGGGGTTGGAGGCGTGCCCGGAACCTGGTCGTTCTCGCCGACCCCGGTGAGCTGCTTCAGGCCGGTCCCATCGAGGTTGATCTCGTACAGGCTGTACGTGTTCTTCCCCTTGGCGAGGTACGAAAACACGAGTTTTTCGCAGTCGTAATGGATCTGCGGGTCACGAATATTTCCTTCCGGGTCCTCAAAAATGGTCCGGCACTCTTTCGTCCGCGTGTTGTAAATGCAGAGTTTGCCGCCGGAGTGTTTCAGGAACGGGGAGTTCTGGCAGGCTTGCGCGTAGAAACCCACGTTGGCGTACCAGTGGCCGTCTGTGCTCGGCTTGCGCGTGCAGAACAGAATCTCCTCGGGCATTCCGGCATTTCGGAATTCTTCGAGTTTGGAAGGAATGCCATCCGCGAGAGTGAAAGAACTTAAAACCAGAAGAAAGAAAAAAGGCAGGAAATATTTATTCATCACTTACTCCAAAATATTGCGAGGGTCCCGCTTGGGGCAAGACTCTCGCTTAAAAGATCAGAAAATCATGAAAAACCGATTCCGAAGGTTCCGGCTTTTCATGATTTTTCCTGGAAAACAGGACTCATTCCTTTTCCAGCGCTTTGGTGTAATCGACCATAATATTCAGGATTTCATCCATCGAGTAATCGCGTTTGATTTCGTTGGCGTCAGAGGAAAGTTTCTCATCGAGTTTTTCCTCTTCGTCCTGCAAGACGTCCGCGCGCTCGGCCATGAACTGATCCAGATTCAGGGTCACGGTCTCACGGTCCTTGATTTTGCAGTAAAAATCAATCTTCTTCAGAAGCTTCTGATACTCGGCGTTTTCGGCAATTCTCGACTTGGAAAGTTCCGTCAAAGCCTGGATCATTTCAGGAGTCGGCCCCTTGGCCCACTTCACGATCGGCTGAGCCGGGATCTGATCAAACGCGAGCGGGTAGTCCAGATCGGACTCGCCAATGTTCATGTGCGTCGTGATGGAGGGGAGTTCAATGTCCGACGTGACGCCGCGTTCCTGCGTGCTGGCGCCAAGCGGGCGGTAGAACTGTTGGATCGTGACTTTCAGAGCGCCGTACTTGGAATTGCTCAAATCAAACAGACGCTGGCTGAGGTACTCAACGGTCTGAACCGAGCCTTTGCCGTGGGTCGTTTTATCGCCGATGATCAGACCGCGATTGTAGTCCTGGATCGCACCGGCCAAAATTTCACTCGCGCTGGCACTCAGTTTATTAATGACGACGACCAGCGGCCCATTCCACGAGACGCCGCGTTCACGGTCATCGTGGGAAAGAATGTGATTTTTCGAGTCACGGACTTGAACCACAGAGCCGCGATCGATGAAAAGACCGGTCAGGGAAATGGCTTCTGGGAGGGAACCGCCGCCGTTATTGCGGAGGTCGAGCACGACGGAATCAACTCCCTGCGCGTTGAAATCATCGAGGATCTTGCGCACGTCACGAGTCGAGCTTTTGCCCTCACCAAAACGGGCCTTCTGCATATCGAGGTAGAAGCTCGGCAGATTGATCACTCCGATTTTGTACGGGGTCCCATCCGCTTTTTGGCCGGCCTCGAAGACGACGCCTTTCGCTTCGGAGTCTTTCAGCTCGATCTTGGAACGAACGATGCGCACGGTTTTGTTGCCGGAGCCATTTTCGGGGATCACTTCCAAACGTACGACCGTGCCCGCGTTTCCACGGATCTTTTTCACCACGTCGTCGAGTTTCATGTCAACGACGTCTTCCATCGGACCGTCATCTCCCTGAGCCACGCCGCAGATTTTGTCGTTGATTTTCAACGAGCCTTCTTTATCGGCCGGGCCGCCGGGAACGAGATGCTTGACCGTGACGTAACCGTCCTCGGAAGAAAGCGTCGCACCGATCCCTTGCAGGCCGAGGCTCATGGAAATTTCGAAATTTTCGACCGTGCTCGACGACATGTAGCTGGAATGCGGGTCGTATGAGTTGGTCATCGCGGTCAGGTAGAATTCCAGGAGCTCGTCATTATCGAGCTGGTGCATGCGTTTCTGGAAACTGGTGTAACGCTTCAGGAGCTTTTCTTTATTCGCCTGGTATTTTTCTTCAGGAGTTTGAGGAGTCTCGTCCTTTTGAGCCTCAGAAGACTTGGACTCGTCCTGATCTTCAGCTTTCGCCTCTGGATCCTCCGGTTTGTCGGAATCTTTGGCGGCTTTCTGATCTTTTCTCAGATCATCGACCTGAAGGAGCAGCATGTCGTATTTCACGCGGAGCCGAACACGTTCCTCGGCTTCTTTGCGGGTCTTTGGATTGGTCAGGCTTTCCGGTTTGACCGTGAGACTTTCGTCCACCGTGAAATCGATCGGCTGATCCAGCGCGGCCTGCATCTGGGCAATCCGTTCATCAAGGCGGTTGAGGTACGTTTTGAAAATGACGTACGCAAGTTTGATGTCGCCGTTTTTGAACATGTCCCCAAGCTGGGGCTGGCGGGCGCGGAAGTAATCAACGTCCTGCTGATAAAAATAAAGTTTCTGAGGGTCAAGGACTTTCAGGAAACTGGTGATGGTTCTTTCGGCGAGTTTTTCATTAAGGCTCCATTCCGAAATGTGCTCTTTTTTCATCAGATCGGTGACGGAAATGGTGATGTATCCATCACGGCGGGAAGGTTCCGTGACCTCAGCTTCGGCAGAATTTTGAATGAAACTCGCGATTCTGGGGAAATCAAACCACAAAAGAGCCGCGTAAAGCAGCGACAAAACCAAAATAACCTTGAATTTTTTCATAAGAACCGGGATTGAAATGTAAAATTTTTGTGAAACGGACGATAAACTGAAAAAGGATTCAGTCTCTCCAGAGTTTGAAACCGGTCAAGCCGGTCAGAAAACTTCCAACTATTTTAATATACTACACAAAATTTCCATTTTTTGCAAGTCCCACCCAGAAAATTTTTTGGAAAAGTCTGGACCTTTTTAAAAATTTTGTTATAATTATGAAGTATGAGGAAATTTTTCGAGTGAGAATTTAAAAAAATGGCCTAAAACTCCCGGCCTTTTATGAAACGGATTTTCGGAAGTTTCATTTTGTAAAGATTCCGCTCCTTGTTCCTCTTCCATGTTTTCCCCATTAACATTAAAGGTTAAAAGTCATGTTACGTTGGCGTTTACTGCTCGGTTTCATAATCGTCGCAACGATTCTGGGACTTTGCTCTCTCGATTTCGTGCTGGAGCGTCAGACCCAGATTCCGGGAATTGCGCTCTTTCCGCTTCTGATCGTGCTCATCGTGTGTGGTGTGCGGGAGATGATCCATCTGGCCAACTGTAACCACGTTTTTCCCGCTCCATTCGTTCTTTATTTCGGTTGTTTCCTGATCGCAGTGAGCGCTTGGGGCATGTTCGGCGTCCAGCATTTTGTGAATAAGATTTACGATTCAGAGCCAAAAGTTCAAACTTCTGACTCTGAAAATCCCGCTTTAGCCATTTCCAACTCGGAGCTCAGGATCCGGAATTCGGAGCTCCTGATCCGTCTGGAGCATTTGACGCCCGGAAACTGGGCGCTTTCCGCGTTTGCGCTGGCGGTCATCATTGCGTTCTTCAGGGAAATGTACGTCTTCGCGCGGCCGGGGGCGGTCAACATTCGGCTCAGCTATACGGTCTTCACGATTGTGTACGTGGGACTTTTGCCGACGTTTTTGGCCCAGATCCGCCTCTGCCACGGTCTGGCGATGCTCGGGACGTACGTCGCGATCATCAAAATGGGCGACATTGGCGCGTACACGGTGGGGCGTCTGTTCGGCCGGAACAAAATGGCGCCGAGTCTGAGCCCTGGAAAAACCATTGAGGGGGCCTGCGGGGCGATCCTCTTCTCGGCGGCAACGGCCATCGCGTGTTACTACGTCATGCCGTACCTGCCGATGGTTGGGAGGCCGTGCACTCCCGGGAAGCTCTGGATCTGGGTGGTGTACGGCGTGGCCCTGGGATTCCTCGGAATGTTGGGCGACCTGGCCGAATCGCTCCTGAAACGCGACGCGGAGATCAAGGACGCCGGCACGCTGGTCCCGGGCTTTGGCGGCGTTCTGGACATTTTGGACTCGCTGCTGCTGGCCGCGCCGGTGGCGTATGCGTTTTTGTCGCTTGAAATCCTCTTTTGAGTTAGGAGTTAGGAGTGAGGAGTTAGGAGTTGACGCTTCGCGTAACGTCGCCTTCAGAAAGACTTGAACCCATAAAAAGCCGAAGGCTTTTCCAACTCCTAACTCCTAACTCCTAACTCCT
>JAFSMO010000040.1 GCA_017447865.1 Thermoguttaceae bacterium
TGACGACGACGATGATGACGATGATGACTCTGGCAGCGGTTCAAGCGCCGGTTACAACATCGTGGATGGGGACGGCAGCTCGACAACCGTCCGGGAAGCAATCGTCAACGGGTACATCATTCTCGGGGACGAGAACTTCAAAGACCTTGCCGACGACAAATACGGCCCGATGGGAGTCGTAACCATGACGACCCAGCACAACTCCTGGAATACGAACATGCTCGGAACCCAGTTCCACGTCGGTCAGCGTTACAACTTCGGATTTATGAACGGCCATAACGGCTGGCAGTGCCAGGTCTTCAAAATCAGTGGTTCAAACAACTACGACGGCACAAATGTCCAGGTCGGTTTCAATGATACAATTACAGCCCCGAATGGCTATGGCAACAACTACCTCAAAGGCATTTTCCTGAACACCTCTGCCAAAGACACCTGGCACGATTGCCACACGGAAAGCCGGCTGTCTTACAGAGTGGATGACGGCGATGATGACGATGGAGAAGTCGTACGTACTCAGGACCTTTACGTTGACCGTATGCTGGTCCAGTTCAACGACGCGAAAATGTGGGACGATATTGATACCTGGGGAGTCGAGCTTGACTACCTCCACCGCGCTCACGCCACTCGCATCGGAATGTTCGAACTCGGCCTTGGTGTACGCTATATGAAATGGAATGAAGAATTCGGATTCTGGGGCGGAAGCAATGGCTTCACCGGAAACGGCGAGATTTACACCCCGAACTTCCTCGATTCGACCTCCATCAAAACTGAAGCGGACAACAACCTGATCGGTCCTCAAATCGGCCTGAGATGGTCCCGCAACACCGGACGCTTCGGAATGGAAGTCCTCGCGAAATTCACCGCGGCCTACAACGCCCAGAAAATCACGAACACTTGCGTCCTGGGTGCAAACGGTTACGTCAACGGAATGTGGGGAGTGGACAGCATGTACGAAGCCAACAACTCCAACAGCACTGACTCCGATGAGTTCGACGGCAAAGCGGTTTACTACTACGCTCCGAACACCGGTGCAAGTGGAATCAGCGGCTACGCTCACCAGACCTTTGGCACCTTCACGCCGGTTGCAGAGTTGGGCATCAAATTCAAGTTCGACCTGACCAGCAAAATCAACCTGAACCTCGGCTGGTCCGGAATTTACGCAGGAAACATCGCTCGCCCGAGCGGTATGACGGACTACTCACTCGACAACACGACGGGTGGCTCGGTCCTCGGAATCAGACAGGATGGCGATCACAAGAGCAACGTCTTCATGCACGGGTTCGTGTTCGGTATCACCCTGAATCGTTAAGAGACTCAATGTGCGGGGGCGTCCCAACCCCCCTGGTTCCCCGGGCTGAGTTCCACAGCCCGGGTTTTTGACCGTATAAAATTTTCGGGAAAAAACACGAACCATTGAACCTGGGACAAACCAACCATTGAGCCTCTTTTGATTACAACACTGGAAAAGGCTTGATTATGAAGATGAAAGACTGGGACGTCTGTCCCAAATGCGGCGCGCGACGAATCGTAGTTTGCCGTTACTGCAACACAATCGGTGACAATTTCCCCCTGGCGGACCTGGATCTGCTCCTGCCTCCTGAACACGCGGAAAGTGTCGCGGAAAATTACAATACCAAAGAAGATGCGTACGACGATGGGGAAGAAGTCTCTATCGCCGCAAAGTCGTTTCTTGCTGCCTCGCTTGGTTCCGCGTTTGGCGGAGGAGGAGCCGAGATACAGACTGTCCCATCAGAAGAAGCTGAAAAATCTGAAAAAGAACAGAAATGCAAAGGCGACTGTCACGGTCATTGCTCCCATGAAATGGTAAAACTCACGAAACCGATCGACGACGCGCCCGAAATTGACGAAAACGCCGAGGAATACCCGCTCGCGGTCCAATGCCCCTGCTGCGAGGAGGTTTTGTACCCGCAATTCCTGAAGGTTTGTAAAAGGTGCGGCCATGAATTCGAGGATGGCATCGATGAAGAATCCATTCCCGACGCGCACTTCTACGTTCCCGGAGAGTATGATTCCGACAAGGATGAGGAAGATGAAGACGAAGAAGACCAGCCCGGTGCGGCAGGCTGCTGCGTGCTGCTTTTCGCGGTCACAGCCATGAGTCTGGTCTGGAAATTTTTCTGCTGAACCCAAGTCATACACGGGAATGCCGTCAAACCGGCGGCAATCCCCCAAAACGGTCAAAATTGCTCTTGCTTTTTTTCTGAAAATCGGGTATTTTATCCTCGTATAGAACCACAAATTCTCATTTTAAAGCGAGGAAGTCGATCGTGACCCTTAATTTTACGCATAAAATCGTCGCGGCCCTCATCTGCGTCCTGCTGTTCAGCGGCTGCAGTTCCTTCACCGCAAACAATTACAACGCGGAAGGTGTGCGGATGCTCGCGGCCCATCGGACCGAAGACGCTTTGGACTGCTTCGAGAGAGCCAAGCAGGCCGACCCGCAGAATCCCGATACGTACTACAATTCCGGTGTCGTGTACCACCAGCGTGCGATCGAGACCGGCAACGAGCAGGACTTTCAGATGGCCAAATACTGTTACGAGCTCTGCCTCGAACGCCAGCCGTATCACGTGGAGTGCAACCGCTCCCTGGCGACGCTGTACTGCGACATCGGGCAGGATGAGAATGCGTTCAAGCTCGTGGAAGAGTGGGTGGACCGTCAACCCTCCTCGCCGGAACCGAGGATCGAGCTGGCCCGGCTTTACGACGAGCACAAGCAGCTGGACCGCGCACGCGACTGCCTGAACGACGCGGTGGCGATCGACAGTCACAACACCCGCGCCTATACCGCCCTGGGAAGCGTCCGGGAAAGAATGGGCGATAACGAATCGGCCCTGGCGGCCTACGAACACGCGCTGGCGTTGAATCCGTACCAGCCGGAAATTCAGAACAAGGTGACGTCCTTGCGTTACACTGTTCCCGGCACGGGCGCGAAACCGATCACGCCGCAGGAAAACGCCATCGACCCAAACGGCAAAGAAATGATGGCGACCAAACCGGATGACGGCACCACCACGAAATAAGTAGTCAGTAGTCAGTAGTCAGTGTTTCGGCTGCGCCGAAATATGGGATTCGGTTTCTCGCTTGCATCCCATATTCTGCCGAAGGCAGAACGCTGACTACTGACTACTGACTACTTAAAACCTCCAGCGCTCTTCGTCCGGCGGCGTCCGGATCGTCCAGGTACGGGTAAAGCTCCACGGTGACCCAGCCGGTGTAGCCCGTCGCTTCGATCGCGGAGAGGATCGGGCCGAACTCGATGGCGCCCTCACCCGGTACGAGATGGTGGTGAACACGCTCGGCCGAAATGTCTTCAATGTGGTAGTGGCGGGTCTGCGACGCCAGACGCGGGATCCACGTCACCGGGTCGTCCCCCACGCAAAACGCGTGGCCGATATCGAAATTCAGCCCGACGGCCGGCGAATCGATCCGGCTCATAAATTCTTCGTACTGCTCGAACTTCTCGATGAGCAAAAGCGGCTCCGGCTCGATCAGCAGGCCGACTCCGACCTTTTCCGCCCGTTCGACGCACGGCATCAGTTCGTCGTAAAAGAGCCGCGCCCCCTGCTCCCAGGTCATCCCCTCGGGCAGCGGTCCGCCGGGTTCCGTCTGAATGTTCTTCGCGCCGAGCTCCGCCGCCAGGTCGAGACACCGCAGCGTATGCTCGCGCCGCAGCGCCCGGTACGGCTCGTACGGCTCGATCCAGGACGGGTACCAGAACGCCTGCCGCGTATCGGCGACGGCATTCATCATGAAGGCGTTGATGTTCGAAATTTCGAGGTGGTTCTCCGCCAGACACGCGCGAATGTGTGCCTTCTGTTCAGGCAAAAGACTCACCGGCCAGGCGTGCGGAACGTCCGCGAGCAGCTCGAGGCCCGTGAACCCGATCCGCGCAATGCGCCGGCACGTCTCGGCGATGGAAAACTGACGGTAAGCGTTAGTGCTGTATGCGAATTTCATGATTCACTCTAAAACGTTGGATTTTAAAGCCTCCCCTGAAAGGGGAGGGGGACCACCGAAGGTGGTGGAGGGGTTCTGAAAGCGGGCTGGATTTTCCCCTGTTTCGGAACCCCCCAGTCTCGCTGCGCGAGCCAGCCCCCCTTTCAGGGGGGCCTTTAAATTTCAATCCCGCATCACCGGGACTGCATTTTTCTCGCCTCATCCGCGGAAATGACCTGCGGGCCGTCGCCGGCGGTTTTCTCGTAAAAGCCGTCGCCGCTCTTTTTGTACTGGGTGAAACCATGATCGGCGAGGTTCTTCGGGCTGAGCATGTCCCGCTCGCTCTTGATCGACGCGACGCGAATGTTGAGCATCTTGCGCACGGGCCGCCCGCACGTCGGACAGACGGTCAGCTCGGCTTCGCCGCGATTCTGCAAAACCTCAAAAACGTCCTGGCACTCCTCGCCTTTACCCTCGGTGTGGCCGTACTTGAAAAGTGGCATTTTGGTCCTTCTTTCTGAATGATCGATTCGGTTTATCTGACCTCAAAAGAGATTAATTAAGTTTAGCACAAAGAGAGAAATTTTCAAGAGGGGGGCAAACAAATCCGGAGAGCCGGCGGCCTCGCCGTCCGCGACCGCACCAATTTAAAGCCTCCCCTGAAAGGGGAGGGGGACCGCCGCAGGCGGTGGAGGGGTTCGTGAAACGCGACGGATTTGCACCAGGTTCGGAACCCCCCAGTCTCGCTACGCGAGCCAGCCCCCCTTTCAGGGGGGCCTTTAAACGACGTTGGAAAACTATTTTTTCTCCATCACCTTTTCATCCCCCGCCTGCGGATGATTCTCGTCCAGGGCGTGGAGCGTGAACTCGAACTGCGTCGGCTGGATCTCCATCACCATGAAGCCGTTCGGCTCCTTCGGCGTCAGCTGACGGTTCGACGTCGTCGGGAAGGCAAACGCACGGATGGGGCCGGGCTCACACGTGAAATCGTAACGCCGGTACTGGTGGTTATGCCCGAACAGGTACCCCTGAACGCACGGGTATTTCCCGAGCAGCGGGCCGATGTTCGTCTGTTCGAGCGGGTGGTGCGCCAGCACGAAGCACGGCTTTTCGCGCGTCGGAAGCGTCTTTTCAAGCCACGCGATCGACTCGGCCTCCATCGTTCCGTCCCACGGCCGCCGGTTCGGGAATTTGTCCTTTTCGGCCATGTACGCCCGCGTGTCGTCCATGCGGGAGTCCAGAATGATGAAGTCCACGCCGTCCGCCTCGACCACGCCGACCTGCTTGCCGGGGATCCCCTCAACGGTCATGCGTTTTTCCGGGAAAACCTCGAACATGCGCTCCCGCGTGTCGTGATTTCCAACGACCAGATGCCACGGGACGCCCGCGTCGGTGAGCGGCTGCATGAGGCCCTTCATTTCGATGTACTCCTCCGATTTCCCGTAGGTGGAAACCAGGTCGCCCAGAATGAAGATCATGGCGGGACGCGGATCCATGGCGAGAATCTCGTCCACGATCCGTTTCAGATTGGCCGCGTGGTTCGGGACGTCCGGCCCGACGTGCGTGTCGGCGATGAAAACGATTTTGTGCGGGTCCACGCTCGCTCCATCAGCCCCGAGGGTCAAACCAGCCCGGAGACTCAGAAGCACGGCAGCGGGAAGCGTGAGAAAATGACGGCGTAACATAAAAATCCAGATTCCTTTCTGCAGAGCCCCACCAGAGACGGCAGGAGCCTGCGAATTGGGGAGAAAAAAGACGGCCGAGGGTTTTTCAGGTTTTTTTCAGGTTTTACCTCTGCGCCATGTTCGTCGGCGGGTAGCCCGGGTACTGCGGCATCGACCACAGGTGCGGGTTGTTCGCGTCCAGCTGGTTCAGTGTTGGCGAGCCGTACTGGATGCTGAATCTCATCCCTTTGCCATCGTTTTCTTTCGGGCAATTGATCTCGACGCCCGACGGGATGATGATCCCCGTCGCGGGGTCTTTCCGGTAATTCAGGACGCGCGAGTCCGCCACGAGCGACTTGAAACGGTCGTAGATCCGTACCGCGGCCGGGAGTCCGTAGTCACGATTGATCACGATCGACCGGGTGCGCGTTTCGCCGCTGGCGGTCGTTTCCTGAAGTCGCAATTCCAAATGTCTGGGATCTTCCGGCACCGGGTACGGTCCCTCGTAGTTCGCGGTAGGATCGAGCGTTCCGAACCCCATCGCATCGATCACCCACATCGGGTTGATGGAAAGATCCAGATTCGCCTCGCACTGCCCGTAATCTACATTTCGGCAGTAGTACATCGCCTTCGGCTCGGCTTTTCCGATCCACATCCACATCACATCCGCGTTTCGTCCGACGTCCAGTTCCTGCCCCGTGACGGCGTGGTGGCCGATGAGGCGGAAGTAACCCGGCCGCTTGAAGGCGATTTCCCCTTTGAGATTGAAAACGCCGGGGCCGTTGAGTGTGGCGTCTTTGGTCGCAAAACTGTCGATGCGCGAAAGGTTTTGATTCACCAGCGTGACGATTTCCGCCGCGGTCACTTGCCCGGAAATGGCCGGAGGCGTGCCGGGAGGCGTCACTGGTTTCCGCCGGAACGGATTTCCCGATCTGCACCCCGTCAGAAGACACAAAATCCCCGCCAAAACGAGGATGAACGGAATGGAATTAAAAAATCGGGAAAGCATCTTTTTAATTATGAATTAAGAATGATGAATTATGGGTCAGGTGCAAGCATAAAGCCCCCACCTAAGTGCAAGCATAAAGCCCCCACCCGTTGACAAAATTTTGGCGTTCAGTTATACTGGAATTTTTCAAAATTTTGTTTTTGGAGTGGTTGATTTATGAAAAAA
>JAFSMO010000041.1 GCA_017447865.1 Thermoguttaceae bacterium
AGAAGAGGAAGAAGAGGACAACTGATATCCCTCTCACCTTTGAACTGATTCAAAAAAACGCTGCTCTTTCGGGCAGCGTTTTTTTATGGAAAGTCCGAGGGAAAACTAATCTTTGTAGAAGTACATTTCCGAAACCTCGATCTGGAAGAATTCCAGTTTTGTGTTTCCGCCAATCGAGAACCGGTCGATCGCTTTCGGGTCAAACCCCTTCCCGCTCCCGAACCGGGTGAAATACTCAAACGGGATCTGCGCGCAATGCCATTCCCCGTCGGCCGGGAAGATCCCCAGGCTGGTCAGGAACGACCCCTCGGGCGTGTACATGAACAGGCGGATCGTCGATTGGTTGGTCGGGTCCCAGCACCGCCCGCGAATGAGCACGCCATCATAATCGCCGCCGTTGAAGTCTTCCGGCAGCTGGTACCGCGGGTAAGACCAATGATCGCCCTCGCCGAACCAGACCATTTCGGTGAACGTTTCGCCGCTCATGGCAAACTTCTGCTCCTTGCACGCGCCGGCGGACTTCACCCAGCGTGAGTGGTCTTTCAGGTCCATCTTCCGGACGCGGGCTTTGGAGGCGCAGAGGTCTTCCATCTTGAAATTGAACTTCAGGTTCAGCACGAGTTTCGCACCGGCCTCGATCTCGACGGGGCAGAACATTCCTTTCTTCAGGTAGTCCGGATTCGTCGTGACGCTGACGGTGAAGCGCGTCCGGCCGTTTGCCGGGACCGTGATCTTTTCGGGGCCGGTGACTTTCGTCCCGTCGAACCTTCCGCGGCAAAAGACCGGGATGGTGAGCGCCTGCGCGGAGTGATTCGTCGCTTCGATCTCAAGCTGGACCCCTTCTTTCGGGTCGTTCAGCAGGTCGTAGCCCGCCACGGTCCAGCGGACTTCATTCTCGTCGAAGCAGTAACGCAGCGCGATCGGCGAAACGGGCTTTTTCGACTCGGAAACCTGAATGTGCCGCGAGGCCTGGCGCTCCTGATGCAGGGCGTACATCACGCCGTCGGTCTTGATCAGGTTGAGCTTTTGAACCTCCTCCGCGCGGAGCCAGACATAAACGAAACCGTCCACGGATTCCAGCTCTTTGCCGTTGGCGGCAACGGGGATCACCTCGCCCGTGCAGCGTTCGGCGCGCAGAATCGTGACCGGGAGTTTTAACGTGCGTTTTTTGTTTTGAGTGGGATTTTTCGGGTCCTCAGGGGCGTAAAGGACCGCGACCAGAGCGTCTTTCAGCGTGAAAATCCTCGCGTCCAGCCCCTCGGGGATCTTGCCGACCGGCGAGAAAACGCGGGCGCGGAGCCACCCTTCCGGAACCGGCAGATCGCCGACGTAGTCCCGGAAAGCGAGCGTCCGGACCAGCTGCGCGTAGCCGGCGATCGAGCGCAGGGGCGTGTAGTCCCGCGACATCATGCCGAAATTGCTCTCGCGTTCCTCGTAGTACGGAAAAACGAAGGGGAAGTACTTCTGGATCCCGAACGCGCGGGCCTCGACGCCCTTCATCGCGATGTCGATCGCGCTGGTGAGGTCTTCGGACTGCGGCGGCCGGCCGGGGCCGATCTTCCACGGTCTGCCGCACTCGGTCAGCCACATCGGCATCGTGGGATGGCCGTACTGACGGAGCCAGTCCTGGTAATCGCCGTAAATGCCCTCCACCTGAGACGCTCTGGCGTACGTGTGGAAGCTGAAAACGTCGCAAGTGTCGAGGACCCCCATCTCCGCGGCCGGGTCGAGCCAAATGCGGGAGCAGCCGGACATGACGCACGAAACCAGCGGCGTCCGTTCGCCCGTCTCGGCCTCCTTGGCGGCTTCGTCTTTGGAAACCTGGTGCTGGTACGCGACCGTCTGCCAGACCGGCATGTACTGGTCGGGGGGGAGGAACGAGCCGAAGCCGATTTCGGGTTCATTCCAGACTTCCAGCCCGCCCCACTGACGGTTCCAGTGCGCGGTAAAGGCGTCCCAGACGCGGCGCATCATCAGGAGGTCCTGCGGGTATTTCTCGCCCGTGCGGGGCATCCAGGCCGGCGCGTCGTGGTTGAGTTCGAGCACTTTCACCCCTGCGGTGGCGATGGCGTTCCGGCAGTCGTTGCAGGCCTTGGCCCCTTCGAGGTCCAGATTTTCAAACCCGGGACTGCGATGAACGTGGTTCCAGCCCAGACGCTCGCGGATCATCCCGATCCCGCTGCGCCTCGCGATTTCGGCCATCTGCCCGCGCTTCTCGGGGAGGCGGACCAGCCCGGTCATGGCGCCGTCGATGGCGAAAAACGGGTCCACGATCGCCTGCAGGTCCTGCTGCGGGTCGGCGCAGTACGCGGTTTGGGAAACGAGGCCGAAAACCTGATCGGAGGCGGAGTTTTGCAGTTCGTAGTAGCCGCTGGGGAGGTTCACGGTCAGCGTGAGTTTCTTCCCGTCGAACGTGGCGGGGAGTTTTTTGATCTCGGTCCCGTTGACGTCGAAAAGGGTGAATTCCACGGCCTTTTCTGAGCCGTCAAAGGTCAAAACGGCCGGCGTGTCGGGCGTGATGAAAAACTGCTGCGAGTTGGTGGGGATCAGCGCCGAATAAAGGGCGCAAAACGTCAGTAAAATGGCTGAAAAGTCCATAAAGAGTCCTTTACTTAAAAACCTCCGGGTGGTTTAAAATGTACCGGTACGCCAGAACGCGCATTTTCGTGTTCCGCTCGAAATACTCATCTTCAAACGGCCTTTGTCCGTTTTTCCATTCTTCGTCGGTCATTTCGATATCGGGGTCGCAGTACCGAATGTAAACCGGGTTAAAACGGGTCATCAGGTCCGCCATTTCCTCATCGCCGATGATGTGCAGGAACTCTGCGAAATCAAGGGGCATGAAGGGGTTTTTGCCGTAATAATCGTGTTCGTCAAACACGAGCAAACCGTCTCCGCAAATGTGCGTGTCAAACTCGAAAATGGCAAACGCCGTCCGAAGTTCTTTCCGCGTTTTTTCGAGATGGTCCGGGTCTCCTCCGTATTTATCCAGAAAAAACCATGGGTCACTGCCAGGATCCAAGATATTCGCCTGGTATAAACGATCTTTTAGCAGAACCTCCACCGTGGACCATGCGTCGGATTCCTCCGCGGCCTGGACCCGGGCCAGGTTTTCCGCGCCGCCGTGGATTTTCATCAGGGCGAGGACGTAACCGATTTTTTCCTGGTTCCATTTCCTGGATAAACGATCTTCTGGCTTTTTTTCCTGTAAATTCTTGAGCGCTTTTTCCAGAACGGCCGGTTCGATGGGGATTTGTAAATGAACCATCGTTTCAAGAAAATCGGGATAATATTTTTTCTCAAACCAAAAAACTGGCTGGCTGAAAAACTCTGCGGTTCGGCGTATGTCCCGCATTTTCATCGCGTAAACCAGCAGAGTGTACCGGTTTCCACTGTAGCTGTTGGCATAATCCATCATCCAGGCTGCAGTGCTGGCCAGCTTCTCGAAAGAATAAGGGTCCAGTTGGGGGCGCAGTTTTTCGAGCTTTTCCACGCTGGGAAAGGTATATTTTTCCAGTTTTAAAGAGTCAAGCCACTCAATGAATTTTGGGTCTTTCTCCATATTTTCCCCTTGATTTTGTGAAATGGGAAGAAAGTAAAGGAATTAACTTGACCGGCGAGGACGCCGGCCCTCCGGATCTTACCCTTCGGATCAATACCGGTTCGGCGAGTCCCAATCCGCGCTTCCGGTGGGCATTTTGTTCGGGTCTTTTTCCGGAACGGGCGTCAGGATCGACTCAGGAGCCGAATCGTAACACGGAGCGGGAGCCGGAGTCGGGGCGGGCGGAACCATTCCCGCGTCGGGATTATCGCCCACCGTCGGGGCGTGGTAGTTTTCAGAAGTGATCGGCGTGCCGAGCGTTCCGTCCGGGTTGACCGAGCGGCTCCCCTCAAACGCGAAGTCCCGGGCGCGGTCCATGATCTGGTCGTCCGACGAGATGGTCCTCTGCTGCAGGTCGTAATTATAGACATGGTGGTCTTTGATCTCGGCGGCGGAGAACGTTTCGGTGAAGAAGTCCAGCGGCGGGATCTCGTACCAGGCCGGGCGGACTTTCTGCTTGACGTTGAGCGTCTGGTAATTGTCCATTTCCAGCCGGATGTTGCGCGTGCCGTAGTACGTGAAATCGGTCGAAACGGGGGTTTTGCCGAGCTGACGGCCGTCCACGTAAACCGTCGCGCCGGGCGGATTGCTCTGGATCGTCATGCGTTTGCGCAGGCAGCCGCCGGTCGTTCCAAGCATGCACAGACAGAGCGCCAGAATGACGATTTGCGCGAGGAATCGGGCTGGAAGCGGTTGGAAACGCATGGGTTCGGTTTTACGGGGTTTCTTTGGAATCAGGAGACTTTGGACTTTAGGAGATTTTACCAAAAATCCCGCCTTCCCGCCAGACCAGTTTTCCTCTTTTTAAAAGAATAATGAAAAATCGGGCAAAATTTCAGGGTCCCCCTTGCGAAAAACGGGTGGGGATTTATACTAGAGGAACGTCAATTTGCGGAGACGACGCTGGAAGCGCCGTTTTGTGGAGTGCGGCAATACAGAAGCCGAAGGCTTCATTTGCCGCTTTCACTTAGCGACCGAAAAATACTGCGGCGAAAAACTGGTTTTTCTCGTGGGAAACGTCCAGCGCGCTTCAGCGGCAAATGCCTCTTCGAGGCTTTATTGCCGCAAGTGAAAGCGGTGAATGTCGCTTGCGCGACTGTATCACCGCACTCCAAAGAAATCCTTTTTTCATTTTTAAGGTTCCAACCATGCAATCCATCCCACGTTTGATCACCGCTGCGGCGGTCTGTTTTTTCTTCATTTCCTCCATCGCTCTGGCTCAGCTCGAGTACAAAAGCGGGATCCTTTGGGACCGTCCTGAGCGGGTCGAGGGCGCGATGCCCGTCTGCACGCCGGCGCCGGAAGGGGCGGTCGTTCTGTTCGACGGCGGCGACATCACCAAGACGTTCGATAACGCGCAGAACTGGGTCGTAAAAGACGGTTACGCCGAAGTCCACGGCGGCTCGATCACCTCCAAACAGAGCTTCGGAAGCTGCAAAATCCACCTGGAATGGGCCGAGCCGGAAAAGGTCGTCAGCTCCAGCCAGGGCCGCGGAAACAGCGGCGTGTACATCATGGGGAAATACGAGGTCCAGATCCTCGATTCCTACAATAACGAGACGTACTTCGACGGCCAGTGTGGGTCGATCTACAAGCAGGCGCCGCCGCTGAAGAACGTTTGCCGCAAGCCGGGCGAGTGGCAGTCGTACGACATTACGTTCACCGCGCCGAAGTTCGACGAGAAGGGGAACGTGACGCGCAAAGCCCGCCTGACGGTCGTGCAGAACGGGATCGTCGTGCAGGATGATTTCGAGCTGCTCGGCGGAACGTTCTGGTACAAACCGCCGGTTTACGAGGCCCACGAGCCGAAGCTCCCGCTCTCGCTTCAGGATCACGGAAATCCGGTGCGGTTCAGGAACATTTGGGTACAAGAGATCGATGACTGAAAAATGAATAATGAATAACGAATAACGAATAATGGACGCTTCGCGTAATGTAACGTGCAGAATGAGTTCCAGCCCTTTTCGTTATTCGTTTTCCCTTTTTTCCCTTCTAAAAAAATGCAGAAATATTACACGCCTTTTTCGGAATCCGAGCTTTCGGCGAAACTGAAGAAGATCCGTCACGTGGCGCTCGATATGGACGGGACGATCTACCTCGGCGGGGAACTTTTCCCGTTCACGCTCGATTTTCTCGCCCGGCTGAAACGCCTCGGGATCGGCTACTCGTTTTTGACCAATAATCCGTCGAAAAGCATGGCGGATTACCTCGCCAAACTCCATAAAATGGGCGTTCCGGCCGTCCGTGAGGAAATGTACAACACGGCAGTGGCGACGATCCAGACCATCCGCGAAACGCTCCCCGACGCGAAGAAACTCTTCATCATGGGGACGCGCAGCATGATCACCGAGTTCACCGACGCGGGCTTCATCTCCACGGCAGATGACCCGGACGACGAGCCGGATGCGGTGGTCGTGGCGTTCGACATGGAGCTGACCTACGCGCGTCTGTGCCGGGCGGCATGGTGGATCTCGCAGAAAAAGCCGTACTTCGCGACCAACCCGGACTTTGTCTGCCCGACGAACCTCCCGACGGTGCTGGTTGATTGCGGCTCGATGTGCGCGTGCCTCGAGGCGGCGACCGGCCGAAAACCCGACATTACGCAGGGGAAGCCCGACCCGCGGATGCTCGACGGGATTCTCCACAAGTACGGCCTGCAAAGCGACGAGGTCGCGATGTGCGGTGACCGCATCTACACGGACATCAAGATGGCGCACAACGCGGGCGCGTTCGGCGTGCTGGTCCTCACGGGCGAGACGAAGCTGGAGACTGCGCTGGCGAACGACCCGAACCCGGATCTGACAGTCCTTTCGCTGAAAGAGTTCGGCGAGATGCTGGAAGAGGTGAGATGATTTAAAAAACGGAGGGCCGGTGGCCCTCCACTTTTTTGGAGTGCGATAATACAGTCGCGTAAGCGACATTCATCGCTTTCCCTTGCGGCAATACAGAAGCCGAAGGCTTCATTTGCCGCTGAAATACGCGGGACGTTCTCCACGCGAAACCTTTTTTAATCGTAAAAATTTTCGGCCGCTAAGTGAAAGCGGCAAAGGAAGCCTTCGGCTTCTGTATTGCCGCACTCCAAATTACTGCCACAGGTAAAGCGCTTTGGGAGCCGCCATTTCCTGGATCTCTTTGACTTCCGTCTTCTTGAGTTTCTCCTGCGAGCTGATCACAAGATCCATCAGAGAAGCCTTGGCCGTGTAGGTGAAGACCTGCGTCTTTTCGCGGTCCAGCTTCGCCATCTCGATCGCGCGGTTAATGGCATCTTCCAGGTACCCTTCGCGGTCGATGAGCCCGGATTCCAGCGCGTCTTTGGTGGTGAAGACCTGGCCGGTAGCCAGCGGCGTCAGGGCGTCGTGGTCGTCGTTGAACTTTTTGCGGCCGGTGTAAACCACTTCGCGGAAGCGTCCGAACGCATCATTGACCAGCGCCTGGAAAATCGTCTGTTCCTGCTCGGTCATCGGGCGGAGCATACTTCCCATCCCCTTCAACTCGTGGCTCTTGATAGAATCTTCTTTCACGCCAACTTTCTGAGCCAGCTCGGAAACATCGTATTTCGAGATGATCACGCCGATGGAGCCCGTCCAGGTAGTCGGTTCGGCAAACAACACGCCCTCATTTTCGTTTCCGCAGCTCATGGCGATGTAATAGCCGCCCGAGGCGCAGACGGAACCCATGCTCACGACGATCGGAATATTGGTTTTCTTCCGCAGCTCCGTGAGTTTGTGGTAGAAGTAGTCGCTGGCCGAGACGCTTCCGCCGGGGGTATCCATGCGCAGGACGATCGCCTTGACGGTTGAGTCCTCTTTAACGTCTTCGATCTGGTCGTAGATGAAGCCATCCGTTTCCATGATGGCTTCGTTGATTTTGATGACCGCCACTTTGTCACAGTCGTCTTTGAAAGGCGAGTCTGGCCCTGAAATGACGACACGATTTGCAGAGGAAGTGGACGAACTCTGCAGGGTCAAACCGAAGCAGAGAATCAGGAAAAAAATCAAAAGACTCGTGCCACAGCCGCAGGCGCATCCTGACTTGAAGCGGGAGCGGGGTACTGGCGGAACATTGGAAACCGTAAGCGGCGGTGGATAGTTCGGGATTTGTGACATGGGATTTTACCTCGAATCTGATAGAGGACTTGCTTGGGCCAGTCCTTCATTAAAACGGTTAAGGGTGATTTCGTAAGGTTTCAGAAAAAACACGAACCTTACAAAATTTTTATCATTTTCTCTATTTTACCATCTTTTTCAATTTTTACCAGTAGAAATACTGCTTGAAAGTCTAAAATTTCCAGAAATTTCCAAATTTTTTACCGAAACGCTCCATATTCACTAAAATTGGTCTTGCAGAATATTGAAAAATGCGTAAACTTAAAGGATTGAGACCGTAAAATGGACGTAATTAATTTCCGAAAGGAGTCACGGCGTGTTCGTTGCTGCGACCACAAACTGTTTTCGCAATATGCCGCTCTCGCAGGCGCTGGAGAAAATCGCGGATTTGGAGTACACTTACGTGGAACTGATGTTTCACGAGTCGAACGATTATCTGAAGCCGTCGGTTATCCAGCACCAGCTCCCGGAAGTGCATCGCCAGCTCAAAAACTTGTACCGTTTGATTCCCGGCTGTTTTAGTGTGGAGATCGATACAGAGGATACGAAAGACTACGTAGATCAGTTCATCGCATGCCTGAAACTTGCGCGGGTGATGCAGGTCGTGACCATCACGCTTCGGGCGGCTCCGAAAGGTTTTCCGTTCAACGAGGAGGTGGAACGTCTGCGCAAGTGCGTCGAAGAAGCGAACAAACGCGGGATCGTGATTGGCCTTCTGACCGAGCGCGACCGGCTGACCGAGGATCTGGAAACGTGCAAATCCCTTTGCTCGCTGATTCCCGGAATGCAGCTGACGCTGGATCCAAGTCATTTCGTTTACAAGTACCACGAGATGAACCGGCCGAACATTGAAACCATCATGGATAAAGTGTGCCACGTGCGTCTGCGTGATTCGAAAGAGAAAAAATTCCAGGTCTGCGTCGGGCAGGGCGAGATCGAGTTTGGCCAGATCCTCAGCCGGCTCCTCCAGCACGGCTACCGCGGCGGTTTGAGCGTGGACATTATTCCCGAAAAAGACCTTGATGTGGCGCAGGAAATGCGTAAAATGCGTCTCCTGATGGAAAGCCTGCTTTAAAACGTTCCTGAAAAAGGGAACGAAATGAAAATCGTACTTCGTTGAGTGTGGAAGTGTACTGAGCTTTCAGGGGAAAGCTCCTTCCACACTCATTTTTTTATTTGTTGTCGCAATTTCGCAATCCGGAGCTGATTTGTTAAAGATTGGATAAATTTGAAAAAAACCGAAACCTTTTCCCGGCAAAATATCTATAATTAATTAAATCCTGATATTTCCTGAAATTGCGAACCAATGCACCTCGAACCAACCGATTTTGACCTCGTTCAAACCGCCTTAAAAGGGGATGCAGCCTCTTTCGGGGAGTTGGTACGTCGTTTTCAGACGGGGATCCTGCGGTTTTTTCTGCTTCATCACCGGCTGGATGATGCTCAGGATTTGACTCAGGAGACGTTCCTGGCCGCGTGGAAATCCTTGAGGACCTACAACCCCAAGTGGAAGTTCTCCACGTGGATCCTGGCGATCGCGCATCAGCAGAACGCGCTGTTTTTCCGGAATCTGAATCACTCGATCCGCCCAAAGGTCGTGGACCCTGGTGAGGATTTCCAGATGGATATAATGGAACAGCCGATCGATCATGCCGAGTTTAAGGAACTGGAGGATGCCGAAAACGCGGAAAACCTTTGGAACCGGATACGTCAGAACCTTCCAAAGGATCAGGCGGAAGTCTTGTGGTTTTTTTATGTTGAGGAAAAATCCCAGCAGGAAATCGCCCAAATTACCGACCGATCGGTTTCCGGCGTAAAATCCATCCTTTTCCGGGCGCGTGAAGCGTTAAGGAAAATCCTGTGAGGAGCGTGCGGGTGCTTCGCCTGAAACAGGGCGAGCGGGGAATCCTTTAGCCGCTCCTGATCGAGCCTTTTTTGATCATTTTTTCAATTCCATGGACGAAAACGAACTCAAAAACCGACTTCAGCACGACGCGGAACTTTTTTCAAAGGTTTTCGATGAGGAACTATGCAGACGGATCAAGAATGAGATTTCCAGTCAGCGGAACCTCTTGTACGCCCGCAAAAACCATCATTTTGTGCTTCAGTATGCGGTTCTGATTTGCTCGTCGATTCTTATAGGGATCGGGATCTGGTCCCTGACCCGGCCGCACTCGCAGACGGACCCCAATGCGATCACGCAAAAGGAAGTCAATATGTACCCGTCCGACTCGAGAATGAGCATCGCTCCGTCACAGGTCTCGCTTTCGCCCGAATCCACGTCGGTTCAACCCCATCCCCTTCAGCCCCAGTCTTCTGTTTTCGATATTCCCAATGGGACGCTTTTTGACCTTTCTGTTCCCAAACCTCAGAGTTTGGAAGAGCTTTCTCTGGTCCTGATTCCCGGTCACGGCCTGGTTCGTTTGAACCATCGCCCTGCGCCGCAGGCCGAGGAGAAACGCAAGGTGGAAGGTGAAACAGGCTCGAAATTTTGGGATGAGGCCTCGGAAATCGTTCGTGTTCCAATGGGCTGGATCCTGGAAGAAGAGTAATTGCATATAATTCATCGTTGATTATTATAACCCCGTACCCGCGAGAGGCTGGTACACATCCCTAAATCTACAGGAGTTTTTATGACAACCCGTTTCAAACTTGAAGTCCTGAATGTCTTTTTAGGATTGGCGGCTTTAGTGTCGCCGCTTTTCGCCCAGAATCCGGTCGTCTCCGTGACCGTGAAAAATCTGGAAACGTTCGGCGACAAACTGCCGGCCGTGGCTGAAGACCTCGGCGACAATGTTTTGGCTCACGGTTCTGCCGCTTTCAAGAGCGTCATTTCTGACAAAGCTTTCATGGAAGTGATCGACACCACGGCCCCGATTGGGATTTTCCTCTTCCCGAACGACAAAAAAGAACCGCTTGCCGTTGCTGTGGTTCCGGTGAAAGATGCTGAAAAAGGCATTGAACGCATCCCGGGCAAATACTTTGCCACGAAAAAAACGGGTGACAACAGTTGGAAAGTTGCCGCCAAACAGGAGCACGACGGCAAAAGATTCGTCGCCCGCATCGATCGCCAGGGGAATTGGTGCTTCGTTCAGGACGACAGAGCGAACGTTTCGATCGCTGACTGCGGTGAGAACCTCGTGAAATTGCTTGCCGCTCCGATGGATTCTGATGTTCAGATCAAACTTTTCCCGAACGCGATCCCGCAGAACGATCGTAAAGAAATCGTGACGCACATCATCGGAAAAGCCAAGAAATGTCTTGAGAAAAAAGGCGAGAAAAAATTCGGCAAAGATCTGACCGGCCGCTTCCTCTATGAGCTGGAAGAACTCCTCTCCGAAGCTGAAAAATACAACTGGGAAAGCCCGGTGAGCCAGGCTTCCATCAGCTACACGTGGGATAAAGGCGGGAAGAAACTCGTGATTCGCAATTCCTTCACCGGCAGTGCGGACCTCTCCCCGATCCAGGATCTGAACGCTGCGGTTTCCGCGAACTCCTCGGCGCTGGCTGGCTTCGGCACGGAAGGAACGCTTGGTTTCTACCACGTAAACGCCCAGATCGCCGGTCTGAATGACTCGGTCGTTGATGAGCTCATGGCCGTTCACCGCAACCGCTTCATCAAGAAAGTGGAATGCAAAGCTGGCGAAGAAACCGCCAAAGAAATTGCTGAATGGCTGAACAAGAACCACCCGCTCTTCCGCCAGGCGTTCGCTGGTTCCGAACAGGAATACACCGTTGCGATGTACGCTGAACCGGACAAGAAATTCACCATCATTTTCGCCCGCAGCGTTCCGGATGGTTACGCTCTGGAAAAGACCTTCTGCGAAGCCGCGAAGTATGTGTGCGAGAAAAAAGGCGAGAAATGCAAGGGCCACGTGAAGAACGGCAAACGCACGGAAGATGGTGAACTGCACGTCTTCCAGGCCGACTTCGTTCCGAAGAAGCAGTGCTGCGAAATGAAGAAACTCTTCCCCGAAACGGTTCCGGGCTGCGTGATCTTCGCCCCGAAAGCGGTTTACTGGGCCGTTGGAACGGACGCGGCGGATACGCTCGTGAAGAACATTCAGGCCAGCAAAAAGACCGACGCCCCGGCCTTCAACCTCAGCGTTTCGCTCCAGAAAGTGCTGAAGGTCTGCGATAAAGCGAAGGACGTTTCGGACGAGCAGAAGAAAGAACTCGACCAGATCGGCGACGCGAACGTGACGGTCAAGGTCATTTCCGTTGGAAACGGCGCGGAAGTCGTGACCGAAGTTCCGGTCCAGGTCTTCCAGGCGATCAAGGTCTTGCATCCGTAAGATCCACGTCCGGACGCTTCTTTTGCGTCAGAATAAGTGACCAGTAAGAGCGGAATCAGGCGAAATGTGCGATGCGCGTTTCATTTACGCCTGATTCCGTTCGTTGCGTTTATTGGGCTGCGGCCTTCTTTTTCTTCTTTGACCCCTTCCTTTCCTTTTTAGCGGAGTTCCACCATGCGTTTTTTCCTTGCTCTCCCACTTTTTTTCTGCCTCTTTGTGTCCGCTTGGGCGCAGTCGGTTGATTGGTCCATCGAAACGAACGGCGGCATCGCGCCCGGTCTTTCGGCGGAATCTTTTGCCGATCGGGTCGTACCGGACCAGCGTGTTCGGAAGTTCATCCTTCCGAAGCGGATCGTCTGGGAAACCGAAACCGGCCTGCAAAATTCCGGGCTGGTTTTGACCCCGCCGCTTGGTCAGACTTCCACGTCGGAAATGAAGAACGGCTTCACCATGACGAAAAAAGCGGGCGAGCCGTGCGCGATCCTGCTCGACTTTGGCGCCGAGATCCACGGTGGGATCCGTCTCGACGCCCGGGACCTGAAAGCCCTTGACGGCCAGGCGGCCCGCACGGTGAAAGTCCGCGTCCGGTTTGGCGAGTCGGCCGACGAAGCGATGGCGGAGCTGGGAGACCGCGGCGCTGGAAACGACCACTCCATGCGCGATCAGGTGGTTTCCGTGCCGTGGCTCGGCTCGATCGAGGTCGGCGAGAGCGCGTTCCGCTTCGTGCGGCTTGATCTCGTGGACGACGGAACGAGCATCGTGTTCGACTCGATCCGCGCGATCTTCACGTACCGGGATCTGCCGTGGCTCGGGAGTTTCCGCTGCTCGGACGAGCGTCTGAACACGATTTGGCGGACGGCCGCGCACACGCAGCACCTCACGATGCAAAACTACATTTTCGAGGGGGCGAAGCGCGACCGCCTCGTCTGGATGGGGGATTTCAATCCGCAGGGAATGACCACGCTGTACGTCTTCGGCGCGCCGCAGGTCCTGAAGGACACGCTGGGCGAGCTGGTGCGCTCGCAATGGCCGCTTCCGAAGTGGATGAACGGAATGCCGAACTACTCGCTCTGGTGGATCATCTCCACGAGCGACGTGTACCGGTTTTCCGGCGATCTGGAGTTTGTGAAGACCCAGCACGAATATTTGGCGGGGCTCGTGGACCTGCTCGAAAAGTACATCGACCCGCAGACCGGGAAAGCGGGTTTCCCGTCGCCGTTCCTCGACTGGCCGACGGCGAAAAATCGGCCCGCGCTGGATGCGGGAACGCACGCGATGTTCGTGATCGCGCTCGAACGGACCGCCGAGATCGCCCGGGCGCTGAAAGACGCTGAACTCGAGAAAAAGGCGGAAACGTTGGCGGCCACCGTCCGGATATTCGTGCCGGACCATGCCGGAAACAAGCAGGCGGCGGCGATCATGAACTGGGCGGGCCTCGAAAATCCGGAAAAACCGAACGTGGACGTTTTGCTCCGCGGCGGGGCGGAAGGTTTCTCGACGTTCTACGGCTACTACATGCTGGAGGCGCTCGCCCGGGCCGGCCGGACCCAGGAAGCGATGAACGTCGTGCGCGACTTTTGGGGCGGCATGATCGACGTCGGCGCGACCACGTTCTGGGAAGATTTTGACCTGAAATGGCTGGAAAATGCCGGCAGGATCGACGAGCTGACGCCGGAAGGAAAGGAAAGCCTCCACGGCGACCGCGGGGCGTTCTGCTACGAGGGTTTCCGCCACTCGCTCTGCCACGGCTGGGCGTCGGGGCCTGCCGCGTGGCTTTCGGCGCACATTCTGGGTGTGACGCCGGTCGAGCCGGGCTTCAAAACCGTCCGCATCGAGCCGTTCCTCGGTGACCTGGATTGGGCGGAAGGAACCGTCCCGACTCCGCACGGCGTGATTTTTGTCCGCGCAGAGAAAAACGCCGACGGAACGATCAAGAAAACGGTGAAAGTTCCGGAAGGCGTGACCTGGATTTCGGACTCGGAAAAGTAGAGCGGAAAGAGGGGGGAGTGTGGAGAGTGGAGTGTGGAGTTGACTCTTCGCGTAACGCCGCCTTCAGAAAGAGTTCAACCCATAAAAAGCCGAAGGCTTTTTCAACTCCACCCTCCACCCTTCACACTCCACACTTAATTAAAATTGAGCGCTGATGCGAAGCGGAGCGGTTTTTTCGCCCCCCCTTGCAAAAAAAACGAAATCGTGTATAATTTGCGCAAAATATTAATGGAGTCCTTTTTTTATTGGAGTTTAAAATGTCGAAACCGCAGCATATCGTTAAGAAATCGAATCACGGGAAACGCCCGGCCTCTTCGCAGGCGCGCAAAGCCAAGCGCCACATGGTCAAAACCTGAGTTTTCCCCATCGCGCAGCATTTAGATTTTGAAGCACACCACGGGTTTTACGGTCTGTGGTGTATTCATTTATTTTAAAGGAGAAAAAAATGGCTAAAAAACCCACTCTCGTCGATTGGGATTCTTTGGATTTGACGCATGTTCTCGCCGACAAGGAAGAAATCCGCAAGCAGAATCCGCACCGTTTCGAGATGGAAATGCTCACGGCAATCGTTCATGAGGACTACGAAAATCAACTGTGCATCGGCTACCAGGACGTTTCGCCGGACGCGTTTTGGGTCCGTGGCCACATGCCGGGCTACCCGATCATGCCGGGAGTGATCATCTGCGAATCCGCCGCGCAGCTCGCCAGTTTTTACGCGCACAAACTCGACTACCTCGACCGGGGAATTATGGGCCTCGGCGGGCTCGATGCCGTGAAATTCCGCGGCCAGGTCCGCCCCGGTGACCGGCTTTACCTGATCGTGAAACTCATCAAAGCGAAGCGGAACGTCATGATGATTTTGGCGTTTGAGGCGGTCGTGGACGGAAATGTGGTCGCGGACGGTGAGATCCGTGGGATCGCGATCCGCGATGCGGTGATCGAGTAGTTTTTGACTTTCTTTCCCTTAAATTTAATTTCAGGATTTTTCTCATGCCGCGCCGTGCCCTTCGTCACATCGATGAGTCTCTCGACTACTCGCGCCATTTGTTTTTGATCCGCGAGCTTCAGCAGCCGTGGGATCTGGCGAAGTATTTTTCCGACCCGGCCGCGCCGCTTGAGGTGGAGATCGGGAGCGGCAAAGGGCAGTTCATTCACGACGCGGCGCTCGCCCAGCCCGACCACAATTTCATCGGGACGGAGATCGCGCACAAATACGCGGCGTACTGTGCGGCCCGCCTGATCAAAGAAGGAATTTCCAACGCCGTCATGTTTTCGGGCGACGGCCTTCAGCTTTTCCGGGAGTTTTTGCCCGAAAACTCGCTGGCGGCGGTGCACGTTTATTTCCCGGACCCGTGGTGGAAGGCGCGGCACCGCAAGCGCCGCGTGATGCAAATGGAGTTGGTCCGGGCGTGCGAGAAGTGCCTCGTGCCGGGCGGAAAGCTCCATTTCTGGACGGACGTTCAGGAATATTTTGAAACGGCGCTGGAAATGATGGCGGCCGAATCGACGCTGAAAGGCCCGTTCACGCCGGACGTGGACCCGTCGCAGTGGCGGACACACTTCGAAAAACGCACGGTCATCGAGGGCCGCCCCGTTTTCCGGTCGTGGTTTGAAAAATAAATCGAAGAGGCTCGCCGGCTTCTTCAGGACCCCTTAATCCTTTCATTCAGGAAAAAACCATGAAAAAACCGACTTCCAAACCCGATTGCAACCTTTCCCGTGAGGAACTGAACGCCCGGCTCGACGCGCTGCGTGAGGAAGCCAAACCGCGCCGGTCGTTTATGGGCTGGTTTGCTGCGCTGTTCGCGGGCTTTTTCGCCCTTCTGACGTTTGGCTGCAAGAAATACATCAAGCCGGAAGTGCTCTGCTACAGGCACGCGGGGGATGATGATGAGGAAGAGCCGGAACCGTCCTGCTACGAGGTCCCGGCTCCCGAAGATGAAGGAAATCCCGACGGTGAGCAGAAACCCGACGGTGAGGAAAAGCCGGAAGGCGAGCAGAATCCCGAGGACGATCCGGAAATAATCATGTGCTACGACGTTGCGGTTGAGCCGGATGATTCCAAGGACTGATTCGCCCGCCGCCCTTTTAGTGGAGCCTTGAAACACTCAGGAAAAATCCATGAAAAATTCAAATTCCAAACCGGATCTGGACCTTTCCCGTGCGGAACTGAACGCCCGGCTCGACGCGCTGCGCCAGGAGACCACGCCCCGCCGGACGTTTTTGGGCCGGTTTTTTGCGATGTTTGCGGGCTTTTTCGCCCTTTTGACTTTGGGCTGCAAAAAGAGATCCGATCGGGTCCTTTGCTACTCGCAGCCGTGCCCGGAGTCTCAAAGACCGGAGCCTTCCGAATCGGATGACGAAAACCAGCCGCTCTGCTACGAGCCGCCGGAACTTCCGCCGGAAGATCCCGAAGGGGAGCAAAAACCCGAAGGGGAAGAAAAGCCCGAGGAAAATTCAAAGGATGAGTGAGCCGAAACCCGCCAAAATCCTGCCGCGGTCGGTCATTTTCGAGATCACGTTCCGCTGCCCGCACCGCTGCGCGTTTTGTTACTGCCCGTGGGAAAACACGGCGGCGGGAGCGTACCCGCGTGAGGAGCTTTCCACCCAGGAACTCAAGGACGCGCTCGCGCTTTTGAAGGCGTGCGGGGCGGAGCAGGTCACGTTCAGCGGCGGGGAACCGACCGCACGCGAGGATCTTCGGGAAATCCTCACGTACACGCGCCGAACGCTTGGCCTGCGTTCCGGCCTGATTTCGAACGGGGCGCTGATCGATGAGGAATTTTTGGACTTTTTGCGCCCGCTGAAGATCCTGCTTTCGCTTTCGGTTCCGGGAATCAAGACCTTCGAGCAAACGACCGGCGTGGACGGAGCGGCGCACGTGCTCGAACTTTTCGACCAGGCCAAAAAACGTGGGATCCGGACCTGCGCGAATATTACCGTCTCGCGGACGAACCTCCCGGAGCTTTACGAGAACATCGCGTACCCGCTGATCCATGGCGCGGATTACGTCCTTTTGAACCGCTTCATGCCGGGCGGCCGCGGAATGAGCCACCAGGATCTGCTCCTGAACGCTGAGGAACTGAACCAGATGCTCGAAACGGCCGAGGAGGTTTTGGCCCGCGCCGGGAAAAAGGGGCACATCGGAACGGAGCTTCCGTACTGCGTGATCAAAAACCCGAAGAAGTTCAAGTTCCTTTCCGTTGGCTCAAAATGCAGTGCGGTCAAGCATTTTTGCGCGCTGGACCCGAACGGCTGGGTGAAGGTTTGCAATCACTCGCCGCACGTGATTTGCCGCTGGGACGAGATCCCGGACAAACTCCCGTCGGACCCGTACTGGAGGCGGTTCCTCGAGTCGGACTACATCCCCGAGATGTGCGCGGGCTGCCGCGACCTGAGCCACTGCCACGGCGGCTGCCGCGAAGCGGCGAACGTCTGGGGCGGAGCCGTGGATGCGGCGGATCCCATTTTTAACTGTGATTTTGAAGGTTTTAAAAATTTAACCCATTAACTTGACCGGCTCACGACGCCGGCCCTCCGAATCCTTTGGAGTAAACCCATGAGACCAAGCGAAAACCCGTGGAAAAACTGCCTGGAGTACTGCGCGATCAGCGAAATCGGTCTGCGCCGTTCCAATAATCAGGACTCACACGACGAAGTGCCGGCCCGGAACCAGAAAATCTGGAACATGCGCGGCCATGTTTTCTGCGTGGCGGACGGAATGGGCGCACACGCGGCAGGCGAACTGGCGAGCAAACTGGCGACCGACACGATCCCGATGGTTTACCTGAAGCAGACGCAGCTCACGCCGCCGGAGGCCCTTACGAAAGCGATCCAGGAGGCCAACTCCAAGATCCACGCCAAGGGAAACTCCGACGAGGAACTGCGCGGGATGGGGACCACCAACGACACGCTCGTGATCCTGCCCGAGGGCGTGATGATCGGCCACGTGGGCGACAGTCGCGTGTACCGGCTCCGCGGGAACAAATGGGACCAAATGACTCGCGACCACAGCGTCGTCTGGGACAAAGAGGAGGCGCACGAGGTCATTGACGACTCGGTCCACAAAAACGTCATCACGCGATGCCTCGGCGTCTCGCCGGACGTCAAGCCCGACATTGAGGGGCCGTGGCCGATCCAGGTCGGCGACATTTACCTCCTCTGCAGCGACGGCTTGTGCGGCCAGTTCGAGGAAGACCGCGAAACCGGCTACTGCGAAATGGGAAAGATCCTCACGGTTCTGCCGCTTCAGGAAGCGACCCGGGCGCTGGTGGACCTCGCCAATCTGCGCGGAGGACCTGATAATATTACAGTCGTGACGGTCAAATACCTCGGCCCTCAGCAGGCGGTTCCGACCACGCACGATCCGAAACCGGTCCCCATGGCGACGGAGACGGAAATGCCGCACCCGGAAATGCCGGAGTGGCAGTGGAGCATGATGAAACTCTTGGGCAAAAAACCGCCGAAAGCGTTTACGCAGCGCACGGGGCGCGGGCCGTATCGGTCGTACTCGGCCGTTTGCGACTCCAAATTCGCGGTGGAACTGCGCCGGATCTTCACCGAATTGCGCGAAAGTGCCGGCACGCAGGCGGAGCTGAATTTCAAAAAGGTGGACCAGCTCGCCGGAGCAGCGGCCAAAGCGCTCGGCGCGAAGAATTTCAAGGACGCGACGAAATATTTCGCCCAGGCCATTTCGGAAATCTGGCGGCAACTGGCCGAATGATCATCCGAATCACCCGGGAAACACGCTGATTTGACCGAACATCAAAGCGTTCGAAATCCGTGCATTTACGAATTCGCCCTTTCTTCCAACTTTTTAATGGTCAAATTCGTCAGAGTTTCCCTAAACTCTCAAATCTCTCTTGCGTCAATTTGGAAAAAAGAGTAAAATTACCGCGTATCGTGTTTCTTTTCAAACTGGTGGAATTTTTTCGACCGTTCAAAAATAGAAACTTTTGAGGAAAACGTTTCGTGGCAGACTCCAATTCACGCGCAAATTCAAAGCCGAAAGGTCATTCAGCCCTCTCCGAGCCGCTGGGATGGATGATTCGTTCGATTTTAAAATATAATTACCTGATCCTCTTCCTGATGATCGCGGGGGCGGTCTCGGCGGGTCTATATACGATGGAACATTTGACGTTTAAAAACAGACGTCTGGACCTGATCAACCCGAAAAGCGAGTGGAATCAGTACTGGCTCGAGTACATTTCCAAGTTTGGCAGCGAGGACGACTTAATTATCGTGGTGGACGGTGAATCGGCGGAACAAATCATCCCGGCCCTGAACGAAACCGCGGCAGAAATTGAAAAAAATCCCAACCTTTTCCACTCTCTTTTTTATAAATTCGACGATTCGGCCCTCCTTTCCAAGGCGCTTTACTTTGCGTCGGAGGAGGAACTTCAGGACCTGAATCTCTTTTTGAAGAGCCACGAGGACGTTTTCCAGGGGAACTGGGACACGCTCTCGATCGATCGGATCCTTCCACAGACGGTGATGCCACTGGCCGCCGAACCGGGTCAGATCCCGCCGCGGATGGCCGCGAATATGCGTCAGGCGCTGGAACGCATGATCTTCAGTCTGGAGCAGGCGCTTGGCCCGACGTACCAGTTTTACTCCCCATTCCCGGAAATCGATCTTTCTAAAGGGCACAAGAGTGGAAAACTGCCGACCACCACGAGACCGGAAGCTTCAAACCGGAACCAGAGCATGCTGAATGGTTTCAATTCCGCGTGGAATGGAACGCAGTCGAGCATCAATGATTCCCCCATTTCCTTGGCTTCTTCGGATCAGGGGAAGACTTTAAACTTAAACAATTACACGGCGTATTACCCGAATCCGGAATCGTGGAACGCCAGTTATGATTCCGATCCGACGGACCCATACATTCAGGCCATTTCGCAGACTGCCAATTATTACCCGGCAGAGGTCGCGAACGGCGGCGATTTTCGGGACGTTTCCGAGCTGGAGCCGCAGCTTTATGCAGTACACTCGCCGTTTGACGCGCACGAAAATCTGGAATCGGGCCTTCCGTCGCCGGAGGGTGGAATGGAAATGGCGCCGGTGAATCCGCAGTACGGTTCCAATCTGGCGCAAATTCCGGCTTCCGCAACGCCGGAGCAGATGACCTCTTCGGTCAATGAAATCGAAAATGAAACGGTGGAGACCTCGTTAAACCGTTCTCCGCAGTCTGGTGAGACTGATCCGGTTTCTGCCCCCATTAAGCGGGTGGAGGGAGATTCGCACATTCATTACACGTGGCTGACTCCGGACAAAACGGCCGTCATGATGGTCAAAATGATCGAGGAGAAGAATGCGGATTTCGCCCGAGGGACGGCGGGAATCGAAACGCTGCGCTCCATTTTGGCCTCGGTTCAGGAAAATCATCCGGGAGTCACCCTTCAGCTGACCGGTCTTCCGGTGATGGAAAACGACGAAATGCGCTCCAGCCAGAACGCGATGAACTGGGCGACCTGGCTTTCCGTTTTGGGCGTGGCGCTCCTGTACATTTACTTTTTCCGTGAACTGCGGCACCCGATCCTTGCGATCATCGCCCTCTTCGTTGGAATCGGCTGGAGCATGGCGTACATCACGTTCTTCGTCGGACACCTGAATATTCTCAGCATGGCCTTCGCGGTCATTTTGATCGGTTTGGGGATCGATTTTGGGATCCACTTCACGTCACGCTACTTGACGTGCCGGGCCGAAGGAAACGACACGAAAACGGCGCTGGTCCTCACTGGAAAAGAAATTGGTCCGGGGATCCTCACCGGAGCGTTTACGACCGCGGCCGCTTTTTTCATGGCGGGAATGACCGAGTTCACAGGAATCGCCGAGCTGGGGATCATCGCGGGCGGCGGAGTACTTTGCTGCTGCCTGGCCGCGCTGACCGTTCTGCCAATTTTGATTTACATGGTGGACAAAAACCGGCCGCAGGAAAAATTCAAATCGCCGCGGAATCCGGTTTTCTTCCAGGGAAATCCCAAAGTCGTGTTTTTCCTGAGCATCCTCGTTATTGGCGCGGCCGCCTGCGGGCTTCCGAAACTTTACTACGACTACAATTTGCTGAACCTTCAGCCGAAAGGACTCGAAAGCGTTGCGCTGGAGATGCGCCTGATCGAGGAGAGCAAACAGAGCTGCTGGTTTGCGATCTCCATGAGCGATAATGAGGAGATTTTGCGGGACCGGATCGAAAAATTCTCGGCCCTTCCAAGCGTCGATCATGTGGAGCAGCTCGTTACGCTGATCTCGGACGAAAACCCGCTCGTGCGCCAGATCCATGAAGTTCTGACCAAAACGCCGTCGGACGTTCATCAGCAGCCGGTCCTGACGAAAGAAGACGCCCGAAAACTTTACCAGTGCCTCGAAATGGCGCGCCTGTGCCTGACGGGCAAAGCTGAGTTTCTGTCGTACTATGAACGCATCGAGGCACTTCAGAAGCAGCTGCTCGGAATGCGCCTGACGGAATATTTTGCCCGCATGACACAGTACCAGGAGTCCCTCGCGCGGGATTTGCTCACGAAACTGAACAAACTCGAGAAAATGTCGTCGCCCGAACCGCCGACTCTGAGCGATCTTCCGAAAGCGTACGTGGATCGAATGCGCGCCGAGGACGGAACGTTCCTGCTCAAGATCTACGCCAAGGGGGATCTGTGGGACATGGAAAACCTGGAAACGTTCGTGCAGGAGGTCCGGTCCGTGGATCCGAAAGTGACGGGGAATCCGCTCCAGACGTACGAGTGCTCGCTCCAGATGAAGAAAGGCTACCAGGACGCGGCGTGTTACGCTCTGGGAATCGTTTTCATCCTTCTGATGCTGGACCTTCGGAGTTTCGCCGACACTTTGTTTGCCATGTTCCCGGTGGTGCTTGGAATCGTTTGTACGTTCGGGATCATGGGGTACTTCAATATTCCGTTGAACGCCGCCAACCTGATCGTTCTGCCCCTGATCCTCGGGATCGGGATCGACGACGGGGTGCACATCATGCACGATTTCCATAATTCGTACAGAGGTGGGACGTACAGGATCTCCTCCTCGACTTCCATGAGCGTCATTTTGACGTCGCTCACCACGATTTTGAGTTTTGGCACGCTGATGCTCGCCGAACACCGTGGACTGCAGAGCCTTGGAATGGTCCTGGCGATCGGAACGACGTGCTGCTGGCTGACCTCCCTGCTTGTTTTGCCCGCGATGCTGAATTTGTTCTTCTCTCACGGAAATCAGCCGATTCCCCAGAAGGTGAATCCGGTACCGGCACCAGAGTATCGTACCGTCCCGGCGCAGGACTCCTGGTCAAGCCGACTGAATTCCGAATCCAGCGTTGGACGGGGAAATGTACCCCCCCAGGAAGTGCCGACGTTTACGACTTACATGGACGACGATTTTGTGTTTCCACCGCGACGGTCAACGACCTGCTACACGCGAAACGCCGAGGGTGAAATCATTAATTCAACCGGAAAAGCCGCATGACCCCGTTTGAGGATTTCCTGTTTTACGACGCCCAGCGTGCAACTGGCGCTGAACCTCTCGCGGATGCCGTGACGATTCTGCATTTTTCCGGTCAGCCTGATCTATTTCGTTTGGAACGGGCCATTTCAGAAGCCGCCCGTCATCATCCGACCGCTCGGAGTCTGGTTTCGGTTCACGCCAATGGAACGTTGGACTGGACCGGCCCTCAGTCGGAGGTTCAACTCGTGCGGGCGGAATCGCTTTCACTTCCTCTTCCGCCGCTTCAGATCCAAAAGGAGCCGGGCTTGAAATTCTGGCTTTGCGACGCACCTGACTCGGAAGGTTTTCAGCTCTGGTTCCAGTTTCACCACGCGGCGACCGATGCGCTTGGCTCGTTCCGTTTCCTTGAAGAGATTTTTCAGCGTTACGCCGCTGAAACGGCGGAAAACCCGGCGGATTGGGAGGCGGAATTTCCAACGGACGAAGAGCTGGATGTGCGTCAGGCGGTGGATCCGCGCGTGACTTTTGCGCTGGTTTGCGCCGCGGTTTGGCAGATTCTGGCGTTTCCGTTCCGTCGGAAGCCGCGGGAAATTCGTCACGCAGAGAAAACTCAGGCAGAATCCCCCAAGGAGCCGCTTTTCCGGACGCTGACCCGCGAGGAGACCCGCAAAAGGCTCGACGCGGCGCACGAGCAGGGGGTTTCGCTGAATGATCAGATCCTGGCGGCGGCGTTCAGGGCGGTTGAAAATCTGCAATCGGATGGTCGGCCGATCCAGATCGCGGTCCCGGTGAATACGCGGTCGGGGCGGTTCTTCAAAATGCCGCTCCGGAATCTCGTGAGCGTCGTTTTTCTGCGCACGTCCCGGCGGAAACTGCGAGGGTCAGACGCCAGGCTTTTGGGCTGGATCCACCGTCAAATGGCGCCGAAGCGGAAGGAACTCCGGGCGGATCTTCTGCTTCAGGAGTTGAAATGGCTCTGCGCGTGGCGCTGGCGCGGAGATCACCGCTGGGGGATGAACTGGTTCGTGCGGCGAAAAACCCCGATGGCGACGCTCGTCGTTTCCAATCTGGGCGTCCTTTTCCGTGATTCACGCCTTCCCAGGACGGCGGACGGCCGCCTGCAGATCGGCTCTTTGACCCTCGACCGCGTGGAGCAGATCTCCCCTCGCACGACCGACGCGGCCATGACGCTCGCCCTCGGGACCTACGCCGGTCGACTGCACTTCGGACTGAACTGGGACCCCAAACGGGTCGATCTTGAAGAAGCCGGACGGTTTCTGGATTTTTTAACGGAGTACGAATCCTAACCCTTTTCCTTGAGTTCAACGTCTGAAAATGATTTACCGCCTCCTCACCGAATCGCTTAATCACGAGCTTTCCCCTGCCGCAGCTTCAGAGCTGAGCCTCGAAAACGTCGCGGAACTTCACGCCCGGCTCGGCTTTCCGGAACGGACGTTTCCGGTGATCCACATCACGGGGACCAAGGGGAAGGGGAGCACCGCCGCGATGTTCGCCGCCGTTTTGCACGAGGCCGGGCTGAAAGGCGGGCTTTACACGTCGCCGCACGTAGTTTCACTCGAGGAGCGCATTCAGATCAACGGCCAGCCCATTCCCGAGACGCGGCTGAACGAAATCCTGGAAGAAAAGCTCCGCCCGATCGTCGAGGAAATGGCGGAGGAGGGGAAACCCCTGACGTTTTTCGAGCTTCTGACCGTCGCGGCCTTTGAGTATTTCGCGGAAGAAACCGTCGATTTTGCCGTGGTCGAAGTGGGAATGGGCGGACGGAACGACGCGACGAACATTTGCACGCCGTGCCTGACGGTCCTCACGAACGTGGCGCTCGACCACACGAAGGAACTCGGCGAAACGCTTGAAGAGATCGCACGTGAAAAGGCCGGGATCATCAAGCGCGAAGTGCCGCTCATCGTCGGGAAAATGGCCCCGGAAACCCTGACTCGCGTGCGGCCGGTGATCGAGGAGATCGCGGTCCGGCAAAACGCTCCCGTGGCCTGGGCGGGAACGCATTTTCCCGAGGCGCTTGGCCCCGAAGTTGAGCTTGGAATGCCCGGCGAGCACCAGCGCGCCAACGCCGCCATCGTCTGCAAAGCGGCCACGATCCTGGATCCCGTTACGCCCGAAAACCTCTGGAACGGCCTGAAAAAGGCCAAGCTCCCGGGCCGGCTGGAGGTCGTTTCGGAAAGCCCGACGGTGATTTTGGACGCGGCGCACACGCCCGACTCGATGGCGTACTCAGTGCAGTGGGTCCACGAAACGTTCCCAAACCGGCCCAAAACCGTGCTTTTCGCGGCGGCCAAAGACAAAAACTGGCGTTTGATGCTGAATCTTCTGCTTCTGCTCGACCCCCGGCGGCTGATTCTGACGGAATTTCCGGCCGAGCGCGCGGCAAGTTCCGAAGAAATGGGGGCCTTCCTCTCCTCCCGGCCAGGCGTGGAACGGCTCCCTGACCCACGAGAGGCGTACTCGGCCGCACGAAATGGCCTGAAGGAAAGCGACGTTTTGCTCGTGACCGGGTCGTTTTTCCTGCTTCGGGCAATTTGCGTAAAAGAGTGAGGCTTAAAACCGTGTAAATCCCCTAAAAATCGGGAAATTTTTGAAAAAATTTTCCCAAAACTCTTGACATTTTGGTTTTAGGTTGTATAATAGTGGCGGTTACAATGGGAAACTCTTTTTTCCCAAGAGTAATTTTGTGATCAAATCTCCAGCCGCTCTTTTTTGTTATGGCGGTCTGTAAGAGATCTCATCAATAGGTGAATCATAAAAGGAGGTATAAAATGAGAACGGTTTTTGATGCAATTCTGGAGTGCGGGCATGATGAAGATTTTGTTCCGCAGAAGACGCCGGATTTTAAGCCGACGGACGCTCCAGCGGGCTCCCTGGCCAAGCTGAAGGTTCTTGCGGAACGCGTGCGGATGGGTTTCCCGCTCTGGCACGAAGATGACCGCAGCGATTACAGCGGCCTGACCGGCTATCGCACTTCGGAAAGTGATGAATGATTTCACCCAATGAAATGAGGAGGACTAAGTCCTCCTTTTTTTGTTGATTTCAGGCGGCATTCAGGAAAGGGGCCGCAGCCCAAACAAAAAAAAGAAGGCCTTTCGACCTTCTTTTTTTGCCGTTAACTCCAGGAGAGTTTCGGTAAATCCTGAACCGCGTTCGAGCAAGGGGGGTAGCTCAATCGCAGCGGAAGAATTTACGCTCGGGGCATCGTCTGAGTTTCGGAGTTTCCAAACCGGGCTGGCTTTCCGTTTCTTCTTCAAGCGCCACCGAACAGTTCGGGGCAGGTTGCCGATTCGAAAAAACGCTCATTTTTTTGGCCAAAGGAGCCGCGCCGCCCGCCTTTGCAGCGGGTTTTAATCTCGGTTCAGAAACGACTTCAGTATTACTTTCTTTTTCCAATTCGTCACGCAGAACAAGAACATCGTCAGGTGCTTCAATGCCGAGCCGGACGCGGTCTTTGGTCAGGCGTACAACCGTTACGACGATTGAGTCGCCAACCCGAATCCGCTCGCTTTCTTTGCGGGACAAAACTAACATTCTAACCTCCCTGTGGATTTCAGAATCCAAGACTCAAATCATCATGAATTGAATCCAAAATTTTCGTTTGTTGAACTTTTTCACCTGTTGGGCCGTAGAACAGAATCTGATTTTTCTCTGCTTCCCAAATGGCAGTCAACTTCACCATTCGCGGCCCGTGGACGCAGTAAAATATACCGCACGGCCTTCCACTTCGCCGAAGCAGGCGTTTCGTCATATGAAACGAGTCCTTTTTTAAATGATTATGGAGACAAATCGTCTCGTTTACATAGTCATATAGTTCAGAACAATTAGTAATTCTGAGCTGGCAGCAGACCATTTACGATCCTCGCTTTCGTGCTAGTCTGCGGATCAATTACGATTCCCGTTGCCGGGAAGAGCTGCATGGAGGCCAAAACCAGCGCGCTTTGGCAAATGGAAAGAAAATCCACCGGTCAGAGAGAATCTTTCGGATTTTCCCTTCCTGCGGAATTTGCTTTGAATTCCCTTTCTCCGTACTAGTTTATCGTGGAAACTTGACCCAATGTTTTGTTATTTTTTTAATCTGACTGTTGTTTCTATTACAGAGACTGCGTAAAATGGGAAGCAGTTCAATCTGGAAACTGTGGAGAATATCGGAAATTTAGAGAAAGACAATTTAACGCCCGGCCTTCATTTTCCTTCTTTTTTGACCTCTTTTTTTGGAATCCGTTAGGAATGAGAGGAATGGTAAGATTGGAAAGAATTTGACGATTGGCAAGAAATTTAGGACTCTGAAGACCGTGCGAACCTGCCCTTTTTTTAAAATTTTTCCAGATTTTTCGGCTGTACGTTCAGAAGGAATCGTTCGTTTTGATCCCATCATCCCTTTTAGTGATCATATAAAAGAGGTCTTTGCTCAAATAATTCGATGATTTCTTGCATTTTGACATTGGCGAAAATGGCAAAATCGTGTAAAGTATGAAAGAAAGACCGATAAAACTTTTCTCCTTTTTAATATTTGAATCCTGATTCCAATGCGTTACTCCCCAATATACGAAACCTGGGTCGCAGTCGCGGAACGCCGGCAGGCGCGGCCGATGGATTATGCCGGCCCGAAAGACTGCGCACACGCTGAAAAAGTCCGGCCGAAAACGCTTTGCCCGTTCTGCGAGGGGCACGAGATGGAAACGCCCTCCGAGGTGGACGCGGTTTCGCGTCTTTCGGAGTCGGAGCGCACGCTTGATAACTACCGCCGGCCTAACGCGCCGGGGTGGCTGGTGCGGGCCGTTCCGAATCGCTACCCGTTTCTGGAGGCAGACGGCGAAATGACCGTGCAGAAGTTCGGGCCGTTCCTCAGTGCGCCGAACGTGGGGCTTCAGGAAGTCATGGTTGACGTTCCGTACCACGGCGCATCGCTGGAGGATCTTTCGCCGGAAGAGTTTCAATATTTTATCCATTTTTACCACCGGCGGCTTCATCAGCTTCGGAAAAAGCACCGGTGGAAGTACGTGCAGATCTTCAAGAATCAGGGCCCGAAGGCGGGCGCGTCGCTGAAGCATTTACATTCCCAGATCGCGGCGCTGCCGTTTGTTCCGCCGTCGGTGGCTCAGGAGCAGAAATTTCTGGCGGAATTTCGGGAGAAAAACCACCTCTGCTGGCACTGCGAGGTTTTGAAGTACGAGCTTGCGGAGCAGTGGCGGGCGGTGGAGGAAACGCGCTACTTCTGCGTGTTTTGCCCCTTTGCGTCGCGGTTTCCGGGGGAGATTTGGCTTTTGCCGAAGCGGCACGTGCCGTGCTTTGTGCAGTCGGAGCGTGAGGAACTGGACGATCTGGCCGAGGTGCTGCGCCGGACGATCCAGAGACTCGAGGGAAACCTTGGCGTGCGCGATTTCAACCTGGTGCTGCGCACGTCGCCGTGGGAGTACACGACGAGGGGCGCGCTGGCGGACGAGAATTTTCACTGGCGGCTGGAGATCTGCCCCCGGACGGTGATCCAGGCCGGCTTCGAGCTGGGAACCGGCTGCTTCGTGAATCCGCTTGCGCCGGAAAATGCGGCCGCGGAGTTAAAAAAAGAAGGCGAGCGGGGTCAGTTATGACCCCGAAAAATGCAGTTCCGCTTGCGAAAGGACAGGGAGAAACTGCGGGTGAAACTCCGTACCAGTCGCGCCTCAACGTGGAAATCCGTGTTTAAATGGGAGTCGGAAGCGGTGCGGGTTTGGTGTTTTCGGGGTCATTACTGATCACGCTCGCCATTTTGCAGCGGGCAAAAAGCCCGCCGCTCGCCTAAAAAAACGGGGCCATTACTGGCCCCGCTCGCCTAAAATTTACTTCTTCCAGAGTCCGTGAAGGTTGCAGTACGCGCGGACGGTCGGCTGGATGTTCAACTGGCAGCCGCTCGGCGGGCAGCTGAATTCTGCTTCCGGGACTTCGCCGGCCTTGAGGAACTTGCGCTGGAGACGGTCTTCCGAGTGGATCTCAACGAAACCGATGAAATGTTCGTCGGTCATCGGATGAGGGGCGGAACCGACGGAGACTTTCACGCCGAACTCGCCGCGGGTCAGGACCGGCACGTGCTTCTCGGCCGAGGCGTCCACCGTGTTTTCTTCGAGTTTTTCCATCGGTTTCCCGCAGCACATGAGTTTTCCGGCGCCGTTATTAAGGGCTTCCACCATGTTCCCGCAAATCGGGCAGCGGTAAATTTCGAACTGTTTCATTTGAGTCTCTCCTTGAGGTTTGAGGATTGGGGAATCGCAGATCAATGCGGAATTAAAAAGCGCTTCCCGAAAATTTTATTTTCTGTTTTCTGAGTCTGGCTTTTACCCGGTCCTGCAGCGGAACGCTCGATCTGGCCTGGGGAAAAGCCCGTTTTTTTCATTATACCAGTTCAGGAAGTAAATTCAAGGGAGGTGGGAAAAATTTCCTCACCGGAACGTTCGGAATTTTGGGTTGAAAACCAAACTCCACGGAAAATCAGGACGAAAACTAAAAGAAAGGAGAGTTTCCCATGCTGCGTAAAATCTGGTTTTTTTTCGCGATTTTAACCCTTTTGTTGGGGCTTGAGGTCATTGAGACCCGGTCGATTGTTTTGACTTCCGACGCGACTAAGGTTTTGGCCCAGCAGAGTGAAAAACTTGAGAAAAGACGCAAATTCTTCGAGGCGATCATGGGAAAGGAATACCAGTACCCCGAAAAGGAAGTTGAGATCAATCACGTGATTGGCTACGGCCTGCTGGTCTTTTCGGGAATTGGGATCATGCACGTGGTTTTGCTTCCTTCCAGATCCAAAGGAGGAAAATGACCCGGCGGCGGTTGGGGGGCCTGCGGCTCAGAAGGCTTTTCCGCGCGTGCAGTTTACGCATCTTAATATCTACCAAATTTCTAGGTTTTTTTGGCCCTTTAAAACCTCAAAAAAAGGGGAAAAAAAGGAAAATTTTTCGCAAAATACTTCCGCGGGCCCTTGAAAATTTTCTCATTTCCGGTTACACTGAAGAAAGTCAATATTAATTATAGAAAGGAACCCACTCCATGAAATCCATTTTTTATCCCATCCTCCTGGCGGGGCTGATTCTTTGTTCCGTCGCCAAGGCAGAAAACGCCGACTATTCCCGTGACGAAGCGTACCGCGGCCCGCATTCCGCCGTCGTTTCGCAGGATCAGAAATTCCTTTACGTGACGGAATTCGACGCCGCCAAGATCGCCCAGATCGACACGGAGTCGTGCGCCGTCGTGAAGGAGATCCCGGTTTCCGCCACGCCCACCTGGGCGGTTCTCTGGCAGAATGATTCCAAGCTCCTCGTTGCGTTCGCGCCTCAGGGGAAGGTCGCGTGCATCGACATTGCGTCGGGGAATGAAGAATGGTCGGTCCCGGTCGGCTACTGCCCGGAAGGGATCGTGATCCACCCGAACCAGAAGATCGCGTACGTCGCCAACCGTTTCTCCACGGACGTTTCGGTGGTGGACCTTGAGGCGAAGAAAGAGATCAAGCGCGTCAAGACGCTCCGCGAGCCGATCTCGGTGGACATTACGCCGGATGGGAAAACGCTCTACATTTCGAACTACCTGCCGCTGGACCCCTCCGATGGTTACGACGTCGCGGCGGAAGTCACCTGGATGGACACGGAAACGTTCGAGACCGGCCAGATCCGCCTCCTGAACGGCTGCGTTTCCCTGCATGAAGTCAGCATTTCCAAGGACGGCAAGTACGCCTTCGTGACGAATAACCTGGCGCGTTACCAGATGCCGACCACGCAGCTGGAACGCGGCTGGATGAATACGAACGCCGTGGCGATCCTCGACGCCCAAGCAAAAAAGCTCATCAACGTGATCCTGCTCGACGACATTGACCTCGGCGCGTCGAATCCGTGGGGCGTGAAGCTCACCGACGACGGCACCCAGCTCGTCATTGCCCACGCGGGAACCCATGAGATCAGCGTGATCGACGCGAATGCGGTCTTCGACAAACTCGCGAAGATCGAAGCGGCAAGTGAAGGCCAGGAAGCCGGCGGCCAGAAGAGCAATTACGGCTACAGCTCCGCGTCGAGCGCCGACGTTCCGAACGACCTGGCGTTCCTCGTCGGAATGCGCACCCGTGTGAAGCTCAACGGGAACGGCCCGCGTACCGTCTCGTTCGCGAACGGGAAGGCGTTCATTCCGATGTACTTCAGCGACACGATCTCGGTCGTGGACCTGGCCGGCAAAAAGGAAGTGAACGTCATTAAGCTCAACCCGGACTTCCAGCTCACGAAGAGCCGCCACGGGATCCTGAACTTCAACGACGGCTGCGTCTGCTTCCAGCAGTGGCAGTCCTGCGCGTCGTGCCACCCGTACACCCGCCCGGACGGTCTGAACTGGGACCTGATGAACGACGGTCTGGGGAACCCGAAGAACGCCAAGTCGCTGCTTTACTCGTTCCAGACGCCCCCGACGATGATCTCCGGGATCCGCCCCGACGCGGCGTTCTGCGTCCGTTCCGGCTTCAAGCACATTCTGTTCTCCGTGCGTCCTGAGACGGACATGGAGGCGATCGACGAGTACCTCGAAAACATGCAGCCGCTTCCCAGCCCGTACCTGGTGAACGGCGAGCTTTCGGACGCCGCCAAGCGCGGGAAGGAGATTTTCTCCCGGGTGAAGTGCGACGAGTGCCACGACCCGGAATGGTACTACACCGACATGCAGATGCACGACGTGGACACGGAAAACCCGTTTGACCGCCGCAAGGACTTCGACTGCCCGACACTTTGCGAGATCTGGCGCACGGCTCCGTACCTGCACGACGGCCGCTAAACGACTCTCTTCCAGCTCTTCAAGGATGGAAAGCACGGCGTTCAGAAGGGCGCGGTCGATAAACTCACGGACGACGAGATCAAAGACCTGTGCGAGTTCGTGAATTCGCTCTGAAATTAGGATGAAATTGACGCTTCCAGCGGCGTTTCAATCGGAAAAACACGGATTTATTCAATGCTCGAAAGAGTTTTGATTGAATCCGTGTTTTGGTTTGAATGTTCATTCATCCTCTCCTGAAGCGCAGAATCCCGTGAAGATTTCACCCCAAAAAGGCCCCGCGGATTAGGCGGATTAAGCGGATGAAGGCGGATTTTTTTAGTATAAAAAAATTAAGGGATGAATTAAAAGGATTTCATTTTTTATTCCTTAAAATCCGTTTAAATCCGCCTGATCCGCCCGATCCGCGGGGCCTATAGTCGCTGGAGTTTGCGGTGGGCTGGACGTGAACTTTGGGCTGGTCCCATTTTCTTCGTTTCTTCTGACTAAAGTTTGGGGGGGCTTGACAAAATCAGGCCCTTCACGTAAAATGAATTCATTCATTTATTTCTCCAACCTCAAGATCCAAAGGAAAACCGATGAAACGCACTCCCGCCCTGGCCGTTTTGGGCCTTTTTGTTCTTCTTGCTTCGTTTCTCCTCTCCGCGCCGGCAAACGCTCAGGGGGATTCCGCGAAAAACTTCAACGAAAATAAAGCCCAGTTCATGGTTCCGCTCGGTGATCTGATCGCCGAAATGGAAAAGGACGCGCAGGTCAAAATCACGTACTCGGATGCGGTGAAGCCGTACCTCGAGGAAAAAGTCGTGATGGCGCCGTGGAAATTCTGGGACGATCCGAAGCTCCGTCTGGCGTACATGCTCGCGCCGCTGGACCTGAGTTTTGAGCAGGTGGACGAAAAAACGTTCCAGATCATCGTCCCGAAGTACCACGTTCGCCCCGAAAGCGAAGCGAAAGCCCATCTGGACCGGCTTCTGAGACAGTACTCCAACCGGGAACTCTGGGAAAAACGCGTGGAAACCCTGCGCTCGACCATCGCCGAAAAGTTCAATCTGGACCCGATTCCGCGTGACGTTTTGAACCCGCGGCTGGGCGAAAAGCGCACGTACGACGGCTACACGGTGCGGAACGTCGCGCTGGAAATCCTGCCCGGCTACTTCATGAACGGAAGCCTCTACGAGCCGCTGACGGATGGAAAGCACCCGGCGGTTCTTTGTCCGCACGGTCACGGGGAAATGGGGCGTTTCGGTGAGGACCAGCAGATCCGCTCGGCCGTCCTGGCCCGCATGGGTGCGGTCGTTTTCACGTACTCGATGTTCGCGTGGCGTGAGGAGGAATCGCCGCTCCTTCACGTCGACCACAACGACCAGATCTCCGGCCCGATCCAGACGCTTCAGACGATCCGGGCGATTGACTGGCTCGTGACGCTTCCGAACGTGGACCCGGAAAAAATCGGGATCACCGGCGCGTCCGGCGGCGGTACGCAGACGTTCGTCGGAACGGCCATGGACCCGCGCATTACGGTCGCCGTTCCGGTCGTCATGCCGTCGGCGCATTTCTTCGGCGGCTGCCCGTGCGAGAGCGGCGTCCCGTTCCACGTTTTGAACGGGCTGACGTGCAACATTGAGATCGCGGCGATGGCCGCCCCGCGCCCGATGAAGCTCATCGCGGTGACGCAGGACTGGACGAAAAACACGCCCGAGGTCGAATTCCCGTACGTGCAGAAAATTTACGGCTACTACGGCGCCGAGCAGAACGTCGAGTACGCGATCCTGGACGAGCCGCACAATTACAAAGAGGGCAAACGCCGCGAAATGTACCCGTTCATGGCCAAGCACCTCGGCCTGAGCATGGACCAGTGCGACGAATCGAAAGTCACGGTGGAGCCGCTCGAAACGTTGCTCTACTGGGGCCCGAACCACGAGAATTACCCGGCGGACGCGGTGCAGACGCTGGACGATCTGAAAAAGGTTTTTTACAAGAAATGATGAATTAAGGGGGAAAACGATGCAAACGACCACCAAAATCTGCTACCTCGGCGACGATTCCGTCCTTGGCGCCGCCGCGTACCTTTCCGGGATCATGGCCCATTTCGGGATTGAATTTGACCGCGTGAACAGCGATCAGAAACCCGGCGCGGACTTCCTCGAAACCCAGTACGCCGTTTACGTTTTGAGCGACTACCCGGCCAAAAACCTGAGCGACGCCGACTTCGCGCACCTCGAAAAATGCGTGAAAAACGGCTCCGGCCTCGTGATGTTCGGCGGCTGGGAGAGCTACTTCGGCCGGCTGGGCGAGTACCACACGACCGTCCTGAAGGAGATCCTTCCGGTGGAAATGCTCGACGCGGACGACCGTCGGAATTACGCCCAGCCCGTTCTGGTCGTTCCGGCCGATGGAAAGGCGGATTCCCCGATTCTGGCGGGCCTGCCGTGGAACACGCCGCCGGGAGTGGGCGGTTTCAATGAGTTTCAGCCGAAAAAAGACGCTGAGGTCCTGCTTCAGGCCGTGCGTTTTGGTGTGACGCAGGAGAAGCAGTACTTCCAGTTTGAAATTCAGGCGAAAACGCCGCTTCTGGTGATCGGGACGTACGGCGCGGGCCGAACGGCGGCGCTCGGAACCGACGTGGCCCCGCACTGGGTCGGCGGCTTCGTCGATTGGGGCACGCCGCGCATTACGCAGGACGTTCCCGGCGGGGATTTCGTCGACATCGGGTGCGACTACGCGAAATTTTTCCGGAATATTCTCCTCTGGGCGAAGAAAGAGATTTGAGCGTTCAAAAGCGGTTTTTCTTTTTTCCTCACACGAATCCCATGCAAACTCACACTTTGATCATTGGTTCCGGCGCGGCGGGGCTTGCGGCCGCCATTCAGCTTCATCGGCGCGGGATCACGGACGTTTTGATCGCGACGGAATCGCTCGCCGGCGGAACGTCCATTAATACCGGGAGCGACAAGCAGACGTACTACAAACTCTCGCTTTGCGGCGCGGACGCCGACTCCGTGCGGAGTATGGCCGAGACGTACTTCGCGGGCGGAAGTATGCACGGCGATCTGGCGCTGGCCGAGGCCGCCAATTCGGTGCGGGCGTTCATGAACCTCGTCGAGCTGGGGATCCCGTTCCCCACGGATGAGTTTGGCCAGTTCGTCGGCTACAAAACGGACCATGACCCCCGCCAGCGTGCGACCTCGATCGGGCCGTACACGTCGCGGGAAATGTGCCGGGCGATGATCCGCGAGGTGCAAAAACTTGGAGTTCCCGTCCGTGAGCACTGGTACGTCAAGGAATTGCTCGTCGATTACGACCCGGTGACCGGTGAAGGGGAGAAAAACCCCGTGACGGGGCGCGTGCGCGGGGCGGTTTTTTTCGTCGGAAACTCAGAGGAGACCGTGACGGTCGAGGCGCGGAACGTCATTTTCGCGGTCGGCGGACCGGGTGGTCTGTACCGGACGAGCGTTTACCCGAAAGTGCACACGGGGGCGATCGGCGTCGCGCTGGCGGCCGGGGCCTGCGCCCGAAATCTTCCTGAGTCCCAGTTCGGCCTGGCGTCGATCGGGTTCCGCTGGAACGTTTCCGGGACGTACATGCAGTGCGTGCCGCGTTTCGTGAGCACGGCCTCCGACGGCGTTTCCGACGAGCGCGAGTTTCTCGAAGAGTACGCCGAGCGGCCGGGCGAGCTGCTTCCGCTCGTTTTTCTGAAAGGCTACCAGTGGCCCTTCGACTCGCGTAAAACCCGATTCCGGGACGGGGCTGGTGTCGTGCGGGATTTTGGCTCCTCCATGATCGACATTTGGGTGTACGTCGAGACGGTCCTGCGGGGCCGGCGCGTCTGGCTCGATTTTACCCGAAATCCGGCGGGGTTTTCGCGTCAGTCCGTGGGTCCCGAAGCGTGGGACTACCTGGCGAAAAGCGGGGCGGCGGACCTTTCGACCCCCCTGGCGAGGCTGGAAAAAATGAATCCCGCAGCGATCGAGATGTACGCGGAGCACGGGATCAATATTCGGAACGAAAAACTCGAAGTGGCCGTCTGCGCCCAGCACAATAACGGGGGGCTTGCGGCCGACGTGAACTGGGAATCCGTGAATATTCGCGGCCTTTTCCCGATCGGCGAGGTGAACGGCTCCCACGGCGTGTACCGCCCCGGCGGCTCGGCCCTGAACGCGGGGCAGGTCGGCGCGATCCGGGCCGCGAGGAAAATCGCCCTCGACGAAGAAACTCCCAAGCCGGAAGAAACCCGAAAAGACGGTTTTGCGCCTCAGCCCGCTCTGGCGCCCGCGGCTGGCGAGGCCGTTTCCCTTTCGGACGCGGAGCTGAAAGCGTCGCTTCAGGCCCGCATGACGCTCGCGGGGGGCTTTCTGCGTCGGCCCGAAGTGGTCGAGCGTGCGCTTCTCGAGACGCGCCAGCAGCGCAGGGCGGCGGGTTCTGCCGGGATGACGGCGCACCGGAACGCGTACCTGCTTCTGACCCAGGAGGTTTACCTGGAGGCGATCCGCTTCCAGCTCACCAGCGGCGTGGGAAGCCGGGGGTCGGCCATCGTGCTGAGCGATTCGGTCGAGGACCCGCTCAACGCGTTGGAACTCGACGGCCAGCCGGTCTCCATCGTGCGCGAAAACGAGGATTTCCGGAACTTCACGCAGGAAACGTGGTTCGACCCGTTCGACGGGACGGTCCGCAACCGGTGGGTCCCGAGGCGCGAGATCCCGAACCCGGACTCCTGGTTCGAAAACGTCTGGCAGAAAAACAGAAAATGACCCCGGGACCGTCTCAAGGGTCACGCCCAGCTCACTGCAACGTCCAGCGATTATAGGCCCCGCGGATTAGGCGGATTGGGCGGATTAAGGCGGATTGGATTTAAATATTTTAAATTTAAATCATTGAAACTTTTGAGATTTCACGCCCGTTTTGAGTAATTCAATTTAATATTAAAAAAATCCGCCTTAATCCGCCCAATCCGCCTAATCCGCGGGGCCTATTGCGGCCTCGGGCGTTTTCGGAGGGCTTGAGTTTCGCGGACGTTGGATTTTAAAGAGTTTTTCACTCTTGGTTGAATAAAATTTTACCCATTTTTTTAGTTAAAGGATTTTTTATGAACACGATTTCCTCGCTTCTTTTGTTTGCCGTCCTTTCGTGGACGCTTCCCTCTTCTGAAATGACCGCCGACGGTTGGATCGCGCTTTTCGACGGCGAAACCACGTTCGGCTGGACCTCTGAGACGCCAGACTCCTGGCTCGTCGAGGAGAACACTTTGTTCGGCGTTGGGCCCGCAAAAATCGCCACGACCACCGAATTCAAAAACGGGAAGGTCCAGTACGAAGTCCGCCGCGCTGACTGCGAGCCGTGGGAGAAAAAAGAGGCCGAGCTGAAAGACGGCGCGTTCGTGCTGGAAGTGCCGGACGGTCAGGGCTGGAAGTTCCGGAACGTCTTCTTCAAACCCGAGGGGATGGAGTCGATTTTCAACGGCCAGAACCTCGACGGCTGGAAAACCTACCCCGAAATGGACGGGAAATTCACGGTCAACGCGGCTGAAAAACGGATCGAGGCGAAGAACGGTCTGGGAATGCTCGAAACGGTCGGCGAGTACGGCGATTTCGTCTTCCAGGGCGCCGTCTCGCTCCAGCCGAACGTGAACTCGGGCTTCTTTTTCCGCTGCATTCCCGGCGACAAGCTGATGGGATATGAGTGCCAGCTGAACAATTCGATCGAGGACGGCGACCGCTCGAAACCCGCGGACTGCGGCTCGGGCGGGATTTTCCGCCGGACGGTGGCCCGGTACGTGATCGCGACGGACCCGGAAATGTTCTACGTGACGATCATCGCCCGCGGGGCGCACATTTCCACGTGGGTGAACGGGCTTCAGCAGACGGACTGGACGGACGACCGCAAGCCGAATGAAAACCCGCGCCGTGGGCTGCGAGTTGAGCCGGGGACGATCATGCTTCAGGCGCATGATGCGACGACGGATTGCTGGTTTAAAGAAATGAAAATTGGAAAATGGGACTAAAAAAACCTAATTAATCCCAATATTAAAAAGTTTTTGAAAGAGGGGGTCCCGGGGGAGGAACAATTTTCAAAATGTTCCTCCCTCCGCGGCGGCTCACTCTTTACGGGCGAGCCTTTTTTCTCCCGCAGGGTGAAAAAAGCGAGGGCGTTTACCCGAATATTTCCAAAATCATGGCGGTCCCTATGCGCCAAAAATCTCCACGCCCCCTTGACAAACGTCTGAATTGGTTTATACTGAAATCTTCCTGAATTCTTTCTGAAATTTTACCCCAAGGTTTCAAAATGGATACGAATCCCCGCACGCTCGATGATGAAAAGACGATCAATGACGATTTTGAGCTTCGCGACCTTGCCACCGGCGTGACGCTTTGCGGGAAATACCGTCTTGAACTGGAAGCGGGAAAAGGCGGCATGGGCGTCGTGTGGAAGGCCTGGGACGCCATTGGCGAGCGGTGGGTCGCGCTGAAATTCCTCCCGCAGGGGATCCGCCACTCGGAAAGCGCCATGGCCCAGGTCAAGTCCGCGTTTCATACGGTCCAGGCCTTGAACCACCCGAACATCTGCCCGGTGTACGGCTTGGAAAAAGACCCGGCTTTCGGTTACTTTGTCGTGAAAAAGTGGCTTGAGGGTCAGCCGCTCAGCGAGCTCCAGCTCCCCCGGGAGGAAATCCTCGCCGTGCTTGAAAAAGTGGCTGAGGCGCTGGACTACGCCCACTCGGAAAAGGTGATCCACCGCGACGTGAAGCCCTCGAACATTTTCATCGGGACGGACGGCAAAGTGACGCTCATCGACTTTGGAATCGCGGCCAATCTCCACTCCGAAAACCAGGCGACGCAGGGCCAGTTTGCCTCGTCCGGCACGGAAAAATACATGGCGCCGGAGCAGCGCAGCGGCCAGCTTCAAACGGCCCAGACCGACGAATACGCGCTTGCGCTGGTGGCGATGGAGCTCTTTGCCGGCTCGCTCTCGCCGCTGGCGTTCCGGAAGGTCGCGCCGGAAATTCAGGACGTGCTCGAAACGGCCCTCGCGGATGAACCGGCAGAACGATTCGTGACGTGCCGGGAGTTTATAAAGGCGCTTTCCGGGGTGGTACGGCCAGAGATGTTAAAGTTCGATCCGACACCGGATGTAAAAAATGATTGGTTGGAGGAAATCGTTGCCCAAGGCCGTTTTCTGGATGAAGTGAAACGGCGGACGGAGGACGAAAAACAGGCAGTGAGGGTTAAATTCCTGGAAGAAAAAATTCAGAGTTTGTACCAGAATGAGCGATACGAAGAGGCGATCCTGGACTTGAATGTCCTGCTGAAATTACGGCCGAATGATTCAAACGCGCAGTATTTGCTTCAGGTTTGCGAGGATAAACTGGAGGAACAGAAACGGACGATCCAAGAGCAAATTAATTTAGAAAACCGGGAAAAGCTGAGGCAAATCGAAAGGGAACAGGAAGCCGCTCAACTGGAAAAACAGAGAAGCGAAGAAATCGGGCTGGCTAAAAAGAATAATAAAGACGCCGCCGTTCCTTTTGGGTCGAAAGAATGGAAATTATTCGAGACGATTGGTAATGTATTAGTTTTTATACTTACGGCAATAGCGGGTTTGATTGGATTATATTGTTTAGTTGCAGGGATTGCTTGTTTATTTTTATCAGATGGTCCCAAATTTCAAGCCATATTTCAAGGTATAATCATTGGTGGAATGGGAGTGGTTTATCTTATTTTTTTCTGGTGGGGATTACGTAGTCTGTTTGGCGGCAAGAAATAAAAATGATTTTAGCAGTCGAGCCGGTCGAGGACGGCGGGCCGCCGTCCCTCCGAATTAACGACGCTGGAAGCGACCCTACAGGCGCGTAATTCCGGCCTCCGGCCTCCATTACCGCCTTCCATCGCTCAAATATTCTTCTTCATCGCGGCGTACGCCAGCTTCAGAAGCTCCGGCGTGTCGTGGCTCTCGCAGAACGGTTTGTTGAAAATCTCCAGCGAGTACGTTCCGGAAAAACCGATCTCGTCGAGCAGGGCGCTCACCTCTTTCAGCGGCGCGACCCCCTCGCCCGGCAAAACACGGTCCGAGTCCTGCAGGCTCAGGCGCTCACGCCCGCCCGGCCAGTCGTTCCAGTGGAAGTTCGGAAGCTGACGTCCGTTAAGCTGGCGCAGCGAGGCAAAATCGTTCCCGCCGCGGTAAAGGTGGTAAACGTCCAGCAGAAGCGAGGCTCTTGGGTGGGCCGCCTCGGTCGTGATCCAGACCGCGTCGGAGAGTTTCATCAGCGTCGGGCCCGCGCCCCAAATTTCGAGCTGGGGAGTGATCTCAAACTGGTCGCCCAGTTCGAGGACCGCCCGGTAACGCTCCGCAAGCTCCGCGAGCGTCACGTCCGGATTGCGGAAAACCCCTGACGGCGAGGCGGCCAGCGCGGAACCGCCCAGCACCTTCATCTGCTCCATCGCCCGGCGCATTTCGTCGAGCGCTTTCCGCCGGGCCTCTTCTTCCGGGTGGCCCCACGCAATGAAATTGATCCCGCCAACGACGCGCATGCCGCAGTCGTCGAGCTGAGTCCTCAGGGCCGCCAGCGTGCCGCCGGAGGCCAGGAACTGGTCCACGTCGCGGAACCAGATCTCGATGTTCCGGAAACCTGCCTCGTGAACGAGACGGATCTGCTCGTCGATCGGGAGGTTTTTGTAGATGATCGTGGCCGTATTCAGCGCGATGCGGGCCTCACGGGGATCCGGGGCGGAAGTCTCCTCATCGGCGCACAGGCGCGCGGTGGCGCAGGCGGCCAAAGCGAGGGCGGAAACGGAAGTTTTCAGAACGGTTCGGCGAGTAAGCATGGGAAAGCGTCCGGTCAAAAGAGAAATTTTAATAAAAAAGAAGCCCCGCTTGCGGGCGGGACTTCTGACGGTTGAAGATCAGGCGTTTTTCTGCGCGAAGTCTTTCATGAACTCGGCGAGTTTCTCAACGCCTTCCAGCGGCATCGCGTTGTAGATCGAAGCGCGGAAACCACCGACGCTGCGGTGACCTTTGAGCGATTCCAGACCCAGCGCTTTCGCTTCGGCCAGGAATTTGTCGTTCAGGTCGTCGGTCGGCATCTTGAACGGAACGTTCATCAGCGAGCGGCATTCCGGCTTGGCATGGCCAATGTAGAAGCCGTTCGAGGCGTCGATCACGTCGTACAGGAGCTTCGCTTTCTTCTGGTTCAGCTCGTACAGTTTGTCCACGCCGCCGATCGTGTTCAGGATCCAGTCGGTGACGAGTTTCACGACGTAGATCGAGAAGCACGGCGGAGTGTTCAGCATGGAGCCGTTTTCGGCCATTTTCTTGTAGGAAAGAACACCGAGAAGACCGTCAGCGGCGTTTTCAACCAGGTCTTCGCGCATCACGACGATCGTCACGCCGGCCGGGCCGCAGTTTTTCTGGGCGCAGGCGTAGATGCAGCCGTACTTGCTGATGTCGATCGGCTTGTACATGAATTCGCTCGAGGCGTCCACGATGATCGGGACGTTGCCGGTGTTCGGCTCGGTCTTGAACTGCACGCCCTGGATCGTTTCGTTCGACGTGTAATAGACGTAGCGGGCGTTCGGGTCGAGGTCCAGTTCACTGTCGGCCGGGGTGCGCTTGAAGTTTTCGGCGCTTCCGTCCCACGCGCAGCGGACCGTGCCCTGGGTTTTGCCTTCTTTGAAGGCTTTGGTGCTCCATGTACCGGTGCAGATGTAATCGGCGGAGCCGCCTTTCAGGAGGTTCATCGGGAGCATACCGAACTGAAGGTAGGCGCCGCCCTGAAGGAAGAGGACCTTGTAATTGTCCGGAATGTTCATTACTTTACGGAGATTCGCTTCGCAAGCGTCGATGATGGCCTGGAACGTCTTGGAACGATGGCTGATTTCGAGGATGGAAATGCCAACGCCAGGCAGAGCGAGAAGATCACGCTGGGCTTCTTCGAGGACTTGCAGCGGCAGAACAGCCGGACCAGCGGAAAAGTTGAATACACGTTCCATGGTTTTGCTCCTTTAAATAAGTAGTAATGTAATAGACCCAGTATTTACGCAAACGCTTGGGGTCCGTACAAAAACATATTATACCACATTCCGGTTTTTTGTCCAGAGGGGGAGAAACCGGGAATTTGGGGGATTCTTGGGCCCGGTCTCGATTTTTGGTATAATGTAGGCAGTCTGGAGAAGATTTTCCGGTTCTATTGTTTATTCTAAAAATACCAAAAAAGCAAGCCGATACAGTGAAAGTGATTATACTGGATTTTATGCCATTCCGTAGGACTGGAATCATGAAAAAATTTACCCTGAAAACTTTGTGCGTTCTTTGGATTCTGGGCATTGCCGCAGGATGTGCTTTGGCCGCAGAATCAAAGGACTCGGCTCAAATTTCGCCTGAAATGATGGAGCGGTTTGAACGTCTCGAGGCGGAGACTCAGCAGCTCCGTGAGGAGGTCGCGCGCCTGAACGCCCAAAAGGAGAGCGCATCCCGACCGGTCAAGCAGAAAAGCTCCGTGATTGATTCCAATATAAGCGAAGAAATTCCACCTGTAGAGATGGCGGTTCCGGAATCGACGGTCGGGGCGAGCATTCCTCTGACGGAAATTGAAGCGTCGGATCAGGACGTGATGACCCCGGCCGAAGTGGACGCCTACATCGAGAGGCACATTCGCGATAATGCGTGGAGAGTGGGCAAAATGAGGGTCACGCCGTACGGGATGATTTGGGCGTCCGTGCTTTCTACGGACCAGAAAACCGATGCGAGCGACTGGATTGGAAATCCGCTCCCGGGCGACGCCAACGACCGTACCGTCACGTCGATCCAGGCCCGCACTTCACGTCTGGGGCTGAAAATTGCCGCACCGAACGTGAATATTCTGGGAGGAATGCGGTCTTACGGACTCGTGGAAATAGACTTCGCGAATAATTGCAACTCCGAAAATAAAGGAACGCTTCAGCTTCGTGAGGCGTACTGGGCCCTGGAAAATGACTGCTACAAGATCCTGTTCGGCCAGACCAAGGACATCATTTCGCCGCTGTATGCCCATTTTTACGACTATAACGCTTTGTATGGACTCGGAAATCTCGGTTACCGGAACCCGATGCTGAGTTTCACGCGGTACTTTTATTTTTCGGAAAACGTGAAGATGGATTGGACGACCGGTCTGGTGCAGATTTGCGGAATGGACTTCCCGGGTTACGACCAGATGGGCAGTTACCCCACTCTTCAAAGCCGCATTGGGTGGACGATCGCCCGCGATTGCTGCAGATACCCGATCAAATTCGGCGTCGGTGCGCATGTAGGCGAGCAGCGCTACGATTTCCCGGGGGAGAGAGACCGGATTGAATCCTGGTCCGTGAACCTGGATCTGGAACTTCCGATTACGGATCGCTTCGGCGTCCGCGCGGAATTCTTCCACGGTCAGGGACTGGCCGGAAACGTGGGAGGCTGCTACCAGAGCATCGATTATAATCCTGTGACCGGTCAGGGCACGCGGAACAGTATTCACAGCACCGGCGGCTGGGCGGAGATTTGGTGGGATTGGACCGATCAGCTTCATTGGGCCATTGGTTACAGCGGTGACGACCCGCACAATGGGGACATTGAAGAGTGCAAGATCCTGAACACCCGAATCGTGTTCGTGAATGTGAAGTACGATTTCACCGAGTTCCTTACTTCGGGCATCCAATATACGTACCACATGACCGACTACCGTCCCGGTGTGTACTCGGAAGATTTCGCCCACGCTAACGGGATCGAGTGGATGTGGAGACTGACCTTTTAAATAAATAATGAATAACGAATAACGAATAATGAAGAGAATGAGTTCTGACTCAAGCGGGTTGGATAGTTCTTTTCATTATTCGTTTTTTCTAAAATTTTCTCTTTTTTTCATGGGTCGGGCTTGAAAATTTCAGAAAACGGTTTATACTCAATGTATATGGGCGTCCCACTTTGGCAAACACCCAGTCAAATTCAGAGACTACTTCATAGACCGGACCTGAAAAGGAGACCAAAATCATGCCTTTGTTTGAAATTGAAACCAGAGCGCACATTGTCATCGCGAACGCGGAAGATGAAGCGCAGGCTCGCTCGGTTCTCGCGGAATACTACCCGACAGAAGAGGCCATTCGAATTTCGAAACGCCCGCGCAATCTGTGGGTCATTTCCAAAGCCGCTCTGGGAATTTCTCCGGAAGGGATTGATCCGTGCAACATCGCGCGGGAATGCCTCGCGAAAGCCTCCGGTGACAAAGTGCACGCCATCCGCCTCTACATGCAGGAAACTGGCTCCGATCTGGAACGCGCCAAAAAGACCATCGAGTCCAACATGATGATCGGCTGGTGAGTACAAAAATTTCTTTATGAAAAAACCGTCCTGGAATGGAAACGATGTTCCAGCAGGGCGGTTTTTGTATTTTCATGCGCTTTTCATTGATTCTCAAACGGGTTGAGCGGCTTGCGCGTCATCGTTTCCAGCCGCTTTGACAGACTCTTGAAGGATGGGTCTTCTGCCAGCCCCGGCTCCTTTTCCAGTCCCGTATTCAGGTGCTTTCGGGCTTCTTCCGCGTTCTTCAGATTCAGAAACGCCCAGCAACGGAAACTTTCCAGGTACGGATCCCCGCCGACGAGAAAATCGATGCGGTCCAGGCAAACCAGGGCATTCTGGAACTCCCCGCGATTCAGGAAATAGTCGAGCGAGAGAAAATCCGCCCACGCTTCTTTCTCAAAACGTTTCCGCACATCGGCCAGCACGTACACGTAAACGCTCGGGTCCGGGTGCCCCTGAGCCATTTTGAGCCGCCAGAACTGGAACGTTTTCAGCCGTCGCAGCTCTTCGGGGAGCTGGTCGTACAAATCGAGCGAGCGTTGAATATTTTTAGTCTCGTACGCTTTCGTCAGTTCGCTGATCAGCTCCGTGTTTTCGCGGATCAGGATCTGCATGTGGCCGGTCAGCGTCATACCAAAATCCTTCACGCCCTCAAAGTAAAGCTCGGGCGCGAGCGTACGGCGGAGGGATTCGGAATACGTCTCGCCGAAATGGTAGAGGTAAAAATCCTCGATCTGCACGAGATTCAGACCCCGGCGTGCGAGGTAAAGGTCGTGGTAGTCGAGCCCGCCGTCCACATCAATGAGGCGGAAGGTCGCGACGAACGTCTGGTCGTTGAGTTTCCTCAGCCGGAGGAAGTGGTAGGATCCGCCGTCTTTGACTTTCTGCGCGATGCTCTGGACGAGGGAGTCGCTGCCGGAAAAAAGCTGGATCAGGTAGCGGCGGTCAAAGCGCCCGCGGTCTTTTTCAGGGATCCCGGCCAAGACCCGGTCGGTCAGGGAGCTCCAGTTTACTGCGCGTACAAGAGGTTCCGGATCGCCAGCCGTCAGCGATTTTTCAATCGTCTGAGAGAATTCGATCGCCTGTTCGTCTGTGATCAGATTCGGCTCCAGTCCCTCCTTCCCTTTGTGGCATCCGGCAAGGCACAGGAGTGGGAACAGTAAAAAGAAAATGCGGAGTTTCATGGGATCGGGGATCTGAAAGGAGGAATTCATCGGTTCAATTTGTTTCATTTTAACGGACTTTGAGAGAAAAGTCAAGACCACCGGAAAGAGGAATCAGGAAGTCAAAAAAAAGGTTTTCAAAGAAGGGCGGAAACCCATCTTCGAAAACCTGAAATAAAGGATCAAGTTAAGATTTCGCTAAAAATCACCACCCGAACATCTGGGTGAAAAATCCTCCGATTCGTCCGACGCCGACCCGTGTGTAGCTGCCAAGCATGTTGGCGCGGTGCCCGCTGCTGTTGATCCAGGCGTTATTGGCGGCGTTCCCGCTGTAGGAACCCATGTAAATGTTCTCCGCGCTCGCACTGGCGCCGAGCTGCCGGGCACGGCTCGAGAAAGTGCTCTTGCCGCTCACCGGCGAATTGTGCGAGAAGAATCCAAAGCGCTGCATGTCGCTGCTGTGCCCGCGGGAAACGAGGACCAGAAGCAGGTCGATCAGCAAAGGACGCAGACCACTGCGCATCCGGAACTGGTTCAGGCCAAGAATCGCGCGGAACTCTTCTTCATCCACCGCGGGAGCAAGTTCCTGATTGATCGCGAGAACCTCGGCGGAAGTGAGCTGCCGGGGCGAAAATGGAATGGAATTCACGATTTTCCCCAGTTCCTGACGGTTGGCCTTATTCTGGACCCCTTCTGCGATCTTGACCAAAGCTTCCGTCACTTCAGGCCGGACGTTCGGATACTTCTCGGCCATAATCGACGCATAATCCACGGTGGACCATTCTACAAGCTGTTCCAAAATCGTGCGTTCCTGCTCGGGAAGCTGCGAAATCGTGTCCGAAAAATCGAGTCCCAGAAGCTCGTAGGGGGAAAATCCCTTCGTAATGACCGGCTCAGTGAGCGCCGTATGACGCTTGGGCTGCGCTTTCGGCTGCACCGCTTTGGTCAAATCGGCCTTTTCGATTTGGGGCTGAGGCGTCTTCGACTTCTGAATTTCCTCATTTAATTCAGGAATTACGGGTTTTTCTACCGTTCTCTTGACCACCCCAGCTTGCGCGTTTTGGGGATTTGTGGTAGAATAAGCGCGTGGAAGAAAACGACGGAATGGACGAGCGTCCAGACTGTTAGCATGAATGGCGGCAAATGCCTCCAAAAAGCACAAAACCAAAAGAATGAATCCTATGCGTCTGTTCATGATAAAATCCTTTCGTCATGAAGTGGAACGGCCACTTCCTTAATGAAAACCTGTATTCATGAATGATTTATTTGTAAGTTTGGGTAATTTGTGAAATGTAAATAAACTACTAAAAGTGTAGCTATTGCAAAAAATAGTTCGGATTAAATTTCCGTCATTTTTAATCAATTTAACAAAAATTGAGAAAATTTTAAAGTAAAACTGAAATAAAAATGCAAATTTGCGGTTTGTATGGATTACAGCAAGCTTAACATCGTGTTATTCCAGCCAGAAATTCCTCATAATACGGGCGCAGTTGGCCGAACTTGCGTAGGACTTGGCGCGAAATTATGGCTTGTGCGTCCAATGGGGTTTCAAATTACCGACAGAAATTTGAAACGGGCCGGCCTGGATTACTGGCAGTTTCTCGATTGGGAGATCGTGGAAAACTGGAACGCTTTGCGTGAAAAATTGCCCCAGTGGGACCGTTATTTCTTTTTCACGAAAAAAGCGGTGAAATGTTACCAGACCATTAATTACCGTTCTGGCGATGTACTGGTTTATGGCTGCGAAACGCAGGGGTTTCCCGATTCGTTCCACGAAATGTACGCCGATCAGCTCGTTCGCATTCCGATCCGCCCGCAGGTCCGAAGCCTGAATCTCTCCGTCAGTGTGGGGATCAGCGCCTTTGAGGCCATGCGGCAAATCGGGTTTGAGGAAAACTGAATTTGGAAGGAATCGGGTCGCAGGATGAAAATTGATTCAATCCTTAAATTTTGCTCATTATACCTAATTTCCCGATTTTGTCAAGGGCGGGGGAGAAATTAATTTAAAAATGAAGATTTCCTGGATTGGGACCGGTATTATGGGCCGGTCGATGTGCAGCCGGCTGATGAACGCCGGGCACGAATGTGTCGTTTTTAATCGTACTCGCTCCAAGGCGCAGGATTTGCTGGACGCCGGAGCGACTTGGGCGGACTCCCCGGCCGAGGCCGCGCGGCAGGCGGACGTCGTTTTCACCATGGTCGGGTTTCCGACCGACGTGGAGGACGTGGTTTTGAACCCGGCGACCGGCGTGCTGGCGGGGTTTCGCGAAAATCCGTCCTCGAATCAGAAGATTTTCGTGGACTGCACGACGAGCCGACCGTCGCTGGCGGAGAAAATTGCCAGGGAAGCTGAAAAACTGGGCGTTTGGGCCCTGGATGCTCCGGTTTCCGGCGGGGACGTCGGCGCGAAAAACGGGACCCTTTCGATCATGGTCGGCGGCCCGCGGGAAGCGTTCGACGCGCTGGAACCGCTCTGGAAGATCCTTGGGACGAACGTCCGCTGGCAGGGTGGCCCCGGAATGGGCCAGCACACGAAAATGGTCAACCAGATCCTCATCGCCGGGAACATGATGGGCATGTGCGAGGCGCTGCGTTACGCGCAAACGGTCGGGCTGGACGTCCCGAACGCGCTGGAGTCCGTCTCGACCGGGGCGGCCGGAAGCTGGTCGCTTTCGAATCTCGGCCCGAGGATCCTGCGCGGGGATTTTGCGCCGGGATTCAAGATCATGCACTTCGTGAAGGACCTGCGCATCGCGCTGGAGGAGGCCCACGCAAAGGGGCTGGACATTCCGGCGGTGCAGCTCGCGGAAAAGCTTTACGCCGAGCTGATGACGCGCGGTCTGGCCGACGAAGGAACGCAGGCGCTGATAAAATATTAGACGTTGGAATTTGATGGAAGGCGGTAAATGAAGGCCGTAGGCCGGAATTACGCGCCGGATTCGGTTCTGGTGATTCAACCCGGCGCGGTAATTCCGCGCTCCGTGCTCCATTACCGCCTTCCACTTTATTAACTTTAACCTCAGGAGAGAAATCCATGTTTTACGCCAAACTCGCCGATGTTACGCCGGAAACTCCGGAAATTGCCGCCTACCCCAAAACCGTCGCGCAGGCGATCGCGTGGCTGAAGTCGAACGACTACAATAGCGTTTCGCTGGGCAAAACGCCGATTGATGGGGAGAACATTTACATCAATTTTTCCGAGTACGAGACGAAGCCGGGCGAAAAGGTCGTGCTGGAGTCCCACCGGAAGTACATCGACATTCAGGTCATGGTCGAGGGCGAGGAGTTGATGGGTTACGCCGTCTGCACGCCCGACCTGCCCGTGCTCGATGGCGGGTACAAAGAGGACGGCGACTTCACGCTTTACCCGAAGTCGGTGATGCCGTTCTGGGCGCCGGGCGCGACTTCGCCGCAGAAATTCCTCGTGAAGGCCGGCGAGTTCTGCATTTTCGCCCCGGAAGACGTCCACGCCAGCCAGGTTTTTGAGGACGCGCCGAAAAAAGTCAAAAAAATCGTCGTTAAATGCAGAATATAAGATGAAATTTCTGATCACTATTGCCACGTACAACGAGATCGAAAACCTTCCGCGGCTGGTTTCGGAGCTTTTCCGTGAGACCGATCGGTTCGCGGCGCAGAAGGGGTTTGAGTTCGACGTTTTGGTCATCGACGACAATTCGCCGGACGGGACGGGCCGCTGGTGCGACGAGCAGGGGGCGGCGTTCCCGCGTCTGAAATGCCTTCACCGCCCCGGAAAAAACGGGCTGGGGACCGCCGTCATTGAGGCGATGCAGTACGCGATCCGGAACGGGTACGACCGCATGATCAACATGGACGCGGATTTCAGCCACCACCCGAAGTACATCGAGGCGTTGGCGTCGGGCGCGGAGGACGTGGTGGTCGGGTCGCGCTACGTCCCCGGGGGCGGGATCGTCGGCTGGCCGTTCTTCCGGCACGTGATGAGCCGCTCGATCAACGCGTTTGGCCGGACGCTGCTCGGCCTGAAGGTCCACGACATTAGCGGCTCGTTCCGGAATTACCGCGTCGAAACGCTCCAAAAACTCGATTTTTCCCGCTTTCAGTCGCGTGGGTACTCGTTTTTTGAGGAGGCGCTCTGGCGGCTGAAACTCGTCGGCGCGACCATGAGCGAGGTTCCGATCGTTTTTGAGGACCGGGTCCGCGGCAAGTCGAAGATCTCGCTGAAAGAAAGTTTCAAAGCGGTTTGGACGCTCATGACGCTTCGAAAGTGAGAAAGAAAGGTTTTAAGGTTTCGTTCATGAAGACCACCATCGCGCTGCTTGGCGGCGGAGCCATCGGCAAAGTCCACGCCTACGCCTACTCGACGCTTCCTTTTTACTCCGACCCCGTTCCGTGCGAGGTCCGGGTCAAGTACGTGGTCAATTCCCGACCGGAAACGGCGGCCAAAGCCGCGGCGCTCTGCCCGGGGGCGATCCCGCTGACGGACTGGCGCGCGGCAGTCGCCGACCCGGAAGTTGACGTGGTGGACGTTTGCCTCCCCAACCATCTGCACTTTGAGGCCCTGAAGGCGGCCATTGCCGCGGGGAAGCACATTTACTGCGAGAAGCCGGTCGTTCTGAACGCCGCGGAGGCGGACGAGCTGGAGGCGCTTCTGGCCGACTACCGGGGCGTTTCCCAGGTCGCGTTCCACATTCACTTCTTTGCCTCGGCGATGCTCGCAAAGAAGCTGATCTCCGAAGGGAAAATCGGTCGGGTCGTGGAGTTTCGCGGCTCGTACATGCAGAACTCGCACGTCGATCCGAACAGGCCGATCCGCTGGAAAAACCTGAAGCAGTGCGGCGGCGGGGCGCTGATGGACATTGGATCACATCTGATCGAGCTGACCGACTGGCTGGCCGGGCCGCTGGACGAGGCGTTTTCGTTTTCGGCCTCGGCGGATGCGAAAAATCCGGAGCGGGCGGAAGATTCCATGGCGATGGTCTGGCGGACGAAAGACGGCGCGATCGGGACCCTTCAGGCGTCCAAGATGGCGCACGGGACCGAAAATGACATGACCGTGGAAATCTACGGGACGAAAGGCGCGGTACGATTCGACCTTCAGGACCCGCATTTCCTCGAGTTTTTCAGCGGCGAGGGGGGCTGGCAGCGGCTGGCAGTCGGGAACCGCTACGACCTGCCCGATACGGATTTCCCGGCGACGAAATCCGGGATCGGCTGGGTGCGGGCGCACTGCACGTCGGTGGCCCACTTCCTGCGCAACGTGGCGGCCGGACGAAAACTCGGCGACGAGCCGGACCTGGAGCGGGGGATCTACACGCAGAGACTAATGGCTAAAGCAGTGAGGAGTTAGGAGTGTGGAGTGAGGAGTGTGGAGTGTGGAGTGTGGAGTTGATGCTTCGCGTAACGCGGCGTGCAGAAAGACTTTCACCCATAAAAAGCCGAAGGCTTTTTGAACTCCACACTCCACACTCCTAATTTTTTCTCCCCCCCCTTGACAAAAAAATCGGTTGGGTTATAATTCAGTCATCATTTATGGGAGCGGCTAGCTCAGTTGGTTAGAGCACCAGCTCGACAAGCTGGGGGTCACAAGTTCAAGTCTCGTGTCGCTCATTCTTTACGCCTCGCGTCCCCCCGCGGGGCTTTTTTTATGCGAAATTTGGGAAAAACGGTGAAATTTTGTGGTTTTTTTCCGAATTACTCTTGAAATTTCTCGTAAATACTGATAAAGTATTAAAGTATTAGCAGAAATTCATTCATCGCCAAAGTTGGGGGCCTCGGGCCTGAGACTGGCGCCCACATTTTTCCGTTTTTATGCTTTCGTTCTGCCCGTCCGATTTTTTAGCAATCCGTACAGCTCCGGAAATTTTGCAGCTGACGTTTGATTCTGAGGAATCCGTGAATTATTACCGGGTTCTTGAGAGGAAAATAGCGCAATTTTTTGAAGCGGAGAGCGTGCTGTTTTTCCCGGACGGCTACCTGGCGCTCGTGGCGATTTTGAGGAATCTCGTTCTGGAGGACGATCTGCTCTTCCTCCAGGAGCCCGTCGAAGGGATGATCCCCGACACGCTGGAGATCCTTCAGCGTCAATACAAAAATCTTCAGGTTCGGGTACTTGCGGAGGATTCTTTTACATCGATCCCCTCCTCGGTTTCCCGCGTGGTCATTTTGGCCAACGGCGTCTGCGAAAACACCTGCTCGGTCGCTCCGATCGACGTCTGGAAGAAGCAGTTGACCCAGCTTTGGAAAAAGACGCACATTCCCAGCCTGATGATTCTCGACGATTCAAGCGGCGTGGGGCTTCTTGGTCCCAATCATCGCGGAACGTTTGATCATTTTGGAATCACGGCAAACGAAGTCCCCGACCCGAATGGCGGCGTGCAGTATTACTTCAGCGGGTCTCTGGCGGAAACGCTGGGAGCAAGCGGCGGGTTCATCGTCGGCCGAAAGAAATGGCTGCGGACCATTCATCAGACGGAGCCGTGCTGCTGCTCGCGAAATGAAATGCCTCTTTCGGGCGTCGTGGCGGCGGAGAAGGCGCTCCAGCTCGCCAATGAGACGGAGCGGCACGAGAAACTCTGGGAAAATGTTCAGACTTTGCGTGAAAAGCTGAAGGAGTACGGGATCGAGTTTACTTCCGACCCGCTTCTGCCTTTTGTTTTGGCGAAGGTCCCAAACCCGAAAGACGTCTGGAAGAAAATGACGCTTCGCGGCTGCCGCGTCGGATTGACGCATTTCACGAAAAAGCCGAAGCTCTGCTTGGCGGTCAATGCCACGCATACGGCCGATGAAATCGAGTATTTGGCGCAGAGTCTCGAATTGGTTCTGACTCGCAAAGAAGAGGGCGAGGAACCCGCCCCTCAAAACTAGTTTCCGCCCCAGTTTTCACGGGTTTCACGGATCTTTTGATTTCAAATATTTCTTGACGACGGACTCAATATTTCTGTCATTGATCAGATTGATTTCGTACGGCGCGTCTGCGGCCCCGTTGGAAACCCTTCCCTGAGCCTCTTCCTGAGCGGTGAACGATTCGCACGCATGCTGGCGGTCAGCGGGCCCCACGAGGATTTTCGGCGAGAAGCATTTCAGCGTCACGGCTCCGTTTTCTCCCGGGACCATATCGACCCGCTCCAGAACGAGCGCGGCGAGTTTTCCCTGGGCGTCGAGCACGCGGACGGTCATCGTGGCCGGTTTGTCGCGGGGAACGTACAAAAGGCCCTCATAGTTCACCCCCTGGAGTGTCCAGGTGAACTCCATCATGACCTGCGCTCCTGCGTTTGGCGCGAGGGTGAAAAGCAGCGTAAAGAGAACAAAAAAAAGGGTCTTTCGCATCATTTACTTCTTTTCTGGCGGTAAATACTTTTTGACGATCTCTTCCTCTTTTTCAGGCGGGACCGGCTTCACGAGGCAGGCGGCCAACGTCTCGCCGAAGTCCACCGCGCCGAGAAATTTGCTCGTGATCAGAAAATTCGGAGGAACGGCCTTTTCCGCCCCGGCTTTGCCCCAGATCGTGCGGGGTTCCGAGCAGGCGAGAAGCAGATCGTCCGGATTTTCGGTGCTTTGGGTGAGGGTTCCGCGGGCGGCGGCGAGCGACTCGAGTTTTTCATCTTTCGAGAGCACGCGCACTATGACGAGCGGGACCTTTTTCGGCGGCGCAATCAGCAGCGCTTCACGCGGGACGGAGTCGTTCATCCAGAGAAGCTCCAGGTAAAGCGTCGGTTCCTGCTCCGGCTCCTCGGCCCGGGCGGTCGAAACGGCAAACGTCAGGCAAAACAGGCAAACGGCAAAAATCAGGTTTCGGTTCATAATCGCATCGTATTCATTTGTGGAGGAAATCAAATTAATTTTACTTTCTTTTCAGGAATCATCAAGGGGGAGCACCGGAGAACAGGGGCAACCATTTCCGAAAATTGGCCGTTAAAATTTCCGTATTTTTTCCAAACTAGTGTTTAACTTTTCGGGAGATTATGTTATAATAGAAAATGAATCGGGAAAAATCGGTTTTCCGAAATGATTCGTTCCGTGGCCTACTTCCTGAACGACCTTTAAAATCCCCTAAAAATCCACGCTGGAGAAAAAACGATGGATCTGAAATCCAAACTTCAAAAAATTCGCATGATTCTTTCCGATGTTGACGGGTGCCTGACCGACGGCGCGCTCATTTTCGACGAGCAGGGAAACGAAATCAAAGCCTTCCACGCCCGTGACGGTCTGGGAATCTCGATCTGGAAGCGCAAAGGCGGACTGATCGGTTTCGTGACCCGCCGCTGTACGCCCGTCGTGCGGAAACGTGCTGAGGAGTTGAAGATTCACGAACTTTGCCAGGGGGTCGAGAACAAGCTGGAAATGCTCGCGGACATTTGCAAAAAATACGAGCTGAAACCGGAGCAGATCGCTTACGTGGGCGATGATCTGGTCGATTTCGACATCATGAAGGCGGTGGGCGTTTCTGCCTGCCCGGCCGATTCCGTGCCGGAAATTCTTGATGCGGCGGATTACGTCTGCAAAACGGTTGGCGGGCGCGGCGCTGTGCGGGAAGTAATCGAGCAGATCCTCAAATCCCGCAACGAGTGGAAAGACTTCGGTTTTTGATTCGTCCTTAATCTCTTCCGGAATCGTTTCGGGAATCTTTTCCGGGCCAGGTCTCCAAAATCCAGGGAGTTTTCATGAATCTGAATCAGAAAATGAATCAGACTGCCAAACGGACGCTTGTGGTGATCCTCTTCACCGTGGTGTCGTGCTGCGCCTATAATCTATTTCTGGTTCCGATACTGGAATCTCCCATCCAAAAATTGACAAACCACGGTTCCGAAATTTCACCTTCAGACCAGGAATCCCCTTACACTCCTTTCTTTGAGGAAGGGGATTGGGAACTTACGCCCGACTGCCATTTGTTCAGGTCCAATAATGTGGTGATGTTTTTCAAAAACATTTCGATGGACGACACGATGAAGGTGAAAAGCGAAAAGTGCACGATCCTGATCGCTCCTGGCGAGGTGACTTTCCCTATGGTCAAACGGCTGGGGAAACCTTTTTACCCGATTAAAGTTTCCATTCACGAAGGGGGTGAGATCCAGCTTTCCTCGGAAGGGGACCAGTTCGATGCCCGGCCGCTTGGAGGAAGACTTCTGGGGCCGGTTACGATCACGTACAAAATGCAGATTCAGGGGCACTGGGTCGATTGTGCCGTGAAAACGAGCGATTTGTTCTGCGACATGCAGTCGCTTCAGACCTCGCGTCCCGTTCGATTCATGCTGGGCCCTTTCTCGGCGGAAGGAAGTCAGTTCAAACTCCTTTTTGAAAAATCTTCGGACGATCAGCTTTTCTCGGGCATACGTTACATTCAACTGGGGCATCTGGAACACATCACGCTGAGGATCAACCCGATCCTGCTTCAGCAGATGAATTTTAAAATGACTCCCGAGGTTCAGGAACGCGTTCGCCAGATGTTCGGGAATCAGATGGAAATTCCCATCACGTTGAAATGCGACGGGCCGTTACTCTACGATGTGGCGAGCGGAACCCTGAAATTCTCCCAAAATGTGGTTCTTTCCTGCAACTATCCCAATGCTCCGCCGGATCGTATGGTCTGCGGAGAGCTGGAAATACGGCTCGATTCCGTCTTTCAGAAATTCTTGACGAAGGGGGATTTCAAGCCGGCCGCGGAATCAGAACAAACTGCAAGCCAGAACGATATTGCAGCCGAAAACGCCCAAACTGTGTCAGTGAATCCGGTTTCATCTTCCGCCTCTCCTGAGACCGCATCCGTTTCGGTTTCTCCGGAAATGGAAGGTTTTCCCGTGGAGTCGATCCACGCCAGGCAAAACGTGACTTTGAGCGTTCCGACGCTCCAGTGTACGGCCGAAGCCGAGAATTTGAGCTTCTTCACGCGGAACCTGCAGCTTCAGCTTTCCGGAAATGAGCAGTCGACGATTCGGATGGGCCAAAACGAATTTCATGCTTTTGAGCTTTCCTACACTTTCCCGCCAGGCAACATGCAGGCCATTGGCACGATTCAGAGCGATCAGAAAGGCGGCTGGCTCAAAACCTCGTTTGAGGGCCGGGGAACGGAGCCTCCGTTGGATCTGATTTTGCGCTGGAGCGGAAGACTTTTAGGACGCCCGCGTGAAAAAGGGCGCTATGACGTTCAGGTCGCGGGTCAGGTCGTGGCTTTTTCCGAAGGGTTCGGAGAGATCAAAGCTGATGCGTTTTCTGCCCGCATGAGGCCGCGTACGCCCGAGGACGATCAAAACGATTTGAATCTTGCTTCCGCCATGGGCGTACCGCTTGAGGAAGTTGGCCCGGGGGCGGCTGATTCGGCGAAGAAAGATTCCCAGCCGAATTTCCTGCCGGAACTTCTTCGGGCGCAGGGAAATGTTCAGCTTCAGGTGAATCAGGGCGGCACTTCGCTGGATGCGTCTCTGACGAACATCGAGTTTGAGTTTCAGAAGCCGGCCGCCCTTCCGCCTGGACTTCAGCAGGTTAAAAAAGCGGAACGGCAGAGAATTTCCAGCGGCGAGTCTCCCCAGACGTGGGGTTTTGCCGGGGGTGGAAATTTCAGGCAAAATTCCTCTTTGGAAAAGGATGCGAATTTGCGTCAGTTCAGTCTGAAAGCGGGCGACTTGAAGGGGAAGATTTTGCTTTTGCCGGGGAAAGAAGGTTTTTTTGTTCGTGAGGTGAGTTTGGAAGGCGTCGAGCAAAATCCCATTCTGCTCTACGAGGAAACCCCGATGCTGACCAGCGAGCAGGCGGTGACGCTTCAGGCGAGGCGGGTTTTCCTGCACGACCTGCATCCACAGACGCTTCAGTGCGAGATTTCCGGCCCGGATACGTACCTCGCCGGTTTGGGGGTCCGTCTGGAAAGTTCGCAAATGGCGCTGAACTGTGCCGCCAATCGGATCGATATTAACGGCGCGGGAAAAATGACCGTTTTTTCACGAAAGAGTGCCGGAGCGAGCCTGAATTACTCCACCATGACGGAAACCTCCGTTTCCTGGGAAAAAGGGCTTTCCTTTAACGGCCAGAAAATCACGGCCAAGGATCATGTTCAGATAAAAATGGGGGCTACTTCCCTCTGTGCGGATCTGGTTTACGCGGACCTGATGGAGCGGATCCAGCTCAGTTCACCACCTCAGATTTCCGCGGCCAGTAATGGTGCGGCGCTGGATCTCTTTCAAAATATTTCGGCAGAGCATAATGTTTTGCTCACGCACAAGAATTTTACCACGGCGGGGGACCTTTCGGACATTTTCATGCTCAGCACGCATTTCCTGAATTTCTTCCCGGAAACGATGACGGTGGACGTCACCGGGACCGGCTTTTTGCGCCTCTCGCACCATGGATCCGTTGGAAATGTTTTGGCGCAGGAAGACCCTCTTATGCGGGAAACGGACGCCAATTCCGTTCAGGAGAAAGAATGGTTCCAGATTTTGATGGAGTATAATCAGGGGATCACGGGGAAACTCTCGGAAGGGGAGTTCAGCATCAAGGGCCGCGTCTCCGCTCTCGCACATCCGGTTCCCAATCCTGAATACATGATTTCCGGAACGCGGATCGACCCGAGGAAGATTCCCGAAAAAGGCTTCCAGTTCCGGTGCGATGAAATCTTCGTGAATCAAATTCCGATGGTTCAAAACAGTTCCTTCCAGATGGAAGATCCGAATGAGAAGAAAGTGGAGATCCAGGCCAGAGGAAACGTCCACATGGAAAACAGTACGTTCTCCGTGGAAGGTTCTTTGCTGAAATACTCGCAGGAAAAAGACACCTGCTCGATTGAAGGGGAACCGAATATTCCGGTGTACATCGTTCAGCAGGAGTTCCGCGGCGGCCGCAGGAATGAAACCAAGGCCGGAAGCGTGGACATCAATCTGAAAACGATGAAATTCAAGGCGTACAACGTGACGATCGACAGCACATTTTAAAGGAAAACCGGATCAATCTTCAACCTTCCAAAACCTTTGGGCGTTGACGACTGATCCAGTATTTCAGGACTCATTCAATCATCGGGCATCAACCCAGATCTTTCACCAGCTTCGCGAGCAGGGCGGGGTCTTTGGACTCCATAATGATCCGGATCCGTCCTTCCGGCACCTTCATCCGACGCATGGTTTCCTCCGCGCGTTTCCAACCGTTCGCGAGTTTCTTTCCTTCTGCAAGGTAAAGGTCCGTCACGAGTTCGCCGAGGCGCTGGCGGCCCAGATCATCGTAATTCTCGTAATAGCGTTTGATGATTTTTTGCTGGTATGGCGTATAATCGGGCATTTGCAACTCCTGTTATAGTGCGTTCATCAGAATCAGACCGGGAAGCATTCCGATGATCTTCAGAAGTCCTTCTTCGCCAAGGAACTGGATCTGCAGTTCATTATCCGTGGAGTCCATCGTCATGCGGAGGTTCGTTTTTTCCGTGCCGTTCATCAATTCATTCAGGACTCCCATCAGAGACTCGATCTTTTTCAGATCCTTCTGGGTTTCCTCGTCTGACTTTTCAGCGATGTTTTTCAGATCCTCCTCGGCCTCCTCTTCTTCTCCCGGGCCGGGCAGAGCATTCGTTTGAATTTTCGTTCCGACTTTGAGCAGTTTGTTTTCCCGGGCAAAAACCATAAGGTCTTCGAGGTAACGGAACATCTCGCGCAGGTCGATCGTCATTTCGGAAAAATGCGCCGCCGGCTGGTCATTCAGGCATTCCCCCAACTTTTTAAGCGGGTCGATTCCAAGGCCGGCGTAAAGCAGATTTTCCTTTCCGCCTACTGCAAACGTGATGGAATCGCCGATCCAGGCTTTCAGGGTTTCCAGTTCGTTTTCGTCCGATTTTTCGTCGATTTGTTCTTTGAGGGCCTGGAATAACTCGTTGGTCGGAATGGTCAGTTGGCTGAACGTCATGCCGTAGGCCTGAACGTTCGGCTGGAACCACTCGTCCTTAAACTTTTCGCCAGCTTTTTCCTTCAGGAGTTTCACGGATTTTTCGAAAATTTCACGCACTTTTACGAGCTGGCCGGTGGTGGAAGCGTAGATCAGATTGTGCTCCCCTTTTTTCCCGTCCAGAACGTAGCCCGAGTAGGACTCAGACTGACTGGCAAGTTCTTCCAGGATCGGCATCATCAACTCAGGGTTGAAAAATGCTTTTCCTTCTTCGCCGAAGAGCTTCTGCAGCTTTTCAAGGGTGAGTTTCGCCTGCATTTTCTGCAATTCAGGCGAGCTTGGAATATTCATCGAAACGCCGTAGCCGCGGAACAGCCCCTTGGCCTGAGCGAAACCGGTGAACAGGGGTTTCACTTCACTGTTTTTTTTCAGGAGTTTTGTGCCTTCAGAATTGGGGATGAGGGAAACCTTGGTGTTCAGCGCCAGGGTCTTTTCGTTCTGATTGACGCCGATCCCCATCGAGACCATCTGCATGGACTCCAGAATCATTTTATAAAGATTCTTCTGCTCCTCGGCCAGCTTTTTGCGCAGTTCAAACTCTTCGTCCGATTCATCCTCTTCTTTTTCCAGGGCCAGATCCGCCCCTTCGTTGAAAGCCGCGGAAATGGTGATCGGGAGGTCCGCAAAACCATGAGGATCAAACGTGAACTGGATGCTCTGACCGTTTCCCATCTGGAAGAAGGTTTTCGGGTCCACGGAAGCAAGCTGGGCCGGCTGACGTTCATCGGTCATAAGCCACGTGAAACCGTTGACTTCTTTCAGGTAATAACCATTCCACTCAATGACCCCGTCTTCACGCTGGGTGAATTCCAGGTCGTCGTCCAGTTTTTTTGCCAGAAAGTCGAGCAGGGTGGAAGCCTCCTGGATCGGGAAGCAGCAAATCAAGGCGTAATTGTCATCCGATTCCCCTTCGAATCTCTGCAGAGCCAGACCAATCGGCGCGTTCAGGTCGGCGGCCTTCATCAGGTCTTTGCCGAGGTAGAGCCGAAGCGGTCCTTCCACCAAAGCCGCGAATGACGGGTTCGAGGATGCTTCGCCGATGGTTTTCAGGTCGTTAATGGCCGCGTTCCAACTGGAACAGCTAAACGTCATGAAAGTCTGGACTTCCTGTTCCGCCCGTGCAAAACCACTGAGGCCGAAACAAAGAATCACGAGAGGCAAAAGCCAGTTTTGAAGTTTTGAAATCATGTGAAAAATCCTTATTCGGGGTCATTTAGAAAAATGAAGCAAAAGCCTGCGGCACTTCCAAAACCCCGGTTCTATAAAAAGTCACCGCATCCATTAATCCTATATATTATAATATAGGGAAAATGCGTTGTCAAGGTGGCACGGGGGAACATTTTTCGGGAAATTTTATAAAAAATTTCCCGTTTTAAAGGTTCAAAAGAGCAATTCCTCTGATTTTGAGGCAGTACTTCACTCAAAATTGCAAGAAAGTTTTCCGGATCACTCTGGCATGAAGGTCGGCATGACGATCCCTTTCGGTGCGTCGCAGCCGCCGAGGCACTGGCCGACGTGGATCTCCGTATTTCTCGCCCCCCAGGAGTAGAGAGTCCGAACGGCTTCCGCGCACTTGGTGGGAACGAGGAAGATCGGCGTCGCGCCCTGCTTTTTTCGCTCGGAAAGGGCGGTGAAGATCAGCGCCAGCATCTGGTTTTCCGTCTGCATGACGCCCGGCCCCAGCATGCAGCTTCCCGGGTCAAAGACGGAACCCAGGACCGCGCAGATTTTTCCTTCCGCGTCTTCCAGGACCCACGTTTTCCAGATTCCGTCGGCGTTCTGGATGAAGTACGTGTAATCCTGCGTGTGATCCAGACCGGTCAGCTCCGCTTCTAAGGCGACGATCCCCGGAACGTCCGCCGGGACAGCTTCCCGAACGTGGGCGGCAAGTGCCGCAACTTCCGGCGAAAGCTGGATCGTTTCCGGCTGGAAATTCGGGATCATCATGTCCTGGTAAACCTCGTACGGGATGAAACCGAGCCGGCTGTAAACGGAGAAAGAGTCGAGATTCATCGCGCTGGAGACCAGACGCAGCGACTTGCCGGCGGCCTGTGCCATCGCCGCGATGTGGGCCATGATTTTCGGTGCGACGTGCTTCCCGAAGGCATCGGGATGAACGTTCAGAATTCCGAGAGAAATGTGCGTCTTGCGCGGATGAACGAAGCAGGAACCCACGATCCGGTTTTCGTCAGAGTCCCACGCGATGATCGTGTTTTCCGGCCCATCCAGAGCGGCATAGGTCCTTGGGAAAAGAAGCCCGCAGTCAGGACCGGCAGAAAAAGCTTTAAACCCCCGGTTTTTCTCGTACCAGGCGTTGGTGGAGTGGAAGATCAGATGCGCGATTTCGAGCCATTGGTCAGGGCGTGCGGTTTGAATGGTGACGGGCATAACGTTCCTTTCTGTGGTCCATGGTCTAAAACAAAGGCCGCAGCCTGCGGTCTGGTTCGGGGAAAATGAAACTCACGCTTCTTTTCCCTGCGAGCCGAAACGCCGACTACGGACCTCTTCTCTGTACTAAAAGCCAGAATCAGCCAACTTTTTCCAGGAAACCGATCAGTTGCTGGCACCGGTTCGGCTGCTGGAGTTTCTTCATGGCTTTCGTTTCGATCTGGCGGATACGCTCACGAGTCACATGGAAGATTTTCCCCAGTTCCTCAAGGGTGTAGCAGTACCCGTTATCAAGTCCGTAGCGCAAGCGGATGATGCGGCGTTCACGGGGCGAAAGCGTCATGAGAATGGAATCCAGTTTTTCATGAAGCATCTCATTCGAGGCGGCGTGCTCGGGCCCTTCCGTGTGCGGGTCGTTCACGAATTCATTGAAGCAGTTCTCGTCATTATCGCCGATCGGGCGGTCGAGGCTGATCGGGTTGCGGGAGAAATTAGTGACCCGATTGTAGTCTTCGATGGAAAGTTTCGCGGCTTTGGCGGCTTCCTCCTGGGTCGGCTCGCGGCCAAGGATCTGCTGGAGGTCCTGCTGGGAGTGACGCATTTTCGTCATCAGATCGATCATGTGCACCGGAATGCGGATGGTCCGGGCCTGCTCGGAAATGGCGCGAGTAATTGCCTGACGGATCCACCAGGTCGCGTAGGTCGAAAATTTGTTTCCGCGGCGGTACTCGTATTTGTCAACGGCGCGCATCAGGCCGGTGTTCCCTTCCTGGATCAGGTCCAGGAAACTCAGGCCGCGATTCCGGAACCGTTTCGCCACGGAAACGACCAGACGCAGGTTCCCGCAGGAAAGCTGGCTCTTCGCGTCTTCGTATTCCTTGCAGCACTGTTTCATGTAGGCCACGCGGCGCGATAAACCCACCGGGCTGTCGTGCGTGAGCATCATTAAATTGTAAAGTTCCCGCCGCAGCTGATGACGGCGCAGGGGAGAAAGGGTCGATTTGCCGGTCCGGAGCTGATTGCGCAATTCCATCATCCGGTTTGCAAGTTGCTCAAGCTGCGTCGTCATGGCGTGGATCCGGCGCGTGCGGAGGCTTAATTCCTCAACGAGGCGGATCATCTTGCGGCGAGTATTGAGGAACTGGGTTCGCGCTTCACGTTTTTCCCCAGCGGAAATTTTGTGAGAAATCATTTTCCGGAAGCAGCGAGTGCTTCGGCGTGAAAGTGCATCCAGAGTCGCCAGATTTTCCGGCATACGAGCCATGATTTGCTCTTTGCTCAGACCTTCGGTCATGGAAACTTTAATGGTGCGGTCGAACGGAAGATGCCCGCGGTAGACTTTTTTTAGAGTGTTGATCGTGTGGCGCATGGAGACGAAACTCTTCAGAATCGCGCAGCGGAATTTTTTGCGCAGCTTCTCGATTTTACGAGCGAGCATCATTTCTTCTTCACGGGAAAGAAGCGGAATGTCCGACATGTCGGACATGTAAACGCGAACGGGATCCGCCCCGGTCCTGGGAGTGGGTTCCTCTGGTATGTCGCTGAGGAAAAATGAACTGTTTTCGTCGTCGTAAAAATCGTCTTCGTCGCGTATGCGTGAGGTGGAGCTTATCGGGAGGTCGTTGGAATAGTCTTCAGAAAAGTCCAGTTCGTCCAAATTGGTATCCGGGCTGGTGTACGTCATTGGCTCCATCGCCTTTTCCAGGAGAAGGATCCCGGCTTTTTCAATGCTCTGGTAGATCTCCTGAATGTCGTACGCGCTGGGATTTTCAGAGGCGAAATGCTGCAACACCTCGCTGAAAGTCAAGCATCCCTGCTGTTTGCCGCGCTCGATTAAAGGCTGGACTTTTTCTTTTAGCAAATTCATGTCATCTCCTTGCATCTTCCCTGATGCATTAAGGGTCCAATCGAAAATAAACCGTTTTTGTTCAGTGAAAAGTTTCACAATCAGCCGTGACTCTGCCCCTGGCTGATTAACGGAAGTTTGTTTTTGTGTTCGGAAACACCGAAGAAAACGCATTCAGGAACAAAATTTCTCCATCCTGGAGTCTGCCCCGATTTTTCATCTATTCTTCAGTTTCTTCTGCTTCTTTAATCTCTTCGTTTTCTTCAGTCTTTTCAGTTGGAATTTCTGGCTGAATCCCACTCTTTCTCTGGGTTTCCAGAATGAGTTGATTCAACAAATCAATCTTCTGATCCCGGTTCAGTCTCGCCGAGTTGAAAACCGAAAGGTCCTGCGGCTTGCGGCTGTTCAGGTGGAAAAGCGCAAAATTCGCCATGATCGGCTCCAAAAGCTCCCGGACCTGCTCCTCGGTTTTGTTCTCGCGGTTCCAAATGTTTTCCGCCTCCATTTCGACCAGCCAACGTTTCATCGACTGCGACTCGAACGAGGAAAGCACGTGCTCGAACGTGGGCTCCATTCCCTCGTCGGCCATCTCGCACATCCGAAGGAAAAACTCGCGTGCCGGAACGTAAAGGAAACGCTCGGGCGTCGTGTGGCTTCGGACTTCGCTCAAAAGTCCCGGCCAGACGAGCAGGATCTCGACGATTTCCTTCTCCCAGGCGTTGATCCGCCCGAAAATCTCCCAGTCCACCTCGTCGGCGTGCTCCTCAAACGCTTCCCGCGTCAGGAGGGTCGGTTCTGCCGCAAAGTCCTGGGGGTTGGAAACCTGAGCTTTGATTTGTGCCGCTTCGGACCCAGGAAGATCGGAATCTTCATAAAACGTTTCTTCGCCGTCCGAATACGCCTCCGACTCATTATAAACCCGCGGGCCATCGGAATCGGGTACAGGCGAAGCGCCGGTTGAAGCCGGGAGGATCTGCTCCTGCGTTTCCTCATCCTGCTCGCGCATTTCCTGCCAGCGCTCGCGCATTTGGGCGTCGTGAAGCGCTTTGCCGCGGATCTCCTTCAGGCGGCGGCGGAGGAAATCCTCTGAGATCGAAAACGAAAACGCCAGCTGCTGGAGCATTTTTTCCTCGCGGAAGGAAAGCGTTCCGAAATCTTTCTCGCCGTTTTTGAGCGTACCGCTCGCGATCAGCCCCAGCAGTTTGTCCAGCGCCTGCTCGGACTGGTGAATATTCGTGTAATCGAGGCCCTTCGTGTAAAGCTGAAAGGCGTGGGTCAGCGCGTCATTGCTCCGGGTTTGGATCAGATCCTCGAACTTTTCCGCCCCGTATTCCGTAAGGTATTCGGCGGGGTCGTCCTCCTCGGGAAGCGTCAGGATCCGAACGTCCACCTTTTCCGCGACGAAAAGCTCCAAAACCTGCGCCGCGCGCTTCTGGCCCGGCTCGTCACCGTCCAGAACGAGGTAAATCTGGTCGGCCAGACGGTTCAAAATCTGAATGTGGTTGATCCCCAGTGCCGTTCCAAGGACCGCGACCGCCTCGGTAAAACCGTACTGATGCGCGATGATCGTGTCGGTGTAGCCCTCCATCACGAGGACCCGTTTTTTGTGGCGAATGGACGGTCTTGCAAGGTCCAGACCGTACAAAAGGCGGTGCTTTGAAAAAAGCGGCGTTTCCGGCGTATTTAAATATTTGGCCGACTCGTTCGACGTGGGAATTCCGGGAATCACGCGGCCGCCGATGCCGACGCTGCGCCCTTGAGCGTCATGGATCGGGAAAAGAAGCCGCCCGCGAAAACGCTCGTAAAGCGACTTGCGCTCCTCCGAAAAACCGAGGTAACCAGTCGTTCTCAGGTCTTTCAGGAGCGAGGAATTGCGGCCTGCGCGCTCTTTGAGCCAGTTCCACTCGTCCGGTGCGAAACCGATGCGGAATTTCCTGACGTTTTCCATCGAAATCCCGCGTTCGTTCAGGTAAGCACGGGCCGGATGCGAGTCCGGAAGGCTCAAAAAGTACTCATGGTACTGCGTCTCCGCCCAGTTCGCGGCCTGGAAAAGCGCCTTTTTCCCGGAAAATGTGGAGTAGTCCGGCTCGTTTGAGGAATTGGCATCGCTTGGGGAATTCGTGGATTCCGAAGATCCATCCTGGGAGCCGCGCGCGGAGGAGAAATCAGAGTAAGGCCGAGAACGGTGCTTTTGCGGCCTTTTCGGGAGCTCGATCCCTGCACGGTCCGCGAGCATCTGGAGCGCCTCAGGAAACGAGACGTTCTCGATTTTCATCATGAACGAGAAAATGTCTCCGCCGTCCGCGCAAACCCAGCACCGAAATGTCTGGCGCTCGGGATCGACCTGGAGACTTGGTTTAGAATCGTCGTGCCACGGGCACAAACCGACGTAAACTCTGCCTTTTGGCTGAAGCTGAACGTATTCGCCCACCAGATCCACGATATTAATCGCCTGGCGTATGCGCTCTTTTACGTCCAGTGAAAAACCGTATAGCAATGCAAGCCCCCCTCGATTTCTATAACAGACGGGTAGTATAAACCATTTTGGATTTTTTTGCAAGGCCGGATTTTTAAAACTTTAGGAAATTTTTTGGAATTTTAAAAGATTTCTTGAAAATATTGATTTTAGAGCAATATTTGGTTTAAGAAGGCTAAAGTGCGCAAAATGGTGAAAGAGATTTTCCTTCGGAAAACGTAAAAACGGAAAAGTTTTACTGATTTTCTTAAACTTTTTAGTCTTTTTAGACTGCTTAAATTGTAGGGCGGGAGAGGCAAAATGTTTCACGTGAAACATTTTAAAAACTCCCCCAGCCGTTCCTCGTGTCCACTGGCGATTTGTTCCCTTGGGCGGGTTTTCTACTTTTCGGGTCGAATGGACGCACCCGCGCCGCCGGTCTGCTGCTGGTACCAGCGGATCCATTGCGGCTGGTCGTAGTAGAAATTCATGCCGGTCAGTTTTTTGAGCGACTCCAGGACCTCCGGGTTTTGCATCGGCTTGGAGATCGTGATGGTTTTGCCGCCCACGCCAAAGCCCATTCCGCCGCCGCCCGTTGAGGAGCGTCCTGCTCCCACGCTGGTCTGGCCGTTCGAGTTTCCCGTTTGAACCTGGAATTTATGAGTCGTTTCCAGCGCCTGGATCAGTGCGGGGACCGCCGAGGAATCTTCCAGGACTCCCAGTGCGTATGCCGCGTAATTGAGCTGCTCGTGCGTGGATTTCTTGGGCGAAAGGCGCGAAATGTAGTACTCCGTCACCCCTGGCCCTTTGTGGGGCTTCATCTCGTCGAGGGCCGAAAGACGAAGCTCCTCGATCTTCTCGTCCACGGAGATCTGCAGAAGCGCGTTCAGAGCCGCCTGATTCCCGATCCGGCCGAGGCATTTGATCAGGACCTTTCGGACGGGCGGCCGCTTTTCCGTCTCGTAAACCTGAAGGATCCCCGGCACCGCGATGGGGTCGCGCAGACTTTCCAGCTCGGCCAGCGCCTCGCCTTCGGCCCGGGTCCCGATTTTCTTGACCCATTTCTTGATCTCGCTGGCCATTTTGCTGGTCTTGATCTTCTCGGCTTTCTGCTTTTCGAGGAGTTCCTTTTCCTGCTTCGAGATCCACCGGCCGTTATACTTGACCTTTCCCTGCTCCTCCATCTCGTCGTTCGAGGTGCGCCACTGTCCGTCGATCATTTTCTTGAAGCCGAGGCCCCGCCGCGCGGCCTGATTTTCCGGGTTCAGTTCCAGAACGCGTTCGTAGTGGGCCTTCTTCTGGTTTTGCATCCCGTTCTCAGCGCACCACTGGGCGAGTGCGAGGTTTCCCTCCACGTCGTCCGTTGCCGCGGCTTTCCGCTTTTCGTACTCCTCCGCGGCGGAAAGCGTGGCCATTTTCTCGACCGATTCCACCTCGCTGCGGGCGATCTGGATCTCGATCCCCTCGGCCGTCCGGAATTTGTAAACCAAATCCTCTCCCCCGGGCGGAACGAGAAACTGCCCCTGGAGCCGCCCACCGTTTTTCAGAACCAGAACGTCCGCCGCCTGAGCCGTTTGCCGGACCAGTAGAATGACGGAGAGGAAGGTCAACGCACAGAGCGCCGGAACCAGCGTATTTTTCAAGGTTTTTTTCAAGGTTTTGGTCATCGGGTTCACCTGAAAAGGTCCTCGTCGGCGAAGGGGTGAAAAACGTTTTTCTTCGGCCCGGGAAGGATCTTCAGAATCGCTTCGGCGAGCTGAAGGTCGGAATGGGTCGTGATCTTGATGTTCAGCGAGGACGCCTCCACGACGTACACAGAGTGGCCGGCCTGCTCGAAAAGCATCGAGTCGTCCGTCGTTTGGGCGGATTTCCCGCGTGGCCGGCGGGCGTAAACCTCCTCGAACCAGTCCCGGCGGAAAACCTGCGGGGTCTGCGCCCGCCAGAGGTTGGAACGGTCCACCGACTCCGCGATCACGCCGTCCCCCGCCTCGTTCGGCTCGGAATCGTCCGGAAGCAACGCGTCGAGCGAGAGTTCCTTCGGCTTTCCGTGCTTTTTCTTCGAGGAGTTTTGATTCGGAACGACCCGTTTGAGCGAGTCGGAAACCGGGACCGCCAGCATCGCCGCGCCGGTCTGGACGGCCGTCCGGAACACGTCGTCGATCCAGCTGCTCATCAGGCACGGTCTGGCCGCGTCGTGAACGCAGACGAAATCGCATTCGGGCCGGATTTTGGAAATGGCGTTTTCGATCGAGTCGGCGCGTTCGGCCCCGCCTTTTACCACGTCCACGTCGTTGATGGAGATTTCGGCCCGATATTTGATCAGAACGTCCTCGTAATCTTCGGGCGAAACGACGAGGATCACCTGCGCGACGTCTTTCCGGTTCAGGAAATACTGGGCCGTGTGAAGCCAGACCGCCCGATTGTTCAGCGGGGCAAAAGGTTTTTTGTAGTTCAGATCGCCGAACCGGCTGCTCTTCCCGGCGGCTGGTAAAATCACACAAAATTTGGGCATAGAAATCTCCTGAACGTTTAATTCCGAAAAGTCAATAATACTACATTAATATTTTATAAAAAATTTCCAGTTTTTTCAAGGTGGGGTCCTTTTCTTTTTTCGTCATTTTCGTTAAAATACAAAAAAGAGTTTTTTACCGCAATTCGATCCATTAAAACCATTACATTTAAACATCAGTCAAACACCTGGGAGAAATCATGGCTTCCGACGTCAACGATTCCATTTTGATCAAAGTCGCGCACAGTCCGGACCCGGACGACGCTTTCATGTTCTACGCGCTGGCAAAAAACTGCCTCGAGACGGGCAAGTACCGGTTCACGCACAAGCTGGTCGACATCGAAACGCTGAACCAGATGGCGCACACGGGTTTTTACGAGCTGACGGCGCTGAGCCTGCACGCCTACGCGTACCTGAACGAGACGTACATGCTCTGCCCGTGCGGCGCGAGTATGGGTGACAATTACGGGCCGATGATCGTCGCGAAGGAAAACTTCACGAAAGCGGAACTTCGCCAGAAGACGATCGCGGTCCCCGGCACGATGACGACTGCTTTCCTGGCCGCCGGAATGTTCATGGAAGGCCCTTTTAATTACGTAGTTTGCCCATTTGACCGGATTTTGGACTACGTTGAGGCGGGAAAGGTCCTCGAGGGCGAAAATGAGGGCCAGGAGATCGCGGCCGGTCTGATCATTCATGAGGGGCAGCTCACGTACATGAACCAGGGCCTGAAACTCATCGTCGATACGGGGGTCTGGTGGATGGAGCAGACCGGTTTTCCGCTTCCGCTCGGGGCGAACGGGATCCGGCGCGACCTCGGCCCGGAAAACATTCACGAGGTGAACCGCCTCCTGAAGGCGAGCATTCAGTACGGCCTCGACCACCGCAAAGAAGCCGTGGAGTACGCCCTGCAGTTCGGCCGCGGGCTGGATCTGAACCTCGCCGACCGGTTCATCGGGATGTACGTGAACGACTGGACGCTCGATTTTGGCCCCCGTGGCCGTGAGTCGGTCCGCCTGCTTCTGAAACGCGGCTACGAAACGGGCCTGATCCCGAAACTGGTCGAGCCGGAATTCGTGGAGTGAATGAAATTCCAGAAATTCCAGAGAAAAAAAGACCGGTTCAGGTCGAGGATTTTTTGTCTGTGGGGAAGTTTTTGCGCGTTTCACGTGAAACACCCCATTGACAAAAAATAAAATTTTGCGAAAATAGACGCAAAGATCCAAAATTTCCTTTTCCTTTTTAAAATTCTGATCTCGGAGGGTTTCATCATGCCAAACATTCAGCCAATCAATGGAATTCGTTACAATCTCGGCCAGGTCGGCTCCCTTTCCGACGTCATCGCTCCGCCGTACGACGTCATCAGCCCGGAGCTTCAGGACGAACTGTACGCCAAGCACCCGAATAATTGCGTCCGCCTGATCCTCAACAAAACGAAACCGACCGACGACGAAACGGACAATCGGTACACTCGTGCCCGGAAAATCATGAAGAAATGGCTCGATGAAGGCGTTCTTTTCACCGAAGCCGATCCGGCCATTTACGTTTACTACCAGATTTTCGAATACGCGGGCAAAACTTACACGCGCAAAGGCTTCATGGCCGGTCTGGAAGTCCAGCCGTTCGGTCAGGGATGCGTCTTCCCGCATGAGTTGACTCACGCCGCGGCGAAAGCCGACCGTCTGATGCTGACGACCACGACCAAAGCACAGCTCAGCCAGATTTTTGGTCTCTACCCGGACGCTGAAAACGCGGTCCTGAGCATTCTGGAAAAGACGATCGAAGGGAAAACGCCGCTCGAAGCCGTGGACCATCTGGGAGTGATCCACCGCATGTGGGTCGTGACGAACCCGCAGGTCATCGCGGAAGTCCAGGCCGCCATCGGCAAAAAACCGGTTTTCATCGCCGACGGTCACCACCGGTACGAGACCGCGTGCAACTACCTCGCCCAGCTCAAGCAGCAGGGAATTCCGGCCACGCATCCGGCGCATTACGTCCTCACGATGTTCGTCGCGATGGAAGACGACGGTCTGGCGGTCCTTCCGACCCACCGTCTGTTCCCGGGGATCCCGGAAATGACGTCGGACGAATTGGCCGCAAAACTGGGCGCGTGCTTCACTTGCACCAAAGCCGGGACCGGTCCGGAAACGGCCACGGACGTATGGGAAGAGATCGAATCTCTGGGAAGCCAGGAAAATATTGCGTTCTACACGACGAAGGACGACACGTGGACGATCGCCTCGCTGACCGAAGCCGGCCGTGAGAAAATGGCCGAAGACGGAGTCGCGGCGGACCACTCGGAAGACTGGCGCAATCTGGGCGTCAGCATTCTGCACAAGCTGGTGATGGACACGCTGCTCGAGCAGCCGAACGCGCCGAAGCCGACGTACGTGCACCTCGTTTCGGAAGTCGTGGACGATCTGAAGGCGGAGCCGGGCAAGTACCCGCTCGCGGCCCTCGTGATGCCGGCGACGGTGGAAAACATCAAAACCCTTTGCCTCGAAGGGGAACGCATGCCGCAGAAGAGCACGTACTTCTACCCGAAGCTCCTTTCCGGTCTGGTCTTCCGCTCGGTCGAGGGGTAAAAAATCGCGTTTCACGTGAAACATTTTTTCCCGGGTGAGACTGGAAACTCGGGAATTTATTTCAGTCAGGGCCAAACCAGGAGCCAGGGATGGGTCAAATCATTTGCGTCATGAACCAGAAAGGCGGAGTTGGCAAAACGACCACCGCCATTAATCTGGGGGCGTGTTTCGCCCGGGCGGGATTTCAGACGCTCATCGTGGACCTGGATCCACAGTGCAACGCGACGAGCGGCCTGGACCGAAAGCCGACCGCTCACCATCCGCTCGCCACGGGGGCACTATGGGTGGATTCCGTCGTGGCGACGGACTGGCCGAAACTGTTTCTTCTTCCCGGAACCAAGAATTTTGGCGATGTTTCCGCGCTGGTGAAAGGAAAAAACGAGCAGACGGAGCGCCTGCGCGAGATGCTCAGGACGGGGTTTCGGTCATTCGATTACGTTCTGATCGACTCCCCGCCGGCGGTTTCTCCCCTGACCAGGACGGCTTTGGAATGTTCCACCGAGATTCTGATGCCGATCCAGTGCGAATATTTCGCGATGGAGGGCGTTTCCAAAATGACGTCGCTCATCGAGAAGGATCGGTGGCAGTCCACCGGGATCCTGCTCACGATGGTCGAAAGGGATCTTGAGTTGACCCGTGAGGTGGAAACCGAAGTGAGGGAGTACTTCGGCGACGTGGTTTTTCAGACCGAGATCCCCCGGGATGTGGCCATTCCGGAAGCCTCGAGCTACGGAAAGCCCGTGATTGAATACGCTCCGCGGTCGCGCGGCGCGAGAGCTTACATTGAATTGTGCATGGAGGTCTTTGAAAATGAGCAGGAAGAATAAAAAATTGGGGCGTGGGCTGCAGGATCTGCTTAATCAGCGCGAGGAACAAGAACAAAAGGAAGAGCTTTACGAAAGAGAAGACGGAGAAACGTACGGCGGGAAAATCGACGTGACAGAAGGGACAGTCTCTCCGAAAAAGTTCGCAGACGAGCTGGCGCGTGATGGGGCCGAGTTTCGCAACTCGATTTTTGGCGAAAATGAGGACGAAATCTCTTCAGAGGAAGAGGACGATTCCGAAACCTACAATTTCGGCTCGATGCGCGAGGACTTGGACCAGGTGACCAGCGAAGTGAAGGCTCTTTCTGAGGAAGTCGAGAGTTTCAAGGCCGAGAGGGAGCAGGAAGACGGGGAAGACGGCGGTTCCAAAACGCTGCTCGACTACATGAATTCTGGGGAAAACTCTGGTGAAAAGCCGAAACGGAAGACCGTCAAGCCGGAAATTCTGGTGGTTGAGGATGAAAAGCCGATTTCGGACCGGGTGACGGAGGCCGAAAATACCGACGACGTGGACCGGATCTACAACATTTCGGTCTCGCTGGTCGATTCCAACCCGTGGCAGCCGCGTGAAGTCTTTCAGGCCAAGGAGATCAATGAACTGGCGGAGAGCATCAAGACGCACGGGCTGCTTCAGCCGATCGTGGTGCGCGAGTTCCGAAGCCGGTACCAGCTCGTGGCGGGTGAACGCCGTTTCCGTGCGGCCCTGAAACTGGACTGGACGCAGGTCCCTGCCACGGTCATTGACGCGACGGACCGGGAAATGATGGAGCTTGCCCTGGTGGAAAACCTCCAGCGCAAAGACCTGAACCCGATTGAAAAGGCGACGTCTTTTCAGCGTTACCTCGAAGCCAACCACTGCAAGCAGGAAGACCTGGCGAAGCGGCTGAATCTGGACCGCTCAACGATTGCGAATCTGCAGCGGCTTCTGGCGCTTCCGCCGGAGGTCCAGCAGATGGTCGTGGACGAAAAACTGACGCAGGGCCATGCGCGGGCGCTTCTGACGTTGAAGAAAAGCCAGGACCAGATCGAAATGGCGAATCGGATCGAGGATGAAAAGCTCTCGGTGCGTCAGACGGAGCAGGTGATCACGGACTGGAACGAGAAAACGGTCCAGGAACGCAAATCGGGTAAGATTTCCACCGTCGCGGCGCCGACGAAAGACGGCCGGAAGAAGGTCAAGAGCCCCAACGTTCTGGAACTGGAGCGTCAGCTTCAGGATCTGCTCGATCTGAAGGTCAAGATCTCCGCCGACGCCAACGGGAAAGGGAAGCTGGAGATTTACTTCCGGAACAACGACGACTTCTCCAGCCTGATGGAGTTTTTCAAGGGTTAAAAGTGAAAAGAGTGGACCGGAGTGTTTCACGTGAAACGCTCCTTTTTTAAATCATGAAGAATCTGCTGAAGAAACTGGGCCTCGACGCGTTCATCCTTTCCCTCTTTGGAGCCATTTTTCTGGCGTGGCTTTACCCGCCGCCGGGGGCGAGTGAGGATCTGTTCTCGCTCTCGACGGTCGCGAAGTACGGCGTGACGGTCATTTTCTTCTTTTACGGCGTTCGGCTGAACTGGCAGAAGATCTACGACGGGCTGAAGAACTACCGCCTACACATCGTGGTGCACCTTTCGACTTTCGTCCTTTTCCCGCTGCTGGTCCTTCCTCTGACGTGGTACTTTACGCGCGGCGCCGACCAAAGCACGACCTGGCTCTGGTACGGGATCTTCTTCCTCGCGACGCTTCCTTCGACGGTCTCGTCGTCAGTCGTCATGGTAAATATTGCGCGCGGAAACGTCCCGGCAGCGATTTTCGACGCGAGCATTTCCAGCCTTCTGGGCGTCTTCATCACGCCGGTCTGGATGCAGATTTTCGTCGGAGCGTCCTCGGGCGGGCAGGATCTGGCGAGCGTGATCCTGAACCTGGTCATTCTGGTCATCGTGCCGGTCGTTTTGGGAATTTGCCTCCACGGTCCTCTGGGCTGGTTTTCCGAGCGGTACGACAAAATGCTCAGGCGGTTCGACCAGGGGATCATCCTTTTGATCGTTTATACGTCGTTCTGTCACTCGTTCGCGCACAAAATGTTCGCCGGAATGACCTTTTCGACGCTCGTTTTCCTTTCGATCGGGATGGTCGGCCTCTTCTTTACGGTCTTTTTCATCGTGGATCTGGTCTGTCACCTGCTCCGGTTTAACTACGAAGATCGGGTCACGACCCTTTTCTGCGGCTCGAAGAAGTCGCTGGTCCACGGCGCCACGATGAGCAAAGTGATCCTCCCCGACCCTCAGCTGGCGGGCGTGCTTCTCCTCCCGACGATGCTTTACCACGCGTACCAGCTGATCGTCGTGAGTATCATCGCGCGGCGATTCGTGAAGCGGCGGGAAAAAAGTTTGAATTAAAACCGAAAATCAAAAAAGAGGCCGGGAAACGTTTCTGAATGGTTTCCCGGCCTCATTTTTTTTGATTGCTGATTCCCTCAGTGACTTTTTACTTCCATTTATTTAAAAGGTCTGCGTCGAAAAAGTCTTTTTCAATCGATTCGATGTTTCCCGAGTCGCAGGCTTCCGCGATTTTCGGGTCGATCGGCAGGCGGGCGAGGATCGGAAGGTCAAACTCGGCGGCAAGCCGGTCGATTTTGCTCTCGCCGAAAACCGAAATCTTCTTCCCGCAGTCCGGGCACTCGATGTAACTCATGTTTTCGACCAGGCCGAGGACCGGGACGTTCATCATGTTGGCCATTTTGATCGCTTTTCCGACGATCATCGAGACGAGATCCTGCGGCGAGGCGACGATGACCACGCCCGCGATGGGGAGCGACTGGAAAACCGTTAGCGCGACGTCGCCCGTTCCCGGCGGCATGTCGACGAACATGAAATCCACCTCGTTCCAGATCACGTTCGACCAGAACTGCTTCACGACCGACGCGATGATCGGCCCGCGCCAGAGGACCGGGTCAGAAGCGTTTTCCAGCAGAAGATTCACGGAGATCAGCTCGATCCCGCCTTTCGAGATTTCGGGGAAGATCCCGTCTTCAGTCCCTTGCGCATGGTTGGAGATCCCGAACATTTTGGGGATGGAGGGGCCGGTAATATCGGCGTCGAGAATGGCTGTTTTCAGGCCCGCGCGCTTCGACTGGCAGGCCAGCAGGCCCGTGACGAGAGATTTTCCGACGCCGCCTTTTCCGCTCACGACGGCGATCACTTTTTTGACGTCACTCAAGGGGTTCATCTCGGCTTTCAGGCTTTGACTCTTCTGATCGCTGCATTTATGGGCGCAGCTTTCGCAATTATGATCGCAGGATTCTGACATAAAAAACCTTCCTTTTTGCTTAAATACTTGATTCTTCCATTACCTCTGGAGCGCGGGGACCGCTTGCCCGGCGGGGAGTTCGACCGGCTCCCAGAGGCCGTGCTGACCGATGAAGTTCCAGAGATTTTTGGCTTCCTCGCTTTTCAGGGCGCAGCGGAACAGACTGGCGAGCGGTTCGCAAATGACCAGGCCGATGGTCCCTTCATGGTGGCGTTTCAGGAGCCATTCGATGGTGGTCTGGATGCGCTTTTGGACCTCACGGAAAGATTCGCCGTTTGGGGGGGCGATCGCTTGGGGAGAATTGGCCGCGCATCGGTAAACTCGGGGCTGTAAGCGTTGAATCTCTTCGACCCGGCGGCCTTCCCAGAGGCCCTGATCCTGATTTCGAAGCCCTTTCAGGACTTTACACGGGATTTGGAGGCTCGACGCGATACATTCCGCGGTTTCGAGGGCCGAAACGTTGGGGGACGTGTAGATCAGGGACGGATTTTCGGAAACCATTTCCTCGGCCAGACGGCTCGCTTCCTGCTGGCCGTTCTCGGTTAAATGAAGATTTAGATTTCCCTGAATATGACGTTGAATATCGTACACTGTTTCGCCAGGACGAATGATCAGAAACCGCAGGACGTGCTTTTCTTCCAGAAAAGACGCGGTGCTTTCTGAGGAAATTTTAGTTAAATTTGACATAAATCAATTAAATAAATGAGCGTTTCCCTTGGGCTTGGTCTTTCCCTTGGTTACGTCATTGGAAAATTTTGTTGGGGGGGTTAATCGTGGATTTTCGCGGAATCTTTATTTTTGAAGCTCTTCGTTCAGCATCCGGAAGCGCTCCTGAATTTGATTCCCGCGGAAAATGGCCGTTCCCATCACCAGGCCGGTGGCACCGCTGAGTTTGCAGTCCATCAGAGTGGTTTCATTGACGCCGCCGTCCACGCTGCGAAGCATTTCGGGTGAGGCGTTTTCACGGATCCATGCGAGTTTCTCCTTTCCGCGCGGATCGAATTTTTGGCCGCCAAAGCCGGGCATGACGCTCATGACCAGAGCGTTTTCGCACTCGCTGAGGAACGGTTTCAGGAGTGCCACGTCCGTGGGCGGAATGATTGAAAGCCCTGCCGCGGCTCCAAGCCGGTGAACTTTTTCGAGGGCTGAATGAACGTGAGTTTTGAAGAGGAACCACACGTCGGCGAGGTCGTCGGGCTGGCAGCCGGTACGGGCGTAATTGTGGCCAGGTTTTTCAAGATCGGCGATTGCTTCGACGTGAAACGTGATTCCATCCGCTCCGGCCTTTCGGAACGGTTCAAAATAAAATTCGGGGTCGGAGAGCATCAGGTGAACGTCCAGAACGAGGTCGGTCACCCGGCGGACGGCCTCCACGACCGGCACGCCAATGCTCAGGTTGGGGACGAAATGACCGTCCATGACATCGAGGTGAAGCCCCTGGACTCCTGCTTTCTCAAGCTCACGAATATCACGTTCCAGGTTTGCGAAGTCACAGGCCAGCAGAGAAGGCAGAATCACACGCGGTGATCGAGCCAGTGTTTTGTAAAAATCGATGGAAGAATCTGCTGTTCCCATGAATGAACCTCAAACGAAAATGAAGACCAAGTGCTTAACTGCGTCTATTATAGCACATTATACGATTTAGAGCAGGGGTTTGACCCGAAAAATGTTAAACTTTTTTGGAAAATCCTGTTGGAAAAGACCGATAAAACGGGTTGGGTGGATAAAATGCGCAAGTAAACTTAAATATTCTAGGGGAGGAAGTACCTCCAAACAGAAAATTTTTATAAAAGTTGCAAATTTTTGTAAAAAAAGTCGATTCGGGGACTTGACGAAAAGTGGAACGTCGTTAATAATAGAGTAAATAGTAAAATTGTATTTGATTGGAACCTCATAATAACGGAAACTCCGGCCCAATATTGGGTTAAAAAAGTTGAGGAGAATTCAGACGGGAAACGAGATTCAGGATTTTCCAAGTTTCCTGTTTTGTCTGATCCTCAAGCATTTTTTAATTCTCAATGAGAACCTGGTTTCCCAAGACCTTTATTGAAGGGGAAAAATGATGAAAAAAGTGTTGATGATTGTTTGCGGTCTCGCCCTCCTCGCTTCTGTCGGCTGCGGTCTGAGCAAACCCAAAGCGGTTGATGTCCCGCCGTACGATCCGGGCAAGATTGCTTCCAAGGCGATGGAACTCTATGATACGAGCAAGGATGGGAAACTGGACGCGGATGAACTGAAAGCGTGCCCGGGGATGCTTTTCTCGCTGAAAGGCCCCAAGAGCATTGACACGAACTCGGACGGTGCTATTGACGCGAATGAGATCAAGGCGCGTATTCAGGCCTGGATCGACATGAAGGTCGGACTCACCTGCCCGATCGTGAAGTTCGTGGACAAAAAAGGGAAACCGGCGAAGGAAGTCTTTGGAAAGAACGTGACTTTGACCCCAGACGCTCTGCACGAGGGTATGCTCAAAACGACCACGCCGATCGCCGTTGATGATAATGGCCAGTGCAGCCCGAGCACGCCGGACAACCTCGACAATCTGAGCGGAATGTCCTACGGGTTCTACACGATTTCGATTGACGGAACGCAGTACAACAACCTCGGCGTTGAAATTTTCGACGGTGCGAAGGAAGACGACGTGGACTCATTCCAGGTCATTCTGTCCAAAGGGAAGTAATTCGGTTTTTCCCTAAAACCTGAAATTTCGGCCATATCGAGCGGCTTGCCCGGTATGGCCGTTTTTTTTCATCTGTTGCATTTCTCAGGGGAAGGGTTTTGCTCAACAGTTATATTGTAAAGGCGAAATAAAACCCACAGGGCCTCACGATTTCTCCCACAGGCCGATCAGTTGCTGCGCCTCGCTGCGGATGCCGTCGTCGTCGGCCTCTTTCGCCAGCTTGCCGAGCGAACGGAGGACTTCCTCTCGGTCGGGGAGTTCATGTCCGCGGGAGGGATCCAGGTACTCGCCCAGGCAGCGGAGCAGGCGGAGAACGTGCTCCTCGTCCTCATCAAAGAGCACGTCGTTTATGCTGTCGATCCCGTCCTCGACGGTCAATTCTTCGAGTTTTCCAAACGGATCCAGGAATCGGCCGAATGGCCCCGAGTGTTCTTCGAGGGATTCTATTTTATTAATGTCGCTCTTGTAGAAAAGAAAGCTCAGGATTTGCAGACTTTCCTCGGCCCGCCCGAACTCATGTTCGTCATACTCGTCGCTGTTGTAGGTGCAAATGCCGTCGAACACATCGCCCCAGCGGTCGGTGATTCGGACACATTTTTCGTCAAATTCTTTCAGATCCACGGTACCGGCTTCCTCTTTGATCAAAAAACTCCAGCAACTCTTTCGCTTATTGTACTCTTAAAAGGATCTTCTGTCAAGAGTGCGGGCGAGGTTAAGGCCGGTCTTGCTTCAGGAGCCTCGTTTTTCTGTTTTCGTACGATTTGTTCCTCTCCTTCTGACTAAAAAAAGTATAAAGATACGGAATTTGAGTATTGTAGGAGTTTTATCTGGACGATAAAAAAGAAAAGTGAAAATATTTTGCCAGAGGAAACCGGATCAACCTCGAAAGGATCGGTCTTTTCCAAAATACTTTGTACGGCAGGAAGGTCAAATGAATTTTCGTGATTCTCAGGGTCGTTTTTCGTTTCGTTTGTTTTGCCAGAGTGAATGGGTGGTGAGCATCGCCATTTTTGTGACGATCCTTCTATGGTTTGGATTTTGGGCGCATATTGGTCTGGATCCGCACCATGATGGAGTTCTGATGAAGCCCGCGTATGACGTCATGCACGGGAAAATGCTTTTCCGCGACACATTCACCCAGTACGGTGCACTGACGACGCTCCTTCAGGCGGCTGCCTGCCTGATTTTTGGCGCCCGGGTTTTGACGCTCCGCCTACTTACGACGGTTTTTTACGCGGGTTCTACGGTTTTGGTCTGGCATATTGGCGGTCGGATCCTGAAGGGGTTTTACCGGATCATTCCCATTTTGTGCATTTTGATCTTTCCGCCGTTTTATTTTTGGAATATGCTGCCGTGGTCGTCCGTTTATGCTTTGTTTTTCCTTCTTTTGACGGTTTTTTTGTTCCAGCTTGGATTCCAGAAAAAACGTGAAAGCTGGTTTTGGGCGCTGACCGGGGCAGTTTCGACGCTTCCGTTCTGGTGCCGTCAGCCGTTGGGGCTGGTTTTTGCCGGGGGAATTCTGCTCGTTTTGGTGTCGCATTGGCGTTTTTACGAGTCGTGGCGGGACACGCTGCACCGTCTGTGGCTTTATGTGGCCGGTGCCATGATCGTTTTCGGGATTTTCTTCATCTGGCTTTCCATGAATCATGCGTTTCACGATTTCTGGGTTCAGTCGATCAAAATGGCTTTTGGATTTGCAGCAGGCAAAACGACCCAGATGGCCCCAGCGGTTCAGACTGGTGGTTTCCTTCAGAAATGTGCGGCTTTGACGTTTGCTCTCAAAATATTCCGACTGTTCTTTATGGACCGATTGTTCTGGGGGACCGTGATTTGCTCGCTCACGCTGGGCTGGTTCATCTACCTGGTAGTTTGGGGAATCCGTAAAATGGGGCTGACCCTCGATTACTGGCTCCTTCTTCCGGTCGTTTTTATGGCGGGGCTTTCTCTTCATCAGTACTACCCGGTACCGGGGCTTCGGCATTACTACTGGGGGGCGTTTCCCGCGTTTCTGGTTCTGGCGCGGACTTTTCAGGCGATGCTTTCCACGCAAGGTCAGGATCTTTGGAAGCGAACGTACAAACTTTGTATCGCGTGTGCGATCATAAGTTCCATGGTCTTTGAAGTGCAAGGCGTTTACCGGACGAATACTCGGGAATTGGGCGCGCTTCCTTCGATTCGTGATCTTCCAAAACTTGTCGTCATGGAAGGTGATGTCGCGGACGTCGTGAAAGGTTTGTGGGTTTTGCCCTGGGAAAAGAAAGCCTGGGAGGACCTTCAGAAAATCGCCGATTCGATTCCGGAGCCGACCCGCAGCGAGCAGGTCGTTAACATGACGTCGAACGGGATTTTTATGTTTGTGATGCCGAACAAAACCAATTTTGACAAAATGTACGTAAATTGGAGGAACTGTGCGGACCCATTTTCCGATACGCGCCGTGCGTTGGCTTCTCTGGAAGGCAAAAGAATAATTATTTCGTTGGGGAATCTGTATAAAGACTCGAATAACAAAGAACTTCTTCCGGACGAAGAAATCAGGAGGGAAATGGACGAAGCGATTGAAAAATACCTCTTTGACGCGTCCAAACTCCTGTATAAAGATAAAGAGACGCTCGAGTATCCTGAATACAAGACCCAGGGATTTGTTTTGTATCACCAAATGCATACCAGCCAGTACTCACTATGTATTCTGACCCCGACGGGGAAAACGCTTTCAAGAAACCGAAACGAGAAAATCGTTTTGGATTGGGCAAAGAACCTTGAGAATACTAAAGAAAGCGACGCCAGCGTCGATAAATAAATCGGGAGATGGAAATGACTCGAAAGAATAAAATGCCTCCGGCGATGATTTTATGTGGAGGAAAAGGGACCCGGATCCGGGACGTCTCGGAAGTGATCCCCAAGCCGATGGTCCCGATCGGTGACCAGCCGATTTTGTGGCACATCATGCGCTGCTACTCCGCGTTTGGCGTGAAGCGGTTCATCCTCTGCCTCGGGTACAAAAAAGAGGAGATCATCGACTATTTCCTCAATTTCCACGCCCGCGCGTCGGACATTACGCTCCAGCTCGGAGACTTGTGCAAGATCGATTTCCACAGTAATTACGAGGAAGCTGACTGGACCGTGACCCTGGCCCATACCGGCCTGGAAACGATGACTGGCGGCCGCGTTCTGAAAGCCTCCCGCTACCTGTTCGACGACGATGAGGACTTCTTCCTGACCTACGGTGACGGCGTTTCGGACGTTAATATTAAAAAGCTTTACGACTTCCACCGGAAAGCCGGGCGCGAGATCACCGTGACCTCGGTACATCCGGAGGGGCGTTTCGGCGAAATGAAGATCGAAGACGGAAAAGTCGTGGAATTCTCGGAAAAGCGCGCGAGGACCGAAGGCGTGATCAACGGCGGGTTCATGGTCTTGAAGAAGTCGTTCGTTTCGCGGTTTATCGACCCCCAGCAGGACGATTTTCTCGAGCGGGAGCCGATGCGCAAAGCGGTTGCGGCCGGCGAAATGAGCTCCTTTGAACACGGCGGTTTCTGGCAGTGCATGGACACGCTGCGGGAATTCCAGCTCCTGAACGAAATGTGGTCGAGCGGAAAAGCCCCCTGGACGAAGTATTGGTGATTTTATGTTCCGGAATATTTACTCCCGCAAACGGGTCCTCCTGACCGGGGACTCCGGCTTCAAAGGCTCGTGGATGCGTTTCTGGCTCGAGCAGCTCGGCGCCGAGGTGCGGGGCTTTGCGCTTCGCCCCGAAACGGAGCCGAATCATTTCTCGCTGCTCGGCTGGTCGCGCACGGAGGACGAAACCATCACGGACCGTGCGGCCTTGGGTCGGGTGATGGAGGAATTTCAGCCCGAGATCGTGTTCCACCTCGCGGCTCAGGCGATCGTTCGGACGTCCTACGAGCAGCCGCTGGAAACGCTCGCGGCAAACATCATGGGGACGGCAAACGTTCTGGACGCGTGCCGGACGGAGGGGTTCCGCCCGCAGGCGGTCGTGGTGGTGACGAGCGACAAATGCTACGAAAACCGCGAGCAGATTTGGTCGTACCGCGAAAACGACCCGATGGGCGGGTTCGACCCTTACAGCGCGTCGAAGGGGTGCGCCGAGCTGGTGACGGCCTCCTGGCGCCGGTCGTTCCTGATGAACGATTCCACCGGTCTGCCGCCGGTTTATGTCGCGTCGGCCCGGGCCGGTAACGTCGTGGGGGGCGGCGACTGGGCGCGGGATCGGCTGATCCCGGACCTTGCGCGGACGGCGGCGGCTGGAACGGGCGTGGAGATCCGAAACCCCGCCGCGACCCGGCCGTGGCAGCACGTTCTGGAGGCGGTGAGCGGCTACCTGGCCCTCGGTCAGAAACTCCTCGAAGGAACCGCGGACGAGCGGAAACAGTACGCCGAGGGGTGGAACTTTGGCCCCGCGGATCGGGCCGTCCCGGTGTGTGACGTGGTGGAGGTCATGCGGAAGGCGTGGCCAGCGGTGGACCCGGTGCTTCATCCCTCGCCGAAAAACCCGCACGAGGCGCAGTCTTTGGCGCTCGACTCGACGAAAGCCCGCGTCCGGCTGGGCTGGCGTCCGGTTTGGGACTTTGAAACGACGATCGCCCGCACGGCGGCGTGGTACCGCGCCTTTTACGAGTCCGGCCGTCTTCTGACCGCCGCGGATCTGGAGCAGTACGTCCGCGACGCCGAGGCGCAAAAACTCGACTGGACGCATTAATTTGGAGTGCGATGATACAGTCGCGCAGCGACCTTCATCGCTTTCCCTTGCGGCAATACCGCCTCGCAGAGGCGTTTGCCGCTGAAGTGGGCTGGACGTTTTCCACGCGGAAAACCTTTTTTAATCACAAAATTTTTCGGTCGCTAAGTGAAAGCGGCAAATGAAGCCTTCGGCTTCTGTATTGCCGCACTCCATATGCCATTCAAAGATAAAACCGGAGAAATGAACTTGAAAGTCGATTCCCCCAGAGCAGGGGACCGCAAAGTCGAGACCGTGGACGGCATCGCGTACGCCTTCCGCTGGTGCCCGCCGGGCGAGTTTATGATGGGCAGTCCGGAGGACGAGCCGGGCCGCGCCGATGACGAAACGCAGCACCGGGTGAAACTGACGAAAGGTTTCTGGATGCTGGAAACCCCGGTCACGCAGGCGATGTGGCTGAGCGTGATGGGCGAAAATCCGAGCGAGTTCGAAGGCGAGCGGAATCCGGTCGAAAACGTGAGCTGGGACGATTGCCAGGAGTTCTGCCGGAAATTGAGCCTGAAATTGGGTGACCAGTCCGTCCGGCTTCCGACGGAGGCGCAGTGGGAGTACGCTTGCCGCGCGGGGAGTACGACTGCCCTTCCGAACGGCCCCATCGAGATCAAGGGGGCGAATAACGCGCCGGAGCTGGACCCGATCGCGTGGTACGGCGGGAACAGCAGTCAGGGCTTTACGGGGTCGAGCGACTACGATTCCCGCGAGTGGGACGAGACGCAGTACCTCGGCGGCCCTTGCGGGACGCATCCGGTGGGCCAAAAGGCCGCGAACGCCTGGGGCCTGTATGACATGATCGGGAACGTCTGGGAGTGGTGCTCCGATTACTACGACGCGGAGTACTACGGTAAATCGCCGATTTGTGACCCGGAAAACCAGGCCGATTCCCTGGACCGTGTATTTCGCGGCGGGAGCTGGGACAGTACCGCCGAGGCTTGCCGGTCGGCGCTTCGCTTTTGGTCCGAGCCTGATGACCGTGACGCCGGTCTCGGCTTTCGCGTGGTTTTAGTTCCCGGTTCTCCGAATTGACGACGCTGGAAGCGTCGTCCCCGTAATTCCGCATTAATCAAGAAAATGAACGATCCTCAAGAAAAAATCGCCGCCCTTCGCGCTTCCATCCTCTCGCAGGTCCGCGAGTACTATTCCCTCGTGCACGACCCGGCGCGGAAGGAGTTCATTCCGGGCGAAAGCCGCGTGAATTATGCCGGTCGGGTTTTCGACGCCGACGAAATGGTGAATCTGACGGACGCCGCGCTGGAGTTCTGGCTCACGGCCGGGCACTGGACGCGCGAGTTTGAAGCCGGTCTGGCGGATTACCTCGGCGTGAAGTCGGCGTTCTTCGTGAATTCCGGTTCCTCGGCCAACCTGCTGGCGTTCTGGGCGCTGACGTCCGATCTGCTCGGCGACCGGAAGATCCAGCGCGGCGACGAAGTGATCACCGTGGCGTGCGGCTTTCCCACGACGGTCGCGCCGATCCTTCAGTTCGGGGCGGTGCCGGTTTTTGTGGACGTCACGCTCCCGACGTACAACATCGACGTGACCCGGCTCGAGGCGGCGCTTTCCCCCCGGACGCGGGCGGTCATGCTGGCGCACACGCTCGGGAACCCGTTCAATCTCGCGGCCGTCAAGGCGTTCTGCGAGGCGCACGATTTGTGGCTGGTCGAGGATAATTGCGACGCTTTGGGCTCGAAATACGACGGACGATTCACCGGGACGTTCGGCCACATCGGAACGTCGAGCTTTTACCCGCCGCACCATCTCACGACGGGCGAAGGGGGCGCGGTTTACACGAATTCCCCGCTTCTGCGCCGGATCCTGCTCTCCATGCGGGACTGGGGCCGCGACTGCTGGTGCGACTCGGGCCGCGACAATACGTGCGGCTGCCGCTTTACCGGGCAGTTCGGCGAGCTGCCGCTGGGGTACGACCACAAATACGTGTACCGCCACTTCGGGTTCAACCTGAAAGCGACGGACCTCCAGGCCTCGATCGGCTGCGCGCAGCTCAAAAAATTCCCGGCGTTTGTGGAGGCGCGGCGCCGGAATTGGGCCTGGCTGCGTGACGCGCTTTCCGACCTGGAAGAGTTCTTCATCCTGCCGGAGCCGGAGCCGAACTCGGAGCCGAGCTGGTTCGGTTTCCTGCTGACGGTCCGGGACGACGCGCCGTTTACCCGCACGCAGCTGGTGAAGGCGCTCGAGGCGGACGGGATCCAGACCCGCGCCCTTTTTGCGGGCAATCTGACGAAGCATCCGGCCTTTGACTCGCTCCGGGCCACCCAGACCGGCTACCGCGTCGTCGGCCCCCTCACCGAGACGGACCGGATCATGAACCAGACCTTCTGGATCGGCGTTTACCCGGGAATGACGCGAGAAATGCTGGGTTGGATGGCCGACCGGATACACCACTTTGTAGAACGAATAATGAAGAACGAATAACGAATAATGAGGGGAAGGAGTTTCGGCTCAAGCGGGTTGGAGCACGAATAAGAGGTCAAAGTCTTTCTTTTCATTATTCGTTATTCGTTATTCATTATTCATTTGGAGTTTTTATGCGTGCCGCTGACTACATTTTTTCTACTCTTGCCGACTGGAACGTTCGTCACGTTTTTTTCGTTTCGGGCGGCGGAGCCATGCACCTGAACGACGCCTTGGGACGTGAGAAGCGGCTCCGGTACGTCTGCGCTCTGCACGAGCAGGGGGCGGCGATCGCGGCGGAAGGCTACGCCCGGATCGCGGGAGCGCCGGGGGTCATTAACGTCACGACCGGCCCCGGCGGAACCAACGCATTGACCGGCGTGGCGGGCGCGTGGCTCGATTCCATCCCGATGGTCGTGATTTCCGGCCAGATCAAAAACGCCACGTGCGTGCGGTCGTACCCCGAGCTGAAACTGCGTGCGCTGGGCGATCAGGAACTGAATATTGTGGACGTGGTAAAGCCGATCACGAAATACGCGGCCATGATCCAGCGCCCCGAGGACGTCCGCTACCACCTGGAACGCGCGTGGCATTTGGCCCAAAGCGGTCGGCCCGGCCCGGTCTGGCTTGACGTTCCGCTCGATGTGCAGGCGGCGCCGATTCCCGCCCCGGCGTCTTTGCGCGCTTACGACCCGGCCGAGGACGCGGAGGAAAATCGCATCGACACGCAGGCCCCCCCCGCCGAAACGTGGGATCTGCTCCTTGAAAAACTCCAAAACGCCCAGCGGCCCGTGATCCTCGCAGGCGGCGGCCTGACGCTGGCGGGCATGAGGGCGGAATTCCTCGAACTGGCCGAAAAGCTTCAAATTCCGGTCCTGACGGCCATTTCCGGGGTGGATCTGATCCCGAGCGAGCACCCGCTCTTTTTCGGAAGGCCCGGGATCCTCGGCGAGCGCGGCGCGAATTTCGTCCTGCAAAACTCGGACTTCCTGCTCGTTTTGGGCGCACGGATGAGCATCCGGATCATCGGCTACGCCTTCGGGACAGTCGCCCGTGAGGCGTTCAAAGTGATGGTGGACGCCGACGACGCGGAGCTGAACAAACCGACGTTTCGGCCCGATCTGAAGATCCACGCGAATCTGAAGCGTTTCGTGCCGGCCTTCCTCGAAAAGGCCACGCCGAAAGCGGTCCCCCAGTGGCTCGACTACTGCCGCCGGGTGCGGGCGAAGTACCCGGTCGTGACGCAGGAGCATCGCGAGCGGACCGACTACGTAAGCTCGTACGCCTTCCCGGAAATGCTCGGGAAACTCCTGAAGGGGAACGAGATCGTCGTGACGGGAAACGGGACGGCCTACACCAGCACGTTCCAGAGCATCGGCCTGAAACCCGGCATCCGGATGTTCTCGAACATGGCGTGCGCCTCGATGGGGTACGATCTGCCCGCCGCGATCGGCGCGTCGTTTGCTGCCGGGCCGGACCGGGACGTGATCTGCATCACGGGCGACGGAAGCATCCAGATGAACCTCCAGGAAATGCAGACGGTCCTGAATTACGGCCTTCCGATCAAGCTTTTCGTTTACGAAAACGGCGGCTACCTGTCGATCAAGCTCACGCAGCGGGCGTTCTTCCAGGGGAATTTTGTCGGTTCCACGCCCGAGTCCGGCGTCCGGCTCCCCGACATGAAAAAGCTTGCCGGGGCGTTCGGCTGGAAAACGTTTGAACTGGTGACGAATCAGGAAGCGGAGTGGCGTCTGCCGGAGATCCTCGAGACGCCGGGCCCGGTTTTCTGTGAAGTCCACACCGACCCGTTCGAGGTTTTGGGACCGAAAGCCGCGTCGAAAGCACTCCCGGACGGCTCAATGGTCTCCCAGCCGCTCGAAAACCTCGCCCCGTTCCTTCCGCGGGAAGAGTTTCTTGAAAATATGCTGATAAATCCCCTGGATTAGTTAGGAGTGAGGAGTTAGGAGTGAGGAGTTGGAAAAGCCTTCGGCTTTTTATGGGTTGAAGTTTTTCTTCAGCCGACGCTACGCGAAGCGCCAACTCCTAACTCCTCACTCCTAACTCCTCACTAAAAAAACATTTCCGGCGTTCTATTTTTTTAAAATTTCGCTTTTTTTGAAAAATATTCTTGCGAAAAACGTCTTTTGGTGTATAATATGATTTTGAAGTGATTCCAGACCGTTTAAAATTCACGAATCAAAATACACGAAACGACGATGAAAAGTTTCATTAATTCTTTTTCCGTTTTAACCCTCGCGGCCTTTTTGTGCCTCGTGCCCGATTTGCAGGCGGCGACGTGGACCGGTGACGACCTTTCCAACGGCGGCGCGCTGACACAGATCACGACGGTCACGCTTGCCGGCGGGGAAACCATCACGATCACCCAGCCGATCACGGGCTCCAACGCCTCTCTGACGATCACCGGCTCCGGGACTTTGGCGCTCGATCGCAATCCAGACGCCGCCAGCGTGTACCACACGTACACCGGACCGACCATCATCGCCGACGGGACCGCCGACGCTTTCACCACGCTGCGAGTGAACAAGCAGTTCACCTTTACGAACAGTTCGAGCCTGACCATCGGCGCCTGCGGCGTTCTGGACCTTCGGGCCGGCAACTCGCTCGGTTACTATCCGAATGTTCTGAGAACGATCAACCTGAACGGAAACGCCACCATCACGACCGCGGAAGCCGGCGCAACGCACTCGAACCTCGGGACGATCAACGTCTCCGGGACCGGGAACCAGATCATCGGGACGAACGCAGGCTCCGGCAATTACGGGAACTTCTTCCTTGCCGGGGCGTTCACGCTCGCGGACAATTCGGCGCTGGAGATCAAAACGACCAAAATGCGCACCCGAATCCCGACTTCGGCGATCTCGAAGGACGGGGTAAACCAGTCCGGGATCTTTAACGTCGGGTCCAACGCCACGCTGACCGTGAATCCTGCGACGGAAGGCGGGGACGTCACGCTGACTCTCACGGACAGTGGGGAGGGCGCGACCCAGTTCGTGAAAAAGGGCGCCGGCACGATGACGCTGAACGGCACGCTGGACCTTGGAAACAATAAAGAGACCAGCGGAGTGAAAAACCACCAGGCCACGGTCGAGGCCGGGACGCTGAACGTGACGAAAATTTCCGGAGCGGGCCAGTTCAACCAGACCGGCGGGAAAACCGTCGCGGATTCGATCGACGCCACGGGGCCGTTCGTCATTTCCGGCGGCGAGCTGGCGGTCACGAATGCCGCGTTCTCTTTTGACTACGGCGGAAACCTTACCATGACGGGCGGAAAACTGACTGCGGCCAGGCTTTACGTGGCGGGAACGACCGGCGAGATCTCCGGCGGAACGCTGAACGTTTCGGAGAAAATGAGCCTTTCCGCAAGCACCGAATTCACCATCTCCGGCGGGGATAATACGGTCGCGGAAATGTACGTTCATACGGGTTCCAGGCTGAATATTACCGGAAACCTGAAGACTGCCAAGCCTTCCAACTACGGAAGCATCTACGTGAAGGACGGCGGCTCGATGAACATCACCGGGGACAATGGGGGCAGTTTCGGCGGGACCATTTACGTCTCCGGGAGCAAAACCGAAGGCGAAACCACGACGAAAAGCACGCTCAACCTCGACGCTTCCAACGCGCTCTACACCGGCACGATCGACCTGGACGGCGGCGTCCTGAGCATGAACGCGGGCAACGCGATGTTCTACTACGGCAATGGAACCGGGCTTACTGCCCTGATCAAGATGAAAAACGGCGCGGAGATCGTCAACACGAAATCGGACGGGCATTCGAACCTCGGAATGATCGAGGTCTCCGGCACGGGCAACAAAATCACGGCCGCCGGCAATGGGAGCGGCTACGGGAATTTCTTCCTCGCCGGGAAAATCACGCTCGCTGAAAACGCGGACCTGACACTGGACCTGAAGAAAGTGACGCTTCGCCGTTCCAACGCGGGCGTTCCGGAAGACGGAAAATCGACCTCCGGCGTTTTTGACGTGGGGCCTGGCGCGACGCTTTACGCGAACATCGGCACGATGAATCTGGAGGATGGAACGGCCTCGTTCGTCAAGCAGGGCGACGGCACGATGATCGTCAACGGCATCGTGAGCGGCGGCGCTCCGCTCTCCGTCGAGGCCGGAACGCTGAACCTGAACGGCACGCAGACCTACACCGGCGCGACGACCATTTCCGCCGACGGCGTCCTCGGAACGGGTACGGCCGACGACCGGTTTGGGACGCTCGACCTGACCAGCTCCAAAATCACGCTGGACGGCGGGAAGATCGAGTACGACGTCTCGACCGCCAAGCAGGACGTTTTCACGTTCAGTGATTTGACCCTCGTCGATGGCGCGGAGATCGTGATCAACTGGCTCGATGAAGAAGAGGAAAAACCGGAATCGCTGGAACTGGATAAATTGACGGCGCGGATGTACGACGTCGCGGGAAATATTCTCGAGAGTTTTGCCGTCGGCGGGGATTTTGCGGGCTACAAGTCCAAGTTTGCCAATGGGGTCTGGATGGTATACAACACCGCCGGACCTGGGGGTGATGGCTCCGTTCCTGAACCGGCGACGTGGCTTCTGCTTCTTTTGGGCCTCGTCGGGTTAAGAGTGGGAAGATTTTCGCGCCGGTAATTCCAACGTTAATACAAAGCAGGCAAAAAATGAAACTGATTTCCATCACGACGAGCTGCTACAATGAAGAGGAGAATCTTCCGGAGTTTTACGCTCGTGTGAAGGCGGTGCTCGAAAAATTCCCGCAGTACGATTACGAGTTCATCGTCGCGGATAATTGCTCGACGGACGGGAGCCGTGACGTTTTACGCCGTCTGGCCGCCGAGGATCCCAAGTTCCGGGTGATCCTCAACGCGAACAATTTTGGCCACATTCGCTCGCCGTTCAACGCTTTTTTGAGCGCGAAGGGGGACGCGGTCATTACGATGTGCTCCGACCTGCAGGAGCCGCCCGAGGTGCTGGAGGAGTTCATCCGGAAGTGGGAAGAAGGCTTTGAGGTCGTGGTCGGCGTCCGTTCCGGCACGAAAGAAAATTTCATCATGGCCTCGCTGCGGGCTTTGTACTACTCCGTACTGGCGCACATTTCCGAGACCAAGGACCTTTTATCGGGTTTCACCGGTTTTGGTCTTTACTCGCGGAAATTCTGCGACGCGATCCGGCAGTTTCACGAGCCGTACCCGTATTTCAGGGGCCTGGTGAGCGAGATCGGGCTGAAACGCGCGGAAGTCCATTTTGTGCAGGACCGCCGCAAGCACGGCCGAACCAAGAACAATTTCTTCACCCTGTACGACATGGCGATGACCGGCCTGGTGAATCACTCCAAACTTCCGCTTCGCATGGCGGTTTATTTTGGTTTTTTCACCGGTTTCATCAGTTTTCTCATCGCGATGACTTACCTGGTGCTGAAGTTGATTTACTGGGAACGGTTCAGCCTTGGGATGGCGCCGATCATGATCGGCATGTTCTTCCTGGCGTCGGTCCAGCTCATTTTCATCGGGATCATCGGCGAGTACATCGGCGCGATCTGGACGCAGGTTAAAGACCGGCCGCTCGTGATCGAGGAAGAAAAAATCAATTTTGACTAAACAGTTTGGTTACAATTCCGGGCAATCGGGAGGTTTTATGAAGCAAAATACTTTTCGCCTTCATGCTGGTTTTACGCTGGTTGAGCTTTTGGTCGTTATCGCGATCATTGGGGTGCTTATGGGCCTCCTTATGCCTGCGGTCCAGCAGGCTCGTGAAGCGGCTCGTGAGATGCAGTGCAGCAATAATCTGAAACAGATGGTCACGGGCTGTATGACCCACGAGTCCACCCAACAGTTCTACCCCACTGGTGGCTGGCACTACCACATCGTGGGGGATGCGGACCGCGGCTTCGGTAAAAATCAGCCCGGAAGCTGGATCTACTCGATCCTGCCGTATGTTGACCAGACGGCGCTTTTCAATCTTTCTGCCTTGGGTGAAAACCCGGGAAGTGCCGCCTCGGCAACGAAAAAAGCGAACAATCAAACGTTGCTCACGACTCCGCTTCAGATGCTGAATTGCCCGTCGCGCCGGCCGGCCAGACTGGTCCCGTTCAGAAGCTACGAGTTCCATAATGCGAACACTCCCTCTTCGATTGTGCGCGCGGATTATGCCGGAAGTTACGGAGGGGCGGCCAGTAATGAAAACTTTCTGGATTTGACCTACGAAAAAGTGGCCTCGGGTTACGATTGGCCGGTAACATCGACCATGACCGGCGTGATCTACCGTTACAGCCAAATGCCAGCCGGAAAGATTTACGACGGGATTTCCTGTACTTTCCTCGCAGGCGAAAAATTCGTTCCTCCGGAATATTATGACCAGGCCTCTGGCTATAACGCAGATAATGAGGGGGCGTATTGCGGCGACGATAACGACAATCAGCGCACCTCTTACGATCAACCGTATCAGGACCGCAAGGGGTTGAACGCGTTAAGGAGCTGGGGCAGTGCGCACTCCGGCGTTTTCGGAATGGCATTATGCGACGGGTCCGTCCAGAGAGTTTCCTATTCGATCAACAGACAGGTTTTCAAAAATCTTGGAGATCGGGACGATGGGGAATCGAATACGAGTTTTTAGTCGGAGGTTCCATTCCTGAAGCAAAGATCCTGAGATCTCGCCCGGTTTTTGATTTTGAACTTCCTTTTCCCCATGAATTCCAACCTTTCCCCTCGCGATTTGGCCTTTCTCGCGGAACGCCTTGCGCCCCTTCAGCCGCTTCTGGAGGGGCGGAACATTTTGCTGACCGGCGGAACAGGGCTTTTTGGAAAGTGGCTCCTGGAAAGTTACGCGGAGCTGAGGCGGGTGCGTCCTTTTTCCGGTTCCGTCACGGTTCTGTCACGCCATCCGGAAACGTTTCTCGCAAGGAATTCCTTTTTCGCCCAGTTCGACTTTTTCCGCTTCGTGACCGGCGACGTTCGGGAGGCGGAATTTCCTGCTGACTCCCGCTTTGATCTCGTCATTCACGCCGCCACGGAAGCGAGCGCGAAGCTGGAAAAAGAGGACCCGGACGAAATGTACTCCGTGATCGTGGACGGGACGCGCCACGTTTTGACTCAGGCGCAGAATTTCGGCGTGAAACGCTTTCTTTTCGTGAGTTCCGGCGCGGTTTACGGCCCGCAGCCGCCCGAGGTGGAAAACGTCCCGGAGACTTTTCCCTGCGCCCCCGTGACGGCTTACGGTCGGGGCAAGCTCGAGGCCGAAAATAGGACGCTGGACTCCGCCGCAGCCGTGGGTTTTGAGGCGGTTTTGGCCCGCTGCTTCGCCTTCGTCGGGCCGTACCTGAACCTCGACATTCACTTCGCGGCAGGGAATTTCCTTCGCAACGCGCTGAACCGCGAGCCGATCCTCATCCGCGGCGACGGCACGCCGTTTCGCTCGTACCTGTACACGGCCGAGCTGGCGGTCTGGCTTTGGACGCTTCTGCTGCGAGGCCGGTCCGGCGAGGCGTACAACGTGGGCGCCCCGACTCCCGTTTCGATCCGCGAGCTTGCCGAGGCGGTTTCGGCGTGCGTCCCGGGCGGACTTCCGATCCAGATCCTTGGCACGCCCCAGCCGGGAGCCAAACCGCCGCGTTACGTTCCGGACGTGACGAAAATCGCCTGCGAGCTGGATTTGAAGCCGGAAATTACGCTTCACGACGCGCTGGAAAGAACGCTCGAGTTTGCGTCAAGGACTCCGTGAAAAAACGCTTCGTCCCATGTACGCGAGACCGAATTCCTCCAGGAAAGCCCAAGGCCGCACCAGGCCCCGCGGATTAGGCGGATTGGGCGGATTTGGGCGGATCGGGTTAAAAAAAAGAATGGTTGGAAGTGAAACGGGTCTGGCGTTTAAAAAGAGCGGTTTGAAGAAATCCCTTTAATATTTAAAATCCAATCCGCCTAATCCGCGGGGCCTATAGTCGCTGGAGTTTGAACTACGCTGGGCGTGAACTTTGGGACGGTCCCATTTGCCCGGTCATTCACTTCCTCAAAATTTTAATTTCTTTTTCCCAAGCGGAACCTTTTTTTATGACGCGCCTCCCTTTCAAAATCCTCGTTTTTGCCCTTTCCGTTCTGCTTCTGGCCGGTTCAGCACTTCAGGCCGAGACGGTGGTTCAGGTCCAGCCGGACGCGCAGCCGACGCCCGTTCGGCGCGAGATTTTGGGCGTGAATCAGCTTTACTACGGCGAGGATTCCTACGGGTTTTTGATCCACGGGACGAAAAAGGCGGAGCCGGAACTGGTCGAAATCCTCCGCGAAATCGGGATTAAATCGATGCGCTACCCCGGCGGGTGCGGCGGGACGCACAATTACGACTGGAAGCAGAGCGCCGGCTTGAAAGGCGATTTTCCCGGCCTTGGCCTGCTGGAGTTTCTGCGCGTCTGTGAGGAGATCGGTGCTGAGCCGATGCTCGGGCTTTCGGCTTTTCGCGGCTCGCCCGAGGAAGCGGCCGAATTCGTGGAATTCCTGAACGCTCCGAATGACGGCAAGCACCCGTGGGCGGCCAAGCGCGCGGAACTCGGCCACCCGAAGCCGTACGGCGTGCGTTTCGTGGAGTTCGGAAACGAGAGCTACCACGGGAACCACTACACCAAGCCGCCGCAGACCATCACACCGCGCCAGTATGCCGAGAAGTACCTCGCCTTCCGCTCCACGATGCAGAAAGTCGATCCGGCGATCCAGCTCGGTGTGATCCTCCACGCGACGTACTGGAACCAGGGCGTTCTGGACGTCGTGGGGACGAATTTCGACTTCGCGATCGTGCACCACTACCACCCCATCCGCCAGGTCGAAGGGCCAGGCTACGCGGGGAATTTCGGCGTGATGGACGAGCTGACGGCGCAAAAAGAGCACACGCTCGAATCCTTCCCGCAAGAGAAGAAAAAGGACGTGCGGCTCGCGCTGACCGAGTTCAACGCGACCTACACCGAGCACAAGCACCTGACCGCGGCGCTGACCAACGCGGAGACGCTGATTTGGCTTTGCCGCGACCCGGACTACTTCGCCGCCGAGTACTGGCAGTTCGTGAACGAGGGATTCGGAATGGTGCGCGGGAAATCTGGCGCGTTCGTGAAACGGCCCAACGCCCTGGCGTTCGAGCTCGTGGCGCGGAACCTTTTCGACCGCGTGCTTCCCACGACCCAGACCGGGCCGCTGCTTTCCGAGCTCCTCCCGCCCGCGGACGTGGAGGTGGAAGAGCTGGAGGGGAAGGAACTGACCGAGGCGGAAATGCGGCAAAACCTCCTCCCGAAGATCGAATGGAAGCAGGGTGACCGGCCGGAACGCACGCGGCTGGAAACCTGGCCCGACGGGTCGATCCGGCTGGAATTCCTGACCGACGAGGGGTTCAACTACTACCACACGTCGTGCTGGACCGCCATCCCGAAGTGGAAGTCCGTCGAGTTTCATCTGACCGCCGAAATTCGCGTCAGGGGGATGGAAAACTCGTCGGGAATCGCGTTGGAACTCGGCGACGGGCGCGGCTACACGAAAACCCACTCCGTTGCCGCGACGGAAGGCGTGAAGGAGGCGCACTGGTCGCCCGTTTCGGTGACGTACCGGCCTCTGAAAGACACGAAATCGCTGGAGCTCAAAGTCCGCCGCTTCGAGGGGAGCGGAAAAGGCGTCGCGGAGATCCGGAACGTGAAAATCGTGCCGGTTTTGCCCAGAACTCCCAAGATCCCGGCCATGGAAACGCTTCTGACCGAATCGGCCGACGGAGGTCAAATGGGCCTTTTGTTCGTGAACCGCTCGCTGAAGCCTGAAACGGTCAAATTCACGCTTCCGGGGGCTTTTGCCGAAGTCCGGGCCGAGACGCTGACCGCCGACGGGCCGTTCGCGACGAATGAAAGAGAAACGCCCGACGCGGTCCAGATCCGCCCGCTGAAGGTGAAAAAGTCGAAGCGCCAGCTCGAAGTGGAACTTCCGCCGCACTCATTGACCGGGATCCGGTTTTCCCGCGGCCAGAAAAAACCTTGAGGAGTCCCTGAATGCCCGCCATCATTTCCATCCCGTTTCAGGAAAAAGTGACCACCCGATTCTCCGGGAGTGAGGAGGGGGTGACGGAGCTTCGTGCGCATCCGTTTCTTGCGGGCCCGGAAAATTACGTGCTTTGCTCGGTGGTTTACGACGTCATTCAGGACTTTCCCAACCCGTTCGCGATGCTTATTCACGCGCCGTTCGGTTTCGGAAAGTCGCATCTGACTGAGGGTCTTCTGATCGCGTGGCTGGGCCGGCATCCGGGCGGGAAATTCCGGCTGGTCTCGGCCCGTGATTTTGCTCGGGAATGGGCGCTGGCGCAGCGTACCCGCACGACGCACGAGTTTTTTGAGGCGTACCACGCGCTCGACTTTTTCGTTCTGGACGAACTGCAGGAGATCGCGACGCACACGGCCACGCAGGAGCAGCTCGTGCAGACGCTCGACCTTCTGCTCCGCCGCGGCGCGAGGGTCTTCCTGACCGCCAATCAGCCCCTGGCGGCCATGACGCTCATTCCGAAACTCGCGTCCCGGCTCCGTCAGGGGGTCAGCATCGAGATCCACCTCCCGGGCCCGGAAACCCGCCGCCAGATCCTGACCCAGCCGGAAGTCTCGGGGAACGTCCCGATTTCCGACTCAGCCCTGGACGAGTTCGTGGCCCTTGCGGACCGCGAGGAGCTTTCGGTCGGCGAGATGCTTCAGCGCTTCCAGAAGATGGAATGGATCCGCAAAACCCGGCAGGATGACGAGATCCAGACCGATTCCGTTTCCAAGGTTTTCGCTGCGTCGGAAGGGGAAGAGACGGGCCCGGTCACCGTGGCGCAGATCGCGAAACTGGCGGCCAAATTCTACAAAGTGAAGCTCAGCGATCTGCGGAGCAAGTCGCGCAAAACGGTCCTCGTGACGGTCCGCGACGTGGTTTACTGCATGGCCCGGCGTCTGACCGACGCGACGCTGGACGAGATCGGAACGTACTTTGGCGGCCGCGATCACACGACGATCCTGCACGGCTGCGCGCAGGCGGAAAGCCTCATCGAGAGCGACGAGGAAGTCCGCCGCTGCGTCGATTTTCTGCTTTCTGAGTTAAAGAACGGACGTTAAAACCGTTTTCTTCGTCAAATTCTGATTTTTACGTAAACATTTTACATTGGAAATACGATATTAAGAAACAGCCAGAGCCTTCTTTGGTTTTTACGCAGTTGAGAATAATCAGGGGACGACCGTTTGCTTCCGTCCCTGGCGTTTGGGTTCGCCGCGATTTTTTCTGCTGCGTTTTTTTATTTCTTGAGCGTCTCCCCCCCTTGCGCTCTTGGGGGTTTTCGTTTATCATAATAGATTGTGGCTTTTTGTCTCGTGGACCCCTTTTAATTCCCGCATAAAATGTTTGACTCACTGGATCATGACGAAACGTTTCAGAACGATTTCAGATCGCTTACGCCTGAAAAACTGACTCCCGGAACGTTTCTGGGAAAAGATAAAAACTTTCGTCTTGAAAAATTCCTTGGCGCGGGTGGGATGGGATACGCCTGGCTTGCCACCGAGATCGAAGATGGGGTCGAACTGCGAAAAGTCGTCTGCAAGGTTCTTCCTGCTATGGTTCAGCGTGAAAAGGCCGAGATGAAGAAGGTCCTGAAAACGTTCCATCTCGTTCAGCCACTCAGTCACCCCAATATTTGCCCGATTTACGGCCTGAAATTCGACCCGGTTTGCGGTTATTTTTTCGTTATGGGATACGGAGACGGCGGAACGCTTGGAGACTGGCTCCTGAGACAGCCGAATCACGAGAACGGCCTGCCCGTTTCCCGAGTTGCCGAGGTCCTTCGTCCGGTGGCTTTGGCCCTTGATCACGCGCATGAAATGGGTATCATTCACCGTGACGTCAAGCCCCATAATATTCTCTTTGTGACGCGCGGAGGGCGTATGATTCCGTGGCTTATCGACTTTGGTATTTCTTCCCGGATCCAGCAAACCACGCATATGATCACCGATCAGGGGAGCAGAGGTACGCCGGTGTATATGGCTCCTGAGCAGTGGGAGAACCAGACGCAGGACGGACGCACGGACCAGTATGCGCTGGGTGTTCTCGCATACCAGCTTCTTTCGGGCCGTATTCCATTCTCAGCGTCCAATCCGATTACACTTATGGGGCAGATCATCAATATGCCCGCTCCGCCGCTGACGAACGTTTCTCCCGAGGTCAACAGCGTGGTCCAGCGTGCGCTTTCGAAGAAACGAAAACGCCGTTTTGCGTCGTGTGTGGAGTTCGTGGACGCTCTGACGGGAAAAAAACCTTCCAGATCATCCAGCTGGGATTGGTGGTTTGATTCGTTGAAGTCGTTTGCCAAAGCGCTGAAAAAGTACCAATGGCCCTTGCTTGCCGGCATTCTTGCTTTTTTGATGATCGGTCTTTTCCTCTTCAGCGCTTCCCCAAAACGGCCTGAAATCGCAGTGGCGCCGTCAGAAGTACCGGCATCGGAGGATGTGGAAAATTCCATCCCCGCATCAGAATCCATGACCCCCATCAGCCGGGAATCCTTTGAATGGGACGGGACGAAAATCACGAAATTCATCGGTGAAGAAACCGGAGTAGTGATTCCCGAAGGTACGACGGAGATTGGAGAGAATGCGTTCTCTGGCTGTAGTTCCTTAACCTCCGTGGCGATTCCCGAAGGCGTGACGAAGATTGGATACTGGGCGTTCTCTGGCTGTAGTTCCTTAACGTCTGTAGTGATTCCCGATAGTGTAGAGTCAATCGGAAATGGAGCATTCGCGCGCTGTTCGGCCTTGAAGGAATGGAAGATTTCCTCCACTCATCCTTATTTTAAAACCGATGGGATGGGTTTGCTGACCAAAGACGGGAAAACATTGGTCGCCTGCGTTGGGGCGGCCAAGGAATACCGAATCCCCGAAGGCGTGACGGAGATTGGAAGGTATGCATTCTCTTACTGTAGTTCCTTAACCTCCGTGGTGATTCCCAAAGGCGTGACGAAGATTGGAAATGAAGCTTTCCTTGGCTGTAGTTCCTTGACATCCGTGGTGATTCCCGAAGGCGTGACGGTGATTGGAGTGTATGCGTTCTATGGCTGCCGTTCCTTAACGTCCGTGGAGATTCCCAAAGGCATAAAGGAGATCGGAAGATATGCGTTCAATGGCTGTAGTTCCTTAACGTCCGTGGTGATTCCCGAAGGCACGACGGAGATTGGACACCGTGCGTTTGATGGCTGCCAGAAACTGACGATCTATGCCCCGGCGGGATCGAAGGCGGAAGAATACGCCAAGGAAAAAAATATCCCGTTTCAGGTCAAATAGATAAATAACGGGGGGAGTAATCATCTCTTTCCTGGGATTGCGGACCACCCCCCCTTGTGAAATTTGTGTTTTCATTTATCATAAATAAAACCACTGGCGAATTCAAATTATCAGGTTTTTATTATGATGTTTGATCAGACAACTACACATTTTGATTATTTTAATTATTCACCTACCAGGCCCGAAGATTTGGCTCCGGGGATACTTTTAGGCAGAGAGAAAAACTACCGTCTTGAGAAATTCCTCGGTGCGGGCGGGATGGGATACGCCTGGCTTGCTTCGGAAATTGAAGGGGGAGATGAACTGCGGAAAGTCGTCTGTAAGGTCCTCCCCGCTCTGCTTCAGCGCGAACAACTCGAGATGAAGAAGGTCATCAAGACGTTCCATCTCGTTCAGCCGCTCAGTCATCCGAACATTTGTCCGATTTACGCTTTGAAAGCTGATCCGGAGTATGGATTTTTTTTCGTTATGGGGTATGCGGACGGCGGGACGCTTGAAGACTGGGTTCATGAGCAGCCGGACTACGAGAAAGGCTTGCCGTTTTCTCAGGTCATGGAAGTGCTTCGTCCCGTGGCAAAGGCACTTGACCATGCTCACGAAATGGGCGTCATTCATCGCGATGTGAAGCCGCAGAATATTCTTTTTGCAACACGTGGAGGCCGTAAAATTCCGTGGCTCATTGACTTTGGCATTTCGGCCCAGATCCATAGCACGATGACGCAGACTCTCGGGAATCGTGGCAGCAGCGGTACACCGGCGTATATGGCTCCCGAGCAGTGCCAGAACATGGCGCAGGATGGCCGCACGGACCAGTACGCATTTGGTGTTATGGTGTACCAGCTTCTTTCGGGCCGTCTTCCATTTTCAGCGGATAATCCGGTTAGGCTTTGGAAAGATATCGTCTATACACCCGCCCCGCCTTTGAAGAACGTCAGTACTCCGGTCAACAACGTACTCCAGAAAGTGCTGGCGAAGGAACGAAAAGACCGCTTCGCGACGTGCATGGAGTTCCTGGAAGCACTTGAAGATGCGGAGAGGAAAGGAATGAAATACTGTTTCGTGCCATCTGTCACGAGGTACGTTAGTCTGGGCATTGGTGTATTGAAAAAACGTAAATGGCTCTGGCTGGTATGTTTTCTTGCCTTGTTGATGCTTGGCTGTTTCATTTTCAATTTTTCTGCGAAACGGCCTCAAACGAAACCTTCGGTTAAGGCTTCTCCATCTGCATCGAGTGAACCGTCAACCAAATTGAAGCCTGAAGATGAGAACAAAGTCCTCGCCGCAGGGGACCGCAAGGTCCTGACTGTGGACGGGGTCGAGTATGCCTTCCGCTGGTGCCCGCCGGGCGAGTTCATGATGGGGGGAACCCTATATGAGAATGAACGGCCAATCCATAAAGTGAAACTGACCCACGGTTTCTGGCTTTTGGAAACGGAAGTCACGCAAAAAATGTGGCAGAGCGTGATGGGCAACAATCCAAGCGACTTTGAAGGAGGTCAAAACCCGGTCGATCAGGTAAGCTGGAACAACTGTCAGAAATTCTGCCAAAAATTAAGCGAAAAACTCGGTCAGAAGGTTCAGCTTCCTACCGAGGCCCAATGGGAATATGCATGCCGTGCGGGTACGACCAGTGATTTTGCGGGCGATCTTGATGAAATGGCCTGGTATGGCAGCAATTCGGATGAAAAACCTCATCCTGTAGGGTTAAAGAAACCGAATGCCTGGGGTTTGTACGATATGCACGGGAATCTTTGCGAGTATTGTTCGGACTGGCTTGGCGAATACAGTGATTTGTCAGTGAACGACCCTGCAGGTCCTTCGAGTGGTATGCGCCACGTAATTCGCGGAGGAAGCTGGGATGCCTGGAAAGCTGATTACTGCCGCTCGGAGCATCGATGGGGGGATACGCCGGACTACAAAAATAATAGCCGCGGCCTGAGAATTCTTCTGGCTCCTGATGCAACGGAGGAGACTAACGTAACGGCGCTTCCCGTGAAGTCGGACGAACCATCCGCCAATCCAAAATCAGATGACGAGAAAGATCGCACCTCTGGGGCCGCAGAGTTTTGACGGCAGGTGGGATCGAGGACGTCTTCCTCTGCTGCCCGCCGGGTGAGTTTATGATGGGCTGGGAAACTGGTTACGACTATTCCAAGCCGACCCATAAGGTGAAATAGACCAAGGGCTTCTGGCTTTTGGAAACTCAAGTGACGCAGACGATGTGGCAGATCCAGAGGGCTGGTGTTCCGCTGGTCAAGTTAATAGCTTTACGTCTTTCCCGCTTCACCGATTATTAACTTGACCGACGAGGACGCCGTCCCTCTGAATTGACGACACTGGAAGCGTCTCCCTCTTACGTTTTCCGGGGGGTTGGTTTATCATAAACAAATCATTGGCGAATTCATATTATAGGATATTTAATATGTCGAACGATCAGGAAACTGCACAGTTTGATTTTTCAAAAATTTCCCCTGCCAGACCCGAAGACTTGACTCCAGGAATGTTTTTGGGGAAGGAGAAAAACTACCGTCTCGAGAAATTTCTCGGCGCGGGCGGGATGGGGGAAGTCTGGCTCGCCACGGAGATCGAGGACGGGGTCGAACTGCGGAAAGTTGTCTGCAAGATCATTCCCGCGCTGGTGCAACGTGAAAAGGAGGCGATGGAAAAGGTCCTGAAAACGTTCCATCTCGTTCAGCCGCTCAATCATCCGAACATTTGCCCGATTTACAGTCTGAGAGCCGATCCGGTCTGCGGCTATTTCTTCGTCATAGCGTACGCGGACGGCGGAACGCTCTGGGATTGGGTCCAGCAACAGCCGGATTATGCCAGCGGACTGTCTGTTTCGCAGGTCGTGGAGGTCCTTCGGCCGATTGCTCAGGCGCTTGATTACGCTCACGAAATGGGCGTGATGCACCGTGACGTGAAGCCGCAAAATGTCCTTTTCGTGACACGCAGAGGCCGTAAGATCCCGTGGCTTATCGACTTTGGCATTTCGGCCCAGATCCACAGCACGACGACGCAAACCCTCGGGGACAGTGGCAGCAGCGGTACTCCGGCGTATATGGCCCCCGAGCAGTGCCAGAGCCTGATGCAGGACGGCCGCACGGACCAATACTCGCTTGGTGTGATTGTCTATCAGCTTCTTTCGGGCCGTCTTCCGTTTGCCGCGGACACTCCGGTCGAGTTATGGAAAGAGATCGTTTATAAGCCCGTTCCGCCGTTGACGAACGTCAGCGCCCAGACCAACAATGCGGTCCAGCGTGCACTGGCGAAGGAGCGAAAAGACCGTTTTGCGTCGTGCGTGGAGTTTATGGACGCTCTGGAAGGGAAAGAGTCGTTCTCGCTGTCACGCTGGTGCGCCGAAACGCTGAAAAAGCACAAATGGCTTTGGCTTGCTGCCCTTCTCGTTTTGTTGGCGATGGTTTTGTGGATTTTGGGCGCTTCCGAGCAGCGCGCTGAAACTGGGGGGCCAACGCCTCCGGCATCATATTCAATTCATGACTCAAACCTGCAATTAAAAACGATAAATGTCTGACCCGCTGGACAAAACCGAAATATTTCAGGAAGAGTTCAAACGCATCACGCCTGAAAAACTTGCCCCGGGAATGTTCCTTGGCAAGGAGAAGAACTACCGGCTCGAGAAATTCCTCGGTGCGGGCGGGATGGGGCACGTCTGGCTTGCCGCGGAGATCGAGGACGGGGTCGAGCTGAGAAAAGTCGTCTGTAAGGTCATTCCTTCGCTCGTGCAAAGAGAAAAAAAGGAGATGCGAAAGGTCCTGAAGACGTTCCATCTTGTCCAGCCGCTCAGCCACCCGAACATTTGCCCGATTTACGGCCTGAAATCTGACCCGATTTGCGGCTATTTTTTCGTCATGGGCTACGCCGACGGCGGGACGCTTGATGACTGGTTCCATGCGCAGCCGGGCTACGCCGACGGACTGCCGGTTTCACAAGTCGCGGAGGTTCTTCGTCCGATTGCCCAGGCGCTGGATCACGCTCACGAAATGGGCATCGTTCACCGCGATGTGAAGCCTCAAAATATTCTCTTTGTGAAGCGCCGGGAGCAGAAGATCCCGTGGCTGATCGACTTTGGCATTTCCTCCCGGATCCAACAGACGACCACACAGACGATGACCGAGCAGGGGAGCAGCGGTACGCCGGCGTATATGGCTCCGGAGCAGTGCCAGAACGAGACGCAGGACGGGCGCACGGACCAGTACGCGCTTGGCGTTTTGACGTATCAGCTTCTTTCGGGCCATCTTCCGTTCTCGGCGAACAATCCGCTTGCGCTCTGGGGTCAGATCGTCAACATGCCGGCCCCGCCGCTGACGAATGTTTCGGCCGAGGTCAACAGCGTGGTGCTTCGTGCGCTTTCGAAGAATCGGAAAAACCGCTTTGCGTCGTGCGTGGAGTTTGTGGACGCTCTTACGGGGAAGAAACCTTCCAAATCGTCTTCGTGGTCCCTCTGGCTTGAGTCTTCCAAACTGTCCGCCCTTGGTGCCATTCGCCCGGCAGTTGAGGCGTTGAAAAAGCGCAAATGGTTCCTGCTTGCGGGCTTTTTGGTTTTGCTGTTGATCGGAATTTCCCTTTTCCTCATTTCCGCGAAACGGGACGAAACCGCGGGATCGGCCGCATCATTATCCGAAATCAAAAAAAGAGCGGAAGATCCTCTCCCTGTAACGAATGAATCGGATTTTGAGATGTACGGCACAAGCCTGACGAAATATAAAGGCCGCTCGGCGCAAGTCGTCATCCCATCGGTCATCCGGGGGCAAAAAGTGAAGTCCATTGGTGAAAGTGCGTTCAAGGACTGCCGTTTCCTGAGGTTCGTCGAGATCCCCGAATCGGTGACGGGAATCGGAAACGACGCGTTCTCTGGCTGTGTTTCCCTGACCTCTGTTTTCATTCCCGAAGGCGTGACGACGATTGGATTGTCGGCGTTTTCTTACTGCCGATCTTTAAAGTCTGTGGTCATTCCCGAAGGAGTGGTCGAAATTGGCAGTAAAGCGTTCACACGCTGCGGTTCCTTAACGTCGATCGTCATTCCCAAAGGAGCAAGGGTGATTCCCGGCAGTGCGTTCAAGGGTTGCGCGTCTTTATCATCTGTCGTCATTTCCGATGGTGTGCGCGATATTGGACCGGAGGCGTTCCAGGGCTGCGGGCTCTTAACGTCCGTTGTTATTCCTGAAAGCATGAAGGAAATTGGAGAGAAGGCTTTCCAGGATTGCCGGTCATTGACCTCTGTCGTCATTCCGGAAGGTGTGATGAGAATCGGGGAGAATGTATTTTCTGGCTGTCCGAAGCTGACGATCTACACGCCGGAGGACTCGAATGCGGAACTGTACGCCAGAAAAAATATAATCCCCTTTAAAGTTCTGCAAGAGGATGATTCGGAACCAGAACCCACAAGCGAAGATGCGGCCGCGGCGGAACCCACGAGCCGGGATTCGTTTGAATGGGACGGGACAAAAATCACGAAATTCATCGGCAAGGAAACGGATGTCATAATTCCCGACGACGTGACGGAGATTGGAGACCATGTGTTCGATTCCTGTAGTTTCTTAAAGTCCGTGGTCATTCCCGACGGCGTGACGAAGATTGGATTGGGGGCGTTCGACAGCTGCCTTTCCTTAACGTCCGTGACGATTCCCGATAGTATAAAGGAAATCGAAAGTGGAGTGTTCGCGGGTTGTATGTCCTTGAAGGAATGGCCGATTTCCTCTGAGCATCCTTATTTTAAAACTGATGGAACCGGCTTGCTGACCAA
>JAFSMO010000042.1 GCA_017447865.1 Thermoguttaceae bacterium
TTTTATGCTTATTTTAACGAGTTACACAATAAAAAAAGACCGGAAAATAATTTCCGGTCTGAAGTGGGCACGCCAAGATTCGAACTTGGGACCTCCGCCTTATCAGGGCGGCGCTCTAACCAACTGAGCTACATGCCCGAAACAGGATTTATGTTGGGCTTGGGTTTTCACTCAAGACACAAATAAGTATAGCACACTTTCCCGTTTTGTAAAGGGGGGTGGAGGAAATTTTTTCGGATTTTATCCTGTTCGGGTTTTTTCGTCGGAACTGCCCTGCTCCGCCGCCCCCTTGACAACCGGTTGGACGTTTATTATAATAAACTCGTTGATGGCGTTCCTGCCAATTCCTGTCTTTTAACGTTTCGAGAGGTTTTAAAGAAGATGAACACGAAAAAGCACTTTCTGTTTTGGTCTCTGGCGGTCCTCGCTCTGTTTCTTTCGTTCCGGTCGGCCGTGGGTGAGGAACCGGCCCAGCCCGAATTTCGGTCGCGGATGATCTGGAACGGCGCGAAGCACTGCGCGTTTACCGACATCATCCAGTTCAAGGGGAAATTCTATTGCACGTTCCGCGAGTCCTCCGTCGGGCACATTCCCGGCAAGAAGACCGGCGAGGGGGACGGCGTGGTGCGTGTGCTCTGCAGTGCCGACGGCGAGAAGTGGGACTCGGTCGCCCTGCTCCAGCGTGACACGTTCGACCTGCGCGACGCCAAGCTCAGCGAAACGCCCGACGGCCGGCTGATGGTCCTGATGGGCGGGAGCATTTACGTCGATCAGAGACTGGTCGGGCGTATCGTTCAGGTTTCGTTTTCTGATGAGAACGGCCAGAATTTCTCCGCGCCGAAGAACCTGGAGATCGACCCGGCGATCCGCTCCGACGTGGACTGGCTCTGGCGCGTGACGTGGCACGAGGGCGTCGGTTACGGCGTGATTTACCAGCCGGTCAGCCCGGACTGGAAGGTTTACCTCGTCAAGACGACCGACGGCGTGCACTACCAGAACGTGACGGAGCTCGACGTGCCGGGACGCCCGAATGAAGCGACCGTCCGGTTTGCGCCGACCGGCGAGATGCAGGTGCTCGTGCGTCGTGAGGCGGACGACCGCGGCGCGTACTTCGGGACCGCCAAAGCCCCGTTCACCGACTGGACGTTCGTCAACTGCGGCACGTCGCTCGGAGGGCCGAACTTCATTTACCTTCCGGACGGACGCATCCTTGCCGGCGGCCGCGTGAACGGTCGGACCGGGATCGGGTTCCTGGAAAAGGACGGCCATTTCAACCTCCTGAGCATCCTGCCCAGCGCGGGGGACAACAGCTACCCGGGCTTCACGATCCGCGACGGAAAACTGTACGTGACGTACTACTCCTCGCACGAGGGGAGCACCGCGATCTTCCTGAGCGTGATCCCGCTGGAGGAGTTGAAATAATTCGGAGGACCAGATTCGGAGGGCCGGCGTCCTCGCCGGTCAAGTTAATTTCTTTAAGCCTTTCCCACTTTAGAGATTATTAACTTGACCGGCGGGACGCCGGCCCTCCGGATCTCCTAAAAAAACTGTGAAATTTTCAAAAATTTTGCAGTTTTTTTCTTGACAAACCTCCAAATCGGTCTATAATTTTCTATGATAAAGTTTTTTCCTGCTTTGGTTTTTGGTTTGGAGGTTTTATGAACTCCCGCAACTTGGCCGTTTTGACCCGTTTTCATCGATATACGTTGAGCAAACTTTTGCTCGTTTTGTCCCTTTGCGCGAATGGCGTGTACGCCGGCGTTACGTACTCCCCGGCACTTTCCGGCTCGGCTCTGGACGGGGACACCATCGCGACGGTCACGGACACTGCTGCGATCGGAACCAAACTGACCGGCACGGGAAAACTGACCGTCCAGGGAACCGGCACGCTGACCGTCGATAAATGGCAGCAATTCACCGGCGGGCTGGTCATCGATAACGGCGCGACAGTGGCCTTCAACGCGGCGAAAGAATCGGGCGATGCGGGCGCGATCATCAAAACGTCTATCACCATAAACCAGGGCGGGACGCTGAAAGTTCAGGCAAATTCCACGATGTCGTACGGCCCTGACACGCCGGTGGTGAACATCGACGGCGGGTCGATCCTTTCGGAACACACCGGCACGGGCACGTTCATCCTGAAGGAATGCAATTTTACCAACGGCGGGACGGTGACCGACACGCGTACCGGTCTGACGGGCTGGGGCGGCAATATCGCGCTTGACGGGCGTGTGAAGGTCGATGCCGGCGACGCGGTGATCTCAGGGGAAAGGATCGTGCTTTCCAGCCGTTACCAGGTAAATACCGCGGTTCCGGTGTACACCCACCAGTTCCACGTCGCGGAAGGCGCCACGCTGACGATCAGCGGCGCTTTGCAGAACGTGGAGTCCAACACCTCCGGCGTTCCGACAGACGCGCGTTCGATCCACAAAAGCGGCACCGGAACGCTGATCCTCAATAAGCCCTCGACCTACAGGGGTTTGACGAAGCTCGTCAACGGGACCATCAAGCTCGGCGCCGATAACGCGATCCCCGCCACCTCGCCCGTCACGTTCGGATACGTCGAAGGAGAAACAAACTACAAGGGAAACATCGACCTGAACGGCCACAACCAGACGATCGTGCCCGACAATTACAATAATCCAACCGCCACGACGATCCGTCCCATCGGCTCCATTTATAATGACACGAGCACGCTTTCCACGCTGACGCTGAGCATCCCTTCCGCAAAAACCATTGCGACCGATACGTTCAGCATCAAAGGGAACACCAAACTGGTCGTGGACGGCGGCGGGAAGCTCGACGTCATCCAGGCCCAGACGTTCACGGGCGGGACCGTCATTAAAAACGGGAAAGTCCTCATTGCCGGCGCCGGTTCGGAAGTGCCGAACAGTCACAAAAACGGCGTTCTGCGCAACTTCATCACGATCGAGGAAAACGGCATCCTTGAGCTGAAGAGCGGCGGCGTGATGGGTTACGGCCGCAGCGGCGAAAACGGCATGCCGATCATCACGGTCAATGGCGGGAAGCTCGTTAATAATTGCGACACGCATAACCTGCTCTACAATACCACACTCTCCAATAACGCGCTCATCGAGGACACGAGAACCGGGAAAACCGGCTGGGGCGGAAACTTCGGTCTGGACGGAACCATTACGGTCACTTCGGGAACGGAAAACGTCATCCGCGGCGAGAAACTGATGCTTTCGTCCCGCTACACCCCGACGGTCGGAACCACGCCGATCAACGTGAGCGCCGACGCGGTCCTGACGATCGACGGAAACCTGATGAATCCTACGGCAACGATTTCAACGGACGCTCGCAAACTGACCAAATCAGGTGATGGTCTTCTCATTCTGGCGGGGACGGAAAACACGTACAAAGGCGCGACGACCGTCTCGGCTGGCGAGCTGCGTCTCGACTCCGGCAGTCTGACCGACCCGGTCGCTCTGGCGACGAGCGGGATCACGGTTTCCAACGGGGCGAGTTTGACGCTTTCAAGCCCCCTGGAGCTGACGAATTCCAACGCCATCGTGAGCCTTCCTTCCGCTGACGCTCTGAACCTGGATTTCTCGCTTGAGGAATTGCAGGCGGTCGGAACGATCCAGTTCCTCAGCGACGCAAGCAAAATTGAAATCGGAGGTTCAGCCATTACGCTGGACCAGCTCAAAGCCGCGATTCCTGCGGACATGCAGGACTTTGTGATCCCGTCGATTGCGAATGGGCTCACGATTTCTCTGAACACGAGCAGCATACCGGAACCAGCTTCGTGGCTGCTGCTTCTGTTCGGCCTGATCGGCCTGGGTTCTCTGAAACGGCGCAATAAATAAAAACGTGAATCCAGACTAATTCAAAATTCATCATTCATAATTGGTCAGGTGCAAGCATAAAGCCCCCACCTAAGTGCAAGCATAAAGCCCCCACCCGTTGACAAAATTTTGGCGTTCAGTTATACTGGAATTTTTCAAAATTTTGTTTTTGGAGTGGTTGATTTATGAAAAAA
>JAFSMO010000043.1 GCA_017447865.1 Thermoguttaceae bacterium
CAAGATAGAGGAAGATAACTCTACAAACCTGTAGGGTTCTGAGACTTAATTCTTTTTGGCATTCTTCTTCTGAGTGGAAGATAACTCTACAAACCTGTAGGGTTCTGAGACTTATTAGTGAGTTCTGCAATTTTAGGTATCAGGAAGATAACTCTACAAACCTGTAGGGTTCTGAGACGCCATTATACCTCCTTGAAAATCGTTACAGAGGAAGATAACTCTACAAACCTGTAGGGTTCTGAGACCAAAAATTCTAGAGCCACGACCACCTTTCTGGGAAGATAACTCTACAAACCTGTAGGGTTCTGAGACTCAGATAAGCATTTACCGAATCCACTTACCGCGGAAGATAACTCTACAAACCTGTAGGGTTCTGAGACCTTGTCCATCTTATTCAGAAGCAACTCAGCGGGAAGATAACTCTACAAACCTGTAGGGTTCCAGGACGCCTCCAGGAAATCGCCAATCCTGGAAGAGGAAGATAACTCTACAAACCTGTAGAGTTCTGTGACTAGACCTTGTTACTTAGGTTCTATAGTTAGGGCAGATAACGATACAAACCTGCAGGGACTTCGATGGATTGGAATGATCCTGAAGAAGAATGTATCAGTCTGTTCAGGCTCTGGAGATTCTCAATGAGGTTTCCACCGCTGTTTTACTGCTGAGATGAACCTTCAAAGCGGTTAAACCGGTGCATATAAATGTGGGAATAGAGCATAAAAAAAGAGGGACGGTACTAACCGCCCCTCCTTTTATTGATATGAGGAATCAGAATTTAGTGCAGGATTTCGCTGGCCAGGCGTTTTATATTTCTCTGGAAGTTTTTGGGGTCAATTGAAAACGCCGCCACGTAACGATCAATGCGGATTCCGTTCCGCTATTTCTTTAATCGGATTTTTTCAACAAAACTGTAAATCCATCGTTCCCCAAAGCGGATCGACTGAAGCCAAAGATCCTCGACATCGATCTTGCATGAGGGATTCGGCTGAATAACAAATAAGTAACCGGGAAACAGGTCCGACAGCTCGTTCAAAATGCTATACGGCGTGTACAGAAACCGATCGGGCCTGGTTCGGTAATCACGAATGGAATCCACGAGCAGCAGCGTCCCTTCGGGTTTCAGCGTCAGCATCATTTTCTCGAGGGTTTGACGGAATTCCCTCAGGGGGAGGTGATGAATAAGCCGGGAACAGACGCAATAGTCGAACTGGCCTTGCATGGATTCCAGGTCTGCCCCCAACAGGAGGGTACATTCCGATTCCAGATGACATTTTGAAATCACCTTTTGCGCCTTGGAAACACATTCCGGGTCCACATCAATTCCGGTGTAGCGGCAGTGAAGTCTCGGCGCCGTCAGAATCTTCAGCATTTCACAGTTTCCGAATCCAACGTCAAGGACACTTGAACCCGGGCGAATATACTTTTGAATCGCGAAGGCGATGCGGAAAGCCGAAAAATCTTTTTCATTTGTACTGTTCATCGAGTTCAAATTCTCCATATTTTGAGTACTCCTTCATAGGAATGGAAAGGTCAAGATCGATATTGCCAAGCAGACGTTTTTTGTCTTCGGCGGTCACTTCGTAAAAACCGCGGGGCTGGACGTCCTTCGCCAAAAGTTCAATCAGGTGATTCAACATCAATTTGGCCTGGCAACAGGAACGTTCATCGTTGGAGGAAAAAATGCAGCCGCCGTTTTTCAGGGAGTTGTACGGGCAGCCGCCTCCGCAAAGTCCCAAAGCCGGGCAGGCCGCACAGCCGGGAATCGATGGCGAGATCCGTTCGTTCCACTTTTTCATGATTTGGCTTTCCTCGAAGGAATAAGTGGGCAATTCAATTTCTTTCTGTTCTTCCATGAAATGCCCGCAAGGGCCAAAGCAGCCATTCGGCAGCGCACGAATCATCCCACCGCAGGAGGGACAGTCTTTGAAACGTGGAGTGGCCAGCACGAACGGACGGACCCTCCGCATGATCTGCTCGATGTAGATCCCGTGTTCGCGTGCCGTATCGTAGGCCTCCGTCATGCTCCGGGCCATTTCCTGAACGTCCACCGCAATCGATTCACGACCTGCAGGCACGTAATGAAGAGGATTCAGACCGATCGTTACAGGGTGGTAAGCGGTAATAAAACCCTCAATCAGTTCCTTCAGATGCGTAACGGTATGGGACGCAATTGTAGAAGAAATCCCGAAAGGAATATTCTTTTCCTGCAGCTTCCGGATCGCCTGCGAAACGCGTTCAAAAGAACCTTTGCCGTTCCAGAGGCGGTACTTGTCGTGGATTTCCTGCGGACCGTCGAGGGAAAGGATGATGGAGACGTGATTTACGTTGAAAAAGTCGATCAGTTCCTCATCAAGCAGGATCCCGTTGGTAAAAATTACAATGTCCGCGTTCTGATCACGCATCGTTTCGCGAACGTAACGGACCGCATAATCAATTCCGGCCCGATTCAGAGTCGGCTCTCCGCCGTAAAGAACGATCGTTCTTTTGCGCGTGGTTTTCGAAGTATAGAACTTCTTCAGGATCTCGCTCAAGGATTCAAGGCTCATCCCGTTCATCCGGTCACGAGTACGGAACGCGCTCTGGGAGCAGTACAGGCAGTCCATATTGCACTTTTCGGTCAGAATCAGATAAAGCGCAAAAATATCCGGGGTTTCCTGTCCGTTTTTCTGAATAAGATCCGCAATGGAAATCTGGTTCGTGTCGTTCAAAAAGCCTTTGCGCGAAAGTCTCTGCATTTCGTCTTCAGAAAATACCCGTTCCAGGTCGTTCTTTTGCCTGAGCGACTCTGCCTGTTCCGGGGTAATGAAAAAGACCTTCGTCGTTAAACTGTGATACAAACTCACCGAATGAGGGGTTTCAATGGTATGTACAAAACTCGAAAACTGCATATCATTTCTCCTTTGGGTTTTTGAGGATGGGAGTAAATTTTTGAACAAGTAATTCCGAATACTGGACCGCATGAAGGAGGTTTTGCCTCGAAAAGGATTCGAATATCTGAAGGGTCAAATCCACAATTTCTCTTTCCTCCTGAAAGTTGCGCAAATCCGTTTCAAGGTACTTCAAAGTTCCGAAAAACTGATGATTCGCCGCAAAACAGTACTGGACGGCCAGGTTAAAAATCTGCATCAGCAAAACGCCAGAAAACATCGGGTTTTGAAGCGCATCCCTTTCGTTCAGGTACTTGACGGTTCCTGAAAGTTTACGGGCAAACCAGACTTTCAGTTCTTCAAAAGGGACCTTCGAATGCTGGATTTTTTGTCGGAAACACTCGATCATTTCCGCGTCCCCGCCGAGGAAACGGGTTTCCTGAATCCAGCATCTGAAAATCGTCGAAAGGTTGCGTTCAAAACCGAAAATGCTGTTTCGTTCATAGACCGAAACGTTTTCAATTTGAGCGAGGTATTCGTCGATCTTCCGGCGTTCCGTAATGTGGAGCGAATACTCGTTTTTCTGGAACCTGAATTTCACCGATTCCAGTTCGAGTTCGGGAATGGAACGGCCAGACCATTCCACTCCTTTTCGCACTAAATTTTCAGTCAGTTTTAAAATCCAGTCCCTGACTTGACCATCGACGAAAATCATCAAATCCACATCACGAAGCTCGGCTTTTTGGAGCACACTGCCGCATAATGCGCAACAAAAATCAGTCCCATCAGGCGGAAATAGCTGCTGTGTCATTTGACGTGCGGTTTCAATGTTCATTGGCAGCCATCTCCTCCTTTTCACGCAAGCTAAGCAGGCCCTTCATGTTAGCCGTTCGATTCAGGACTTCGCAAATTTGGCCGATCTCTTCAGGCGTGCAGCCCCAAAGGATTTTAACTTCGGAATCATTCTTGATCACGTCAACCGTAGTAATGATTCCCGAAACTCTTTTGGGGGCAGGCATGGAACCGATCCAAACGTCGATTCCTTCACGATCTGCGGAGCTTGTACCCTTCAAAAAACCATAATCGACCGGGTAAATGAAGTCGGAATATTTGGGATGAGCAGAACCTTTCACCCGATCTACAACAATCTGGTGGGACGTCATCAATTGGTCCAAAAGGTTCCAAAAATCCTGGGGATCATTCCACATGATGTATCTCCTAATTATGGGTCGGGGAAAAGAAAATCGTCGGCAAATAGCCATCGTGGACGGAATTCACCGGGGTTTTGCCCAAAGGAACCGGTTGGCTGTTTTTCTCGGAAAAACTGTGTGGACAGTAGGGATCCCGACGATCCAGAGTCCCGCACCAAAGAATACGACGATCGTAAACTCCGCCCCGGCAGCTGTTCGCGTACACGCAATTCATGCATTCACACGGGAGCTTGGGTTTGATGATGGTTTCCAGGGAATGGTCTTTTTCAAGCTTTTCCAAAACGTTTTCGTCGCGAATATTTGCAACGACATGCTCTTCGCGAATCAGGTACGTGCTTGGAGTAATGTTTCCGTTCGGGAGGATCCTGATGCTGCAATCGCCCGACGGATCCACGGTTGGGGTATTCGCAAGAATGGAGGAAAAAAGAGGATCATTGATCGCGGCCACGCTGTATTTTTCAGCAATGTAACGAATCGTATCCTCAATGATCTTTCCGTCCGGGATGAACAGGGCGGTTTTCTCGTTGAGACCTTCCGCCGGCCGGAAAATGTTCATGCGGAGCATGGTCCCATATTTACTCCCGATGGCAAAAAGCCCATCAATATTTTCGCGAGTCAGGTTAACCTTGCTCCCCAAAAATACGATGGTTGAGGGTTTCTGGTACTCGCGGCAAAGTTTCAGCGTTTCAATCGCCCAATCATACGCGGAAGGTTGACCACGAAGCACCCCGTGACATTTTTTATCGGCAAAATCCAGTGAAATGTCCACTTCGTCGATTGCGGCGATGAAAGCGGCTTTGCATTCCGGGTCTTTTATGGCTATAGACAAATACCCATTCGTGGTAATTGCCTGACGGATTGCAGGGTACTTGCTGCGAATGTGCATGATGAGCTTGAACCAATCCCGGGACAGCGTGTTTTCGCTGGTTCCATAGTTTATGGAGTTGATGCGCTCATGATTGGAATCCACGAAACGGATCCATTCTTCCAGCCCCAGTTCCTTACACTCAGAACGACGAGAATAGCTGTAGCAGAACTGACATTTCATATTACAGGAGGAAATCACTCCCCAACCAATGTTCCATTTTTTCATTTTCTTTTTCCTTTAAATCAAAAAAGGGACTACAAAAATGATGACAATAAACGCCCGGGGTCCGTCGCACTTGAGTTTTTCGGGAGGTCCCGAACCGGAACCGATTCTTCAGGAATCTGAAGGTTTCGTTTTCGGTTTCCGGTTTCAGGACTTCAGAAAACCATCAGCCTTCAAGGTACTGCTCGACGATTTGTTTCGCGGCTGGAATCGGATTAATCTTGGTGACCCGAAAGAAAGGTTTACAGGCATTACTGGCGAGCGCCCCCAATTCCTCCGAGTGTTTGTGGCTCGCGAAAGGGGTCAGGACCATAAAAGCGCAAACATCCGGATTGCTGAGGTACGGCACGTAAAAGTCCAACGACTCACAATGAGAAGTTTCCCTCCACTTCACCTTACAGCCAAACGCCTTCTCGAAATTCCCTTTCTGAGTCGGTTTCGGAATCCCGCCGATCACAACCAGCGTTTTGCCCTCAAACCTTTTGCGAACCGTCTGCACATCGACATTGAAGCGGTACTTGTTTTCCATCTCGGCAGGCGAACAGTTGGCCATCTCCTCTTCGGCCTTTCTATACTCGATCTCCGACCGGATCTTGTAAAACTCATCACTGTATTCCGATTCTTCGGGGAAATACTTCATATACTGACTAAACAGCTTGAAGATGAAGTCACTCTCGGGTTTGTAGCTGAAGTAGGTGAACAACTGATGAATGTCATCCATGATACAGCTGAAAATTTCAGAGCGATTCTCGGGATTGCTCTTCAGGCTCTTAACGTTAGCCTCGAGGCGGCCCGTCACCTGACGTTCACTAACAAGGTCGGCGTAAAGTTTCTTCAAATTGCAAAGGTTCTTCTCGATGAGTCCCAATTCACTCAAAGGTCTCGGCTTTTTCCGTCTCGAAGCAAAGTCAAGGCGATTCTGATTGTAATTCGTTTTGACTTCATCGTTGATGAACTGGAAACAGGTATTATAAATCTGATCGGTCTCATGTCCAACGAGCGAGTAATACATTCCGAGCAGACGCAATGCGCAATTTCCGCAGTGAACGATGGGTTTTTCCATTTTCGGGTCGATCGGGTTTTCTGAAAGCACACGGCCGAACCAGTCATACGCGATTTTCAACTGACCGAAGATCTCTGCCATCAATTCCAAAGTGTGCAGTTCCGTCTGAGCCGAGATCGTTGTGAATTTCACCGGCGATTCCCCACTCTCCTGGTCTTCCAGGTGCATTTTCTGCAAGACACATTCTTCGATAGCGACGTCCAGTTTCTGAACGATCCGATTCGCTTTTTCCTGGACGAAATCATCATATTTCTGAGCTGAAGTCACATGAAGCCGGACTTTTTGATTCCCTTTCGGAATTACGTTCGACGAACTCGAACTACCACCAATATTCAGCAAAGAAACCACCTCTTCACTGGAGGGAAGCTCCTCGGGCTTTTCTTCCTCTTCTTCGGTTTCCGGCACATTGTTTTCTTCCACTTCCGGGGTTTCTTCGGCCTCGGCAGTTTCTTCGATTTCCTGAACTTCTTCAGCCTCGTGATGGTCTGATAAAACAGCGCTTTCGACTTCTTCCGGAGTTTCCATCAAGGTCACTTCCGCCGATTCCTCCGGCTTTTCAGTCTCTGATCCAGCGCTGGGAACATTGATCCAGTTTTCCACCAGCGACTCAAATCCCGCGGGCATTGGCTCATCAACCGCAATGACACTGACCAGGATCCCGGCATTTTTCAGAGAAGCGAGGAACTCCGGAAAATCGCAATGCCCACGCGATATGAGGACGGATCTCGGACCATCAGGGCTGGCCGGAAGGTTCATGATTTCCATCAGCAGGCGGAGTTCATCGTTCTGCACCGGAATCACGCTGAACCCATTGCGAAGTGCTGTCGGGGCCATTTCAGCATTCTCCACGGGGAGGAAGAACTTCTTTTGGGTAAACAGATTTTGAGTCACGGAAAGAATTTCTTTCAAACTATCCCACAGGTTCTGGCTCCTAAACAACTCCAGGCCTCGCTTGCTGGCTTTCGTGAAGAAACTGGCAGAAATTGCGCAGAGTTTGACTGGAAACTGAAAATGGACTTTGTTCATGGCATTCTCCTTGAATGTATTCACCTGGAGGTTTCCTGCCTCCACAAATAATAACGAACAAACGTTACGTTTCTCCCAAAAAATCTGAAACTTATTTCGAGCGTTCCCAACCCGGGAGTTTTCAGGAGAACGATAAAACTATTTCGCACATTGCGTGTCATTCCGAAGAAAAATCTTTAAATGGCGAATATTATTTGCAAAATCGCTAAGTGTACTTATATTTTAATGAATTTTAATTTCACTTGTTTTTAAACAGCCCCAGACAATATAATAAAAAAATATTAGAAATTTATAATTTAATATAAGATGGCGTTTGGGGTAATAGTTTTCCCACCCCCCTTTGGAAGATGTAATATTTTGGTATAATAGAATTCAGATAAGTAAAAAGCCTTGAACAGGGAAAATGACATGCTTAATATCCAAAAAATCGCGAAATTTGCCCCAGTAGGCACGGCTCTTCATCTGATACTACAGAATAACGAAGAAATCCAGGGCACGGTTCTGGAATACGATGAGACTACGATCATTCTGGAAACCGAGAATGGGATTGAAGGAATTACAGGGGAACAGATAACCCAGTTTAAAGTCCAAAAAGAAACAAATGGCAAAAAAGCTCCATCTACCAGTCCTGCTCAAGATGTGGCTGCAGAGCCGGATTCTGTTCATGCCGATATGATATTAATTGGCAAGATCGAAAGCTACAATCTCATAAAGAAAAACGGGACTATTGTTGAATGCATTACCAAAGAAAGGTTTTCATTTGACTTAAACTTCGTGACAGATGACGTCCTCTCACTGGAACTTCAAACTAACATAACAGGTCAAGATGTTTCATTTAAGCAAATGGATTCTATTAATGCAAAATCCATTGAAAAGTTAGAGCCAAGGAATCCATTGGCACAAATAAGGACTGTAGTACCTCTACATATTTTTTCTGAGAAAGACTTGGAAAGAACCAAAACAGATTTATTGAAAATTATAGCTAATGGAAGAAGAACAAAATTTTTTGCAGAGGCAGTTGTTTATTTGGCAGACCTGTATGATCGTGAAAATGAAGTTCAAAAGGCCATAGAACTGTATGAAAAATATCCCGTTGCTTTCAGATATGTGGGTATGGGGCACGGTGGTCAAAGAGAAGCAAAGTATTATATTAAATCAGGAAACTACTCAAGAGCTATCGAAATCCTTCAGGCAGGGAAAAGGTACTGCACACCGGATGTGCTAAAAAGTACAATCGCCATCATGATGTCTTATTGTTATTTGGCAATGCAAAACTACAACGAGGCCATCAATGAAGCACCACCCCTGGATTTTATCAAGAAGATTCAAATGGTTCAGAATGGATTCTATAAAATCAAAGATATATGGGATGAATTTATTGAACCAGACCTTTCAGACTTTGCAAAATGGGAATTATATTCCAGTACATCAGAACAAATCTATTGGGACTATCCGGAGTTGAGATTAGATAACTACACCCAGATTAATATGGCCTTGACTGAATTATGTAAAAAAGAATACGATCCTCAATGGGCTCTTTTGGCGGCCAGAAGAGCTGTAGAAAATTTGGCCTTGGCTCCGAAGATTTACCATGAATTGCAATGGTTTTTTATGGAAACTGCAGAAGCCAAAGCAAGAAGAAAAGACGAAAATACAAATGTAAGAAGAAAAGATGAAAAATCCAATGAAATAGTACGTGTTTATCTCCGGGAAGCGATGAAACTTGGCAAGTTTTCGTGGCGTTTTGGTGATTTTAAAAAATGCTGGCTTCTTCTGGCTGCGACGTATTTTTTACCAAAGGAATATACTTTAAGCAGCATTTTTGAAATCGACACAAAGAAGTCATCACAACCTGTTACAGATATCTTTATGAAGCTTTACTCAAACCCGACGTATTGGAATAAATTTGTGCGCAAGTCTGAAATTTTATGCAAGGAAATGCCTTGGTGTAAAGATTCATTAAAAGAAATTATTGTTTTATGCGGTGGTCTTCTGGTTTGGGAACCTCCTCATAATACTTCACCGCTTTTGGAAAAAAAGGTATTCGACGATTGTCTGAGTCTCGATTGTCTAAAGGATCAGCAGATTGACAAGATACGCGAATTACAGAATTTATGCAAGTTAAATACTTATGATGAAAAATGGCCCTATATACAATTAAAAAACACCCTGGAGGAAGTATGTAATTACATTCTCCAGAAGGATTTCATTGCCAAGAAAATTGCCTGCTATACTACTTCTAAAAAGATTGAGTGGATCTTAAGGCAATGTTATTACAACCCGACTCAAATCTCATTTGATAATTTGCGGCCAGCATTGGAACATCTATATAAGTTATTAAAAGATGATTTTGAGAAAATCTGTCAAAGACGTCCTGTATTTAAATTAACAAATATGTTGGATTGCTATTCCAAAAGTGAAAATGGGACGATTCCATTAAAACTTTTTCTGGAAGTATCAAATACATACAGCCCACCGGTAGAAAGAGTACGGTTATTTGTACGTTCAAATAGTCCCAAACCGTTAAGTGCACATTCAAAGAGCCAAACAGCTACTTTTTCTATAGACACAACAGACCTGTGGAAAAATGGAAAACAGGAAGTTGAAGTGAATTATAAACCAAGTGCTTCCGATATGGCGGCAAAAAATATTTCTCTCGATATCGGTTTAATGTATGTAACTCGTTATTATGAGGAAATGGCACCTTCAACATTCCCCATTTCCATTCGTATTGGCAAGATTTCTGAAGAGATCAACAATCCTTACTCCTTGTATTCCGATGGCAAGCCCGTCGCGGAAACAGACACTCAAATGTTTTTTGGCCGAAACGAACTGGTCAAAGAAATCAGTCAGGAACTGAACGTAAAGTATTCCGGCTGTTGTTATGTTTTATATGGTCAAAAACGTTCCGGCAAAACCTCAGTTTTGAGAAAAATCGGGCAAAATATTTCGAAAGATACACTTTACACATTGACTTCCATTCAGTCTGTGAACTATGACAGTACCAAAACACTTGATTGTTTGGTGGAAGACCTCCGGGAAAAGGTTCAGGAAGATTTAGACGATAAATTTCAGCTTGAATTGCCGGACATTCCATTAAGCCTGTCTCCAATCAGCCAGTTAAGACGTATTTCGCATTTTCTCCAGCAGCATCAATTAGGATGGGTCGTAGGACTGGATGAATTTACATATATATACGCCAACCGAAAAGAAGATGCTGAACGTTTTATGCATGCGTGGAAATCCATCATGGAAGCAAGGATTTTTAATGCCATACTGATCGGTCAGGATACAATGCCTGCGTTTCGGAATGAATATCCTAATGATTTTTGCATTACGAATGACAAACGAATTACTTTTCTGGATAAAAAAAGTACTATTCAGATGGCGACAGAACCGATTCCCAATGGAAAAGAACGCTTCCAGGGGATGTCTCTCGAGAAAGTTTTTCAGTTTACAAACGGGAGTCCCTATTACCTTCAAATCCTGTGTGATGAAATCGTAAAATATATGAACAATAAAAGATTGCCAGCGATTACAGGCGCAGACATGGAAATTATTTTAGACAACATGATTGAGGGTGAAAAGGTCTTAAAACGTTCCATGTTTGATTCATTGGTTTTGGCAGGAGATGGAAGCTGTAAGGTCAGCAAAGATTTACTGTGGAAGGTTTTGGCAACCATCGCAAAATCCAATGAAAAGGGAGAATGCCAGCTGAGTGATCTCACCTCCATTCCCGGTGGAGAGGAAGCAGTTCGGGATTTAATAGATCGTGGAACACTTGAATTTAAATCTGGCCGTGTAAAAATCCTCGTCGGCCTTTTTACACGTTGGCTTAGGGTTAATTATTGAGAAAGGAACATACCATGAAGAACCCGTACAAAAACATGCCAGTCATTGGTCGTGATGAAGAGATCGATAGAATCATGAACCGATTAAAAGTAGGTGGCTCCATTGGAATTTGCGGCCTGCGTCACATCGGAAAAAGTTCTATAGCTGAACAGGTACTTAATAATCTGGAGAATGACAAGACAAACAGTTTTACTTGTGCGGAAATTTCGATTGGAACAATTTCGGATGAAAAAAATTTGTATGATGAAATTGCCGATGCACTTTTCCCAAGTGAAGAAGAATTGTTTAATTCCTCAGATTCCGCAACTCAGCTCTATCTCAAATTAAAAAGAACTCTTCGTAAACAAGCGAAAGAAGGATTCCGGGGAATTGTTGTGTTGAAAGAATTGGACGCGATCCGCAAGATTGAGAAAGCGGATGTGATTGTAAACAGAATCAGGGATTTAGTCGAAAATTACGAAAAATATGGCCTTTCTTTTCTGTTTTTATCAGCTCGTTCTTTATTGTGTATTCAGGAAAATACAAAGGATTTGTCAACACTGGAAGGAATCTGTGAAACTCTCGATATTAAACCGTTATCCAGGCAATCAATTCAGAAGATGATGGAAATGGGAAATCTCTATTCAGAAGAGGCATTAAATGGTGTGATGGAAATAACAGGAGGTCATCCCTATCTCGCTCAAATTCTTCTGAAAAATACATTTGACGATGTTGAAAAAACGGGCAAAGAAGTGACCATTGAAACATTAAAGAGGATGAGAACCAATTGCGCATCTGTTTTTGATGATTATTACAAGTCATTACACACTTTTTTCAAGACCTGGGATACTTCCTGTAACTTATGGGATAGTTTGTGTGATTATCTTGTTGGGCCTTGTCTGGAAGAACCTAAAAAAGAATATATTCAATATTTTCGCAGATACGGAATTGTTTCAGATGAAACTGGCTTGTGCTTTTCCAATGATTTTTTTGATTATCTTTCTTTAAGCCGTATTAAGCCTGTTTGGGATGAAATTGCTTCCCTGGAATTAAAGCTTCGTACGATAATCGCGGACGCTCTGTTCCGGGAATATCAGGAGAAATGGCCAGAGACATTGAAAAAGGAACATGAAGAAGAATACAACGAGATGAAAAAAATCAAAGCCTTAACCATGAAGGGAAAGGCCAAACAAAAGGGGGGAGATTTTGACATTTTGGAGTTTTCATTTCTTCGTTTTCTTTTAACGATTATTTTAGACCACAAGGAGTTGTTTCAATCGATTTTTTCCCAAATACGTGAGGAACTATTCAAAGATTGGATGGGTAAAATCTGCGATGTTCGGAATGAAATATGTCATAATCGACGTCCTGAATACGTGAATAAAGAACGGCAGGCTGCGGCTCGCGATTGTTGCAAGGAACTTCTTAAACATTTGTGAAAAGATATGTTATTTGGCAAAGCTTCATCTCTCGGGCCAATGCATGCGCATTATGCAAAACTTCCGGGTCCGTCTCGAATTCCTCGCACCAGACCGTGTAGTGCTCCAGAGGTACATCGGGCGGGTGGTCTGTTTGCGCTCCGTCGGGGCATTAAAAAAGTTCTCATTGAATGAGATCTGTCGGATTCATTATCAGGAGTGATTTCAGCCGGTTGACTTGTTTCCGGCTGGGTTTTTGAGAAGTGGGAGGAGCCTTTGGGGAAGTTCCGCCTGGATGCAGCAAATCCTCCTCGAACCGGCGGGGCCAATCGGAAAAAGCGGAATAGCGGTGAGTCCTTTTCCTGGATAGACTTAACATATAAATCCTCACAACCCCCAAGTTCTATTATATTCAAGAAAAAACTTGTCCCTCTTCTTGCCAAACACAAAAAAATGGGGCTTGCAGGTTTATCAATCTTATAACTTATAAAAAATCCCCCCTCCTTGACGTGAAGATTAGGGTTATTATAATAGAATAAAAAATGTGTAACTATTTAAGATTAGTTTCCAATTTTGATTTCGCGGAGGTTTGCCATGAAAAAGTTTAAAGTGGTTCAGATTTGTGTTATGAATAACCATAACGATTCTCCTTCTGGTGATAAATCTATAAATCGACTTGAAGGTTTCCTTAATTCAGGGTGGTCTATTGTAGATGTTCATTCTGCGACAATTCCTTCGTGTCCTGCGAATAGTTCTACTTTTGGAGCTGCGCATAATTCTTTTGGAGGGGCAGTTTTTATTTATATTTTGCAGTCTAAGGATGGTTGAATGTAATGGATATTCCACACAATTAATCCATGAATCCTGGTGCTGCAAGAGGAAGCAATGGTTCGTTGCCTTTTTAAAAGGTTATGTAACTGTCACTAGAAAAACCCCGGTTTCGGAGCATTGATTTTGCTCTAAAACCGGGGTTTTGGGTTGGGTTCCGGGCGTCACTCAAACTGGTGGATCAGTCCCGCGATCGCGCCGCCGCAGATTTTGTCTCGCTCCCTCACGAACCACAGAGCCTTTTCCACCTCGGAGTGGTCAAACACTGCCAGATTTTACACAAGGGCAGAATGTTGAACCCATGAAAAAAGGATGGTTCCGAAGGTTGAAAAAGGTCCTACTCGGTGCAAAAGATGCCACAGATTCTGCTTTTTTGTAACGCAGGCCATCAAAAGAAACTTCACCAAACCACTTAAAAACAAGAGCGAAACGACAAAAAAAATCCTCACAAAAATCTGCGAGGATCCTCTATGGGCACGCCAAGATTCGAACTTGGGACCTCCGCCTTATCAGGGACGTAGTGGGACGTCCGAATCGGTATGTCTTTTGTCGCTTGCACATTTTTGTTTGAGTCCGTTATTTGCGTGGTTTAATCGCCATGTCTTGCTTCTCTGGTATGAATTTCTGGTATGTATGCAAAAGTGGGCAAAACTGGGCAAAAGTATGCAAAACTATGCGAAAATGAGGTATGAATTTGCTTTTTTTCGTGCTGCTGCCACCAATCGGTTTCGGGTGGGTGGTTTCGGCCCGTGCTTCATGAAAAATAATTAAAAACCCCCGTTTCCGCGGGGCTTTGTCACTTGCTTTTACGACCGGCGGCCAGCGCTTCCCGGATCGCGTCTTCTACCGCGGCTCGGATCACTTCGTGCAGCGCCTCGGCCAATCGTGAAGTGGCGGTGGCGGAGCGGCTCAGCTCGTTCGGGATGGCGTGGTCGAGGAACTTGCTGAGCGGCTCCCCGATCTGGGGCAGGAGGGCGTGGACCTCCGGGCTGAGCGTGCTGGTTACCTGGATGCGCGGCTTGCGTTTCTTCATGGTCATTTCTCCGTGGGTTTGGGTTTTGCGAGGGATCCGCGTCCCTCGATCGAACACCCGCATTATAAACGTTCCGCGGAAAATGTCAATGGGATTATTGAGAAATTTGAGTAAATTTTTAGAAAATAAAGTGTATTATACGAAATATCAATTTTCACCGGTAAGGGGGTGGTAATACGCCAAAATCTCGAACGCTCGCCCGCCCGCGCATTGGCAGTAGGTCTGGATCCCGCGGGCTTGAGCCAGGTTCCACATCCGGCTGCAGAAGGCCGGGGCCGATCGTGAATGTGCGGAACAGGAATCCATCCATAGAGAGGCCCCTTGACAAAGCATTTTTTGTATATTATAATCATCTCTGTCTATAAGGTAATTTTTTATAAAAAGAGTTTTTTAGGATTACCATCAGAAGCAACCAGAAGAAGGAGAGAAAAATGCAGGAGAAAATGTTCTGCTGGCAGTGTCAGGAAACCGCGGGAAACAAGGGCTGCACCGTATGTGGTGTGTGCGGGAAAAACGCGGAGGTCGCTGCGCTGCAAGATCAGCTCGTTTATGAGACGAAACTGCTGGCTGCGGTGGCAACTGCGAAACGAGAGCGTGGTGAGACGGTGTCTAATGATGTCAACCATCTCATTACGGTAAACCTTTTCACGACGATAACCAACGCCAACTTTGATCCCGATGCGATCCAAAGTGCGATTGAAAAAACAAGACAAACCCGGGAGAGTCTCGGCGATTCGGAAGTGAAAGATTCCGTGAAAATCGGAGTCTTGGCAACGGAGAATGAGGACTTGCGCAGTCTGCGTGAACTCATCACCTACGGTCTCAAGGGACTTGCCGCCTACATGAAACACGCGAACGCCCTGATTCAGGATAACGAAGAAATCGACGCATTCATCCAACGCGCACTGGCGGCAACGCTGGACGATTCGCTCACCATCGACGACCTGATCGCTCTGACGCTCGAAACGGGCAAGTTCGGCGTGGAGGGCATGGAGCTTCTTGACAAGGCGAACACGACGGCCTACGGCAATCCCGAGATCACGGAAGTCAATATCGGCGTTCGTAATAATCCTGGCATCCTCATTTCCGGGCACGACCTGCGTGACCTTGAAATGCTGCTGGAACAGACGGCGGGGACGGGCGTGGACGTCTATACACACAGCGAAATGCTCCCCGCGCACTACTATCCCGCATTCAAAAAGTACCCGCATTTCGTGGGCAACTACGGCAATGCATGGTGGAAGCAGAAAGAGGAATTTGAGAAGTTCAACGGCCCGATCCTCATGACGACAAACTGCGTTGTACCGCCGACCGCCGCCTACAAAGACCGGCTTTGGATGACTGGCGCGGCTGGTTTCCCGGGCTGCCGTCATATCGCTGGCGAGTATGGCGAGATGAAGGATTTTTCCGCGCTCATCGCCCAGGCGAAGACCTGCCCCCCGCCGACCGAAATCGAGACGGGTTCAATCGTCGGTGGTTTCGCCCATGAACAGGTTTTCGCCCTCGCCGAGAAGGTCGTGGAGGCGGTGAAGTCGGGCGCGATCCGCAAGTTCGTGGTGATGGGCGGCTGCGATGGGCGTCACAAAACCCGTGATTATTACACCGAGTTCGCGAAAAAATTGCCGAAGGACGTGGTAATTCTCACGGCTGGCTGCGCGAAATACAAGTACAACAAGCTCGATCTGGGCGACATTGGTGGAATCCCGCGTGTCCTCGACGCCGGGCAGTGCAATGACTCCTATTCCCTCGCGCTGATTGCGCTCAAGCTGAAAGAAGTCTTCGGCCTTGCCGACGTCAACGAGCTTCCGATTGCGTTCAATATCGCGTGGTATGAACAGAAAGCGGTGATCGTTCTTCTTGCGCTTCTTTATCTCGGCGTGAAGAACATCCACCTCGGTCCGACGCTCCCGGCATTCCTTTCGCCGAACGTCGCCAAGGTGCTTGTCGAGAACTTCGGCATTGGCGGTATTGGCTCGGTCGATGACGACATTAAGACGCTTATTGGCTGATGAATGATGATGAAATGACATTCAAAGAAAGCCGTCAGATTTCAAATGGCGGCTTTTGATTTATACATCTGAAAAAATAAAGAAGACTATGAACATTTCAAGAAAACATTTCCTTGCCAGCTTATTGGCAGGCTCGGCAGGGGTGGCAATGTCGTTTGGTCGTTCGATGGCTTCAGAACTCGAGGCAAACGTCACCAAAACCGTAGCGGGAAAGGATTTTCATCTCTACGATCTGCATGTTCACGCTTCAGACGGACAGTCGATAGAAGACATATACAAAAAATCCCAGCGACTCAATATTCCGTTTGGAATCATGCAGAACGTCGCGCCGTATGGGATACGCAATGATGAGGACCTTCGCGCTTTCATTGACAGTGTCAAGGCTTATCCGCTTTGGCGTGGTCTTCAGCCAATGGGGACGGGGTGGTCCAAAAACCTTTCCAAAGAGTTGATTGCCTGTGCCGATTACGTACTTCTTGATCCGCAGACCATCAAAAAAGGCAATTCCTATGGCGATACGCTGGAGGTTTGGGAACATGACTGCTACATTCCTGACGCCGAGGCCTTCATGGAAGTAAATATGGCGCACTATCTGTCGATTCTTGAGAACGACGAGCGCATGGACATTCTCGGATGGCCACTTTATCTCCCTCCCTGCATCGCCCGCGATTACTATAAGCTATGGACTGAAAAACGGATGGACCGTATTATCTCAGCAGCCAAGTCTCGCGGTGTTGCTATTGAGATAAACGATTTGGCGCATACGCCTCACCGCGAATTCATACTGATGGCGAAAGCCGCTGGTTTGAAATTTGCGTTCGGTTCTGATACACGCGATTATCGCACCGGTCGTTTGGATTATTGCCGGCAGATCGCCTCGGAATGTGGACTGACAGATGCCGATTTGTGGCGTCCGAACAGAGTCATTTCTGCCGATTAAACCCCGTTCCGGAGGGTAGAAGAATGGAGAATGCGGCGCGTGAACGAAGCCTGCCCGATGGGGACAACATCCCCAGATTAAGGCCGCTCCAGTTCACCGCTTTGTCAGAATCCCTGCTTCTCCCCCGTTATGGGCATATTGGAGTAGTGGACGTGGGTGATGCGCCACTGGCCGTCCATCTTGCGCATTGCCTGAGTCTCGCGCCCGTGCGTAACGAGCGGCGACGAGTCGGAGCGGCAAGTCGCGTAGAAGTCCCAGAGGAACACGACTATCGCGGTGTCACCATAGACCGAAACGGAGATGTCACGGGGCTTGAGTTCGCGCTTCGAGAACATCTCGCCCATCGTCTTCCCGTAGAAATTGGCCTTGACCGCCTCCCAGCCGTATTCGGTGCCGCGCGGGTGAATAAAGACGACCTTGTCGTCCGTCTGCCAGAACGTCTCCGCGAATTTCACGTCTGCAAAATCGATGCTTTTCGCGTAGGCCGCCACGACTTCACGTATCGCCGTCTCATCGGCGTCATCGTCAGACTTTATCGACCACGCGAGAAGTTCCTTCATGTAGAGTCGGCTGTCCTTGCCCCACCAGCGCGTTTGCATCATTTTGTGGACGTTTCGATCTCCATCGGGCAAGCCCATCAGGAGCGCGACCATGGTTTCACCGGCGACGAAGAGTTTGCCCCCGCCTTCCGCCTTGACGTACGAAGCGTGGATCCAGCCGCCCTCCATGCAGACGCTCGCCGGGATGCCGCCCTTGATTTGGCGTGATCCGGAATAGGGAATTTCACGCCGTCCGCCGAATATCTCATTTTCAAAAGAGATTGCGCCGCAGTTCCCCGGAAGGCCCTGAATGTCGTTGCCGATCTCAATGCCGAACGGCCGCGTGATGTCGTTCGCGCCGTATTCCGAGAGAATGACGCGGTATTCTTCCTCGTCCACGAACATGAGGACGCTCCCTCCGCCGCGGATAAAGGCGATGATCGCCGATTTTTCGCTGGCGGTTATGGGTTTCTGGGTGGAACGGGCAAGCGGAGAAATCATGACCAGCGTTTGGACCCCTTTCAGCGATTCGGGGGTAATTTCATCCCGGATCTCGGCATACTCCGCGCCGATCTCGCCGCAGATCTCACGATAGGCAGGAAGAACGTAATCGTAATATTCCGGCTTCACAAAGACGTCCTGGAATTGCCCGTGGGAGAGGTCAAAGACCACTTTCGGCGCGGCAAACGCGCTTGCGGCAATCATTACAGCCACGACGAAAAACATCATTTTCCGCTTCATCTGGTTTCTCCTTTTCCTGCTTATCATGGGTTACTGCGAAAAAGCCGTTATACAGATCGATTTTCACCACTTGACCGGTTCGTTAAGGATCGTGCCGTCGGAAGGATTGACGCTTCCCGGCTCGGCGGCATTATACTGGACGCACAACATCGTAAGCGGCGTGGAGCCCGTGTTCCGGACGGTACGCTTGCCCGCCGGAGCGACTCGCACGACCGAGCCTTCTTTCACGGGGATATTCGTACCATCCACCTGATATTCACCCTCGCCGGACAGGAAGAAATAGAGTTCCTCGTGGTTCTTGTGCGTGTGGTAGAATCCGCCTTCGGTCCCCGGCGCGAATACCTGGAACGAGAAATCCGCACCGCCGGCCTTGACCGCCGCGCCTCCAAACACCTTGCCGGGAATCTTCACTTCCGGACCGAGTTCCAGCACATAGTCCTTGATTTCAGAAAGCGGGCCAAGGTCGATTGCCGTTGCGTTTGTGAGGTCTGCAGTTGTCTTGATTTCTTTCATTTGTCTTTCCTTTCTGATTGGGTTTTCAGGTCAGCGAGAATCTTCCCGAGAAGACGCTCCAAAGTTTCCGATTCTGTTTTGTCAAGATCCGAATAGACCAGCTTGACCAGCCGCCGCGATATGGAATTAAACCTGCGGCGCAGAGCTTCGCCTTCATCCGTAAGAGCGACTACGACGCTTCGCGCATCGTTTTCCAACTTCTCACGGCGAACAAGCCCCATTTCTTCCAGCTTATCGACCAATACCGTCGTCGTAGCTTTCGTACGGTGCGAGAATGCCGCCAGATCGCGCATTGCCGTCGGTCCGTTCCTGAAAAGGCACGCCAATACGTCACCATGCGACGGCGCAAGCCTGGCCAGCCCCGCTGCGGCGAGTTCGTCTGCCAGCCATTTCTGGGTTATGGCATA
>JAFSMO010000044.1 GCA_017447865.1 Thermoguttaceae bacterium
AAAGCAGGAAAGAATTTTCAAGTGTCGTAAAAAAGGGCACTTGAGACGAAAAGAGAGGAAATAAAAAAGGGGCAGATGAACCAAAATCACCTGTCCCTATAGCCTCGAAGGGATTCGAACCCCTAACCAAGGGATTATGAGTCCCCTGCTCTAACCGTTGAGCTACAAGGCCTGAAAACTTCTTGAGTTTTCCTTAGTTTAACCGTTCTGCGATTCTTTTCAAGGGGGGGAGGTCGAAAATTCCCCCGGTTTTTCGGTTTTCGCCGCTATTTCTGATAAACGCGCACGTAGTCGAACTTCACCGAGTCGGGGAGCTGGTCCTCGAAATCGGCCATCTTGCCGCCCCATTCGCCCACTTCGAGCGTCAGGAGGATGTACGAGTTGACGTGCGAAACCGCCTCGCTCGTGCGCCACGTCTCTTGCCGTCCACGTAGAACACGCACTCGGTCGGCGTCCATTCCATCCCGATGACGTGGAAACCCGTGCCCAGGCCGGGCCAGTTCTGTTCTTTGCCGACGTGCTGGTGTTTGCCCTGCTGGTAGCCGTTCCAGTGCAGGTTCTGTTTCAGGGAGTCCGGGTAGCGGCACAGGTACTCGTAAATGTCCATCTCGACGCCCCCCTCGCCCGGGTTCGGCTCGTCGAAGGTCTTCATCTGGCCGGGCATCATCCAGAACGCGGACCAGTGCCCCGGCGCTTTTTGCATTTCGACCCGGCATTCCGCGTATCCGTAACGGAACTGGTAGCGGGTCGCGATGAAACCGGTCAGGTACTTGCCGTCGCGTTTGAAAGTGGTCAGGAGCAGATGACCGTTCCCGTCGAGCGAAACGCCTTCGCGGGAGTTGATCGCGTCGCGCCGGACCTGGTTTTCGTGACGGTAGAACCACTTGGATTCATCCAGCTGCGTGCCGTCGAACTCGTCGGACCATACGAGTTTATACTCTCCGGAAGGCGGCGCGGCCTGAGTCCACCGGGCCGAACAAAGCGCGGCAAATACCGCAAAAATGAGCGTGAAATGGAATGAGTGACGCATGGGAAACCTTTCGATTTCAGAACGAGGAAGGAATTTTTCTGAATTGTACCCGGAAACGGGAAAAAAATCAAGGGGGAGATTCGGAGGGCCGGCGTCCTCGCCGGTCAAGTTCGGCGCGTGCCGAACGCCATAAAAAGTACACCGAAACACCAAATCCGCAAGAAATCGTGGCCCGAAAAAGGCCCCGCAAGGTTCGGAGGGCCGGTGTCCTCGCCGGTCAAGTTCGGTACCAGCCGAACGCGAATAAAAATCTCGCCGCTAAACACCATACCGGCAAGAAATCGTGGCCCGAAAAAGGCCCCGCGGATAAAGCGGATTAAGCGGATCTAGGCAGATTAAAAGGAAATAGAAATTGATTTTCTTTCGATCCATGCCTAAATCATTTTTTATTCTATTTAAAAAAATCCGCCTTAATCCGCTTAATCCGCTTTATCCGCGGGGCCTTATTCGGGTGAACTCTTTACCGGATTGGATGCTTTAGGAGTGGATTAAAGAGCGTTCGGCTTGCGCCGAACTTGACCGGCGAGGACGCCGGCCCTCCGAATCTTACGGGGCCTTATTCGGGTGAACTCTTTACCGGATTGGATGCTTTAGGAGTGGATTAAAGAGCGTTCGGCTTGTGCCGAACTTGACCGGCGAGGACGCCGGTCCTCCGGATCTGGGGTGAGCCCCTTGAAAATCTTCAAAATGTATTTCACCAATCTGCAAAATTGGGCCAGGATCAAAACGATCCCCGCCATGTTCAATGACCAGAGAAGAAGATAAAGCCAGCAGTAATCCAGCGCGAGGCAAAACGTCTGGGGAAACAGGTGCACCAGGAGCGTTAAGCCCAAAAACACAAACCAGGAAACGACAAAGCATTTACAGAAACGCGTGTGTTTGCCGATCCATTGGTTCCGGCTTGAGAAGCCGACTGAAATCAAAAGCAAAAGGTAATACGCCCCATTCGCGGCAGCGCATCTTTGCCAGATACACTCGCGCCAGTCCAAATCTTCCGTTACTCTTGAGACCGGCAGTATGTCGTAAATCGCGTACCACAAACGGTGCCATGGATGTACGAACCGCTTTCGCCACTGGGAATCGGCAGGAAAAGCAAAGGTCTGAAAATCCCGGTTTTCCCAAAGGAAGATCCCTTTTCGGGGAAAATCGGTTTTCATTGGCACGTCCGCAATTTGCCGCGGGACAGAAAAAAGGCGGGCCGACAACGCGGTGGATTCCTGTTTTTGGTCCCAGCCGGGAGTTCTGACGATACAATAAGGGAAACCGAACTCAAGAAATAATTCAACGTCATGGCTTCCTCGTGATTCAAGCACAGGATAGCCGACAAACTGAATGACCGCCGCCGAAACCAAAATACTGTATAGCAACCAGGAAAAAATGAGGCTTCGATTGATTTTCATTGATCTAAAGGCTCCATTTCATGCGTATTCAGGGATGCTCCCTTGTTTCCGCGTATTGATCCAATATCTCGGTCGCTTTGATATTGATGGCATAGACATTTATGGAACCCGTTTTTAGCCATTTCTGATATCTCAGAATGTGCTTTGCTATGTCATGAATATAGCCGGCCAGAGCGTTATCCCTCCCGCGCTTTGCTTTATCCTTGAGATAATCCCCTGTTGTGCATAAAATATAAGGATATCGATAAATATCGGTGGGTTCGTCGGGGACCCAACTGAAACTGACACACGTATCTTGATCAAATGGAGAAATCAGTTCGGAAGAATCACATAAAATAATTTTTAACAACACAGGAAATTCGTACTGTGTCTTCAAATATTTTACGAATCGGCAAATCGCCAGCTTCAGTTCCTGGTTGCAGTGATTGCCGATAACCTGAATGCCCTGTTTTTGATGACTCATTTTTGCTCCTTGCGAAACTCTTTCTGCAATGAAAAACCGCGTGGGCCACACACCTTTCAGGTTTATTCACGCAAAACCTGAACGTCCTTTTTTAACGTCTCGGGAAGCTGGCAACCCTCGGGGACGACCAGTTTTTCAAGCGCCGGCATTTTCGAAAGGAATCCCAGGTCTAACGCCTTCAAATCACCGCCCAGCTGCAGCCCTTCCAAATGAGGCAATTCGGCCAAAGGTGAAAGGTCCAGATCTTTCTGCCACGTCTTCGATAATATCAAAAATTTCAGGGATTTCATTTTCGAAATACTGACAAAATCGGCATTACTTAATGCGGCCGGAGGGGACAAAATACGGAGGCCTTCGATCGTCCTGTTTTCGGCAAGGCCCTCCAAAAAATCAGAAGGAATGGAGGTTATCAACAATGACAAACGTCGGCAGGATGGGTAACACTCCGCGGGCATGTCCGAAGGAAACGAACTTCTTGCAAATGACAAATCGTCAAGCTGAACTTTCGCGAGTTTCTTCAGATCCTTCAAACCGGGAGTGAACTCACAAATGACTAACTCGTGATACCCCCATTGATTCCGGGAGATCAGGTCCAATGCGTCACGTAATTCACCCGAACTGTTTATATAACCTGCAAAAACCGATTTGCCGTCCTCATACTCAAGGGCAAAACAGCGCACGTTCATGGTAATCGGCATACGATCCCTTACTTCAGGATAAGGCCACTTCTTAAATGGACGCAAACGATAAAACGTGGCCCATTTCTTTTCATCCTTATAGAGCGCATACGCCTCGTCTCCCTGCGGGACACAAAAATATTCCTCGCCCTCGAAGTAAACGCGAAATCGTTGCCCTTCAGCCTGCGTCTCCTCACCCCAAGCAACCCCTGAGAAAAAAAACGCGGCAAATATCACGACGCCAAGCGAAACGATCGGTTTCATTTTGTTCTCCCTGAAATGGATGGTTTATCCGTCTGTATTTGCATTATACCCCGGGCAAGGAATTCGTCAAGACCGAGCCGTTGCCATTTCCGGAAAAAACCACAATGATTTTTTAAGCCACAAAGGACGCAAAGAACGCAAAGAGTTTTTCTTGAGGATCAAAAGAGGTCGATACGCACTTGTCAGATGAACCTTACTTTTTACCTCACGCGGAGCTGCGGAGCCGCGGAGTTTTATTTTTATCCCCATCCTCGAATCCTCCGCGTCTCCGCAGCTCCGCGTGTGATTGGAAAGAGGTGCTCTGTCTGCGGCTTCAAATTTGATTGTTTTGGCCACAAAGGACGCAAAGAGTTTTTCTTGTCACCGATCAACACGCGGCACACTGAAATTTTAATCATATTTCTTTGCGTTCTTTGCGGCTTAAAAATGTTTTTGTTTGACCGCTTTGATTGGAACTACGCACTTGTCGGATGAACCTCAATATATGAACAGAAAGAACATGATCGAGAGGATCACGACGGCAAAAAATACACTTATCACGAGCGCTGAAACTGCCAGCCGTTTCTTGCGTTTTGTGTTTTCATTGGGGAAAGTCTTTGCCAGCGCATGCAAGCCCAAGAGGATCGCCGGAGAAAAAGTCAAGCCGAAAGAGAAAGGGATCAGCAGGCTGTTGACCAAAGCGGCTATCGCGATCGCGGGCGTTTTCTTGGTGGGTTCTGGGGTTTCTGGAAGCATTTTCATTCTCTGTCTTTGGCCTATTTTTTCCGGAATCTTTTACGTTTGGCCTTGTGTTTTATTCTGCTTGGTTTCTGGTATCTGATTCTTTTTGGGCCCCCTTTTTTGACACTTCTTTTTCCATTGTAGTATTCGAGCCATATCACGCCAAAAAGCCAGGCCGGAATCAGGATAAAAACAAAAGCGCCGACCTGATATAAACGATTCGGACGAACATCCGTACTAATTGCCAGAGGCATATCCAGCTTGACGACATCTTTATTCCCATTGAAAATCAAAACTTCATACACATCGCCTTTGGCAATCGATCTTCGTTCCGGGGCAACAAGGTCACGGCAGTAACAAAACCCCTGGCCTTGATAACCTGCAAAGGGGCCTTTGGTGATTCGATAGCGAAATTGAACGCGGAAATATCGAACGCTGGTACGCCCCATAGGGATAGGGGCTTGAACACTCTCCTCAACGACCCCCTCTCCGGCAGTTTGCCACAGACAGGTCAAAGGCCACAAATCGCGATACCCGCCCGAGTAAAAAGCCGGATTCGTTAAAATCCAAAGCAATAACCCCCAAAAAGGAATGGAAATCACGGAAATAAGGATCACGAATCCCCGAACAGGTATCGCATTCTGTAAATAATCATAATAACCTTCTTCACGCATGGTAAACTTGCACTCCCGGCGGCTGAACCTTCAATTCCTGCACCCAATCCTGCCCATTTATATCAAGTGCAATTTCGCCAAAGAATTTCGACCGGACAAGACCATTATAATACAGAAAAAAACCATTGTCAAGGGGTTCGGTCAAGGAAGTCCTCAAAACCTCAACCTCTTTTCCAAAGTGCGAGCGCTGCCTGATTCAAGCCTCAATTTAAACACGGATTTCCACGGATTAAAAGGATTTCCACAGATTATTTAAAGAGATTTCCAATCAAAAAAACGAAATCCTTTTAATCCATTAAATCCGTGAAAATCCGTGTTTAAATACAAGGTCTGAAGTGGAACGGGCGTTTTTTTCAGCACTCCCGCAGTCGGGCCGCGGGAAATTTCCACTTTTTTCCCCGAATTCCCGGCGGGCCTCCTTGACTTTTGCCCCCTTTCGGGTTAAAAATAAATCAGATCCACTCGTGTTTTTGAGACCATTCCCCACCCCCATTTTCAAGGACTTCCCCCATGCAGCCGCTTCGCGCAGCCGATTTGCCGCCCCGGTCGGGCTGGTTTGAAATCGGGTATTCCCGAAAGTGCCTGAAGTTTCAAAAGGCCATCCTCGCGGAGCGTTCCGAAGCGGACGCGGCCCGGGCGTGGGCGCAGGCGGGCGTCGCGGAGACGCAGTGGCGGCGGCTCAATACGATCCTGAACAACGAAACCTGGTCCCTCTTTCAAGACGGCTGGTTCCTGCCGGACGACGAGCTGTTTCAGATCCTTTTCGACAGAGACGATCTGTACCTGTTCATCTGCGAGGTGGAAGATCAGTTTCAGCGCACGTTTACCGTTGACGAAGACTCCCGCCCGTGGCCGCCGACGCTGACGGTGGGCGAGTTTTACGAGATGATCAGAAAATCCCCGCCGGGCCCGCCGTCAAGAGCGCTGCACAAGGGGCGCTGCGCCATGTTTCTGGCGATCCTTTTCGGCCCGGCCCTCCTCGCTGCCGTCTGGTCCCTCTGCAAAGGCTCGAACCTCTACGACGCGTGTGAATTCTCGGCCTTGGTCTTCGCCTGCACGACCCTGGCCCTGCTGCTGTTCGGCATAATCAAGAGTAAAATTTCGCTTCCTTAACAACCGCTAACACGGTTGGGCGGCAGGGGACTTGAGATAGTTTTTTTGCAAAACAGGAAAGGCACCCAGAGACTGGCGCCAACCAAGGGACGTTTGACTTGCGCAAAACGGTATTTTACCCTTTGAACGGGTGTTCGGTTCGCCTTCGGCTAACTGTGTAATTCCGTTCCCATTGGTCGTGTATATTTCACTTACAACACGTTGTTCGCAACTTGACTGGCAACTTGCTGAAATGATGGCTAATTTCTCGTTTCTTTTCACAGACATGATCAAATAGCAAATCTCGAATATCCTTTTGTAATTTTTTGATTTTTTATATTCCCCCCCTCTTGTGATTTTTTATTGATTGGATTACAATAAATATTAAATAAAGGTGACTATTGTTTGATAGTGTTTGTTGAAAATATTTTATTCAACAATTTGATAGAATGTCCACCTTTATTTTCTTTTTGTGGTTTTTTATCCCACTGATTTTGTTTGAGAGTCAAAATCATTTACTCATTCTGGATAACAGAGAAAGGAGGTGAAAAATGAAACTGACAGCTGATGAATTAGCTGCGCTGACTCGCAGTGTAGCTTGCGATTCAAACAAACAAATTTCAATTCGCAATTACACAACGTCGTGTTGTGGCGGGTACTGCTCGGGTACATGCTGTACTTCTTCAACTAGCAGAAACTGATCCTGCTGGCTTTGTACGCTTTCCCGATATCGATTATTCAATGTCGGGAAAGCTTGGCCATGTTTCATTCAATTGGAACTGATGGTGAAGAATGGGATCAACAAACTACGAATTGGAAAGTTGGAAAGAATCTCATGCAACGTGAAACAATCAGTATCAACAAATTGTCTAAATGGACAAGGGGTTAATCATGGACAAATCCGAAATTCTTAATCCAAACGATCGGTCTGTAACGCTCATATTATCGCATCGCTGTAATTTGAATTGCAGTTATTGTTATCAAAAGCATGAGAAGCGGGACAATTCTTCAATGTCGTTAGAATTGGCGCAAGAACTACTAAAAAAAGAATTTGCAAAAGTCTCCCCGGGAGGCAATTTAGGCATTGTTCTAATGGGCGGGGAGCCGTTAATTGATTGGTCGCTATTCAAGTCCATCTGTGAGTGGATTTTCTCACAGGAATGGCCAGTTTCTTATAGAGTTGTGGTCTCAACCAATGGGACGTTAATTACTGATGAGATAAAAGATTGGCTGCGTAAACATAAAGATAAAATCATATTGGGATTGAGTTACGATGGAAATCCTAATATGCAAGAGGCTAATCGTCATACTGGTCGATTTAACATTGATCTCGATTTTTTTCTCGAGACCTGGGGACGTCAGGGCATTAAGATGACATTGTCGGCAGAAACAATAGGCGATCTATCGAATGGGCTAAAATACTTGCACGAAGAGTGTGAAATGGGGCGCGGCTATAAATCTGACATCGGCATGAACGAAAATTCAATTAGTTGTAATATTGCCTATGGAATAGATTTAGGTCCAAAGGAATACTACTTGTTAAAGCGTGAACTCACGAAACTAATTGATTATTATCTTGCTGATGGAAAAGATTTTACACCAGCAACAATACTTAATATGGATTTGTCATATTGTCCGCCAGAAGTTAATCCGGCATCAATTAGTAAATACTGCGGCGTAGGAACTGCAATGAGTTGCTATGATACTGATGGCAGTTATTATCCTTGCCAATACTTCCTGCCTCTTACCCAACCCCAAGAGAACATTGAAAGGATTAAAGAATTCGACTTTTCTGGAGATGTTGCTGATCCCGCTTGCAAGAACTGTCCGATTGAAACTCTGTGTCCAACTTGTTATGGCAATAATTTTGCCAGAACGGGCAACCCGTTTGTTCGGGACAAGTCGCTTTGTCCATTCTTTAAGTTGATCTTTTTCGCTAATTGTATATTACAAACGCGACGACTTCTGAAAAAAGAGACGGAGAAAACGAACAAGGAGATTTACACATTGCGAGTTGTTGAGAAAATTTATCCTAGATTATTGAATGATATTGAAGCATACGAAAAAATGAACCCGGAAAATATTTAATGATGAAAATTATGGCATCTAACAAAGTCCGAGGGTAGAAAACCACAAAAATGAAGAAAAAAACGTTTCGGCTTTTTACGGGTTAAAGTCTTTCTGCAAGCCACGTTACGCGAAGCGCAACTCCACTCTCCACCCTCCAAACTCCACACTTTAAAATAAAAAAACCGGCAATACCTACTCTCGCACTTGCAGTACTACCATCGGCTCGGAAAGCTTAACTACTGTGTTCGGGATGGGAACAGGTGAACCTTTACGACTAATCACCGGTAATAAATCTCTGAGGCAATCAAGTCTCAAAGATTTCAACAATTCGAATAAGCGACTCGCGCATCGCAAGCATTAAAAACATGCGATAAAGTGTTCGTCCATTAGTAGCGGTAAGCTAAATACATTACTGCACTTACACATCCGCCCTATCGACCTGATCGTCTTTCAGGGGACTCATCGAAATCTCATCTCCGGGACAGCTTCACGCTTATATGCTTTCAGCGTTTATCCTTTCCGCAGTTAGTTACCCAGCCGTGCCGCTAGCGCGACAACTGGAA
>JAFSMO010000045.1 GCA_017447865.1 Thermoguttaceae bacterium
CGCCCGCCTTCAGTTTCTTCGTGGTCCACTTCGTCGATCCGTTTGCTACACGATACCGCACCGCGTCCGGCATGGGACTGCCATCTTCCCAGCTGATCGTGACTTTCTTGCCGTTGATTGTGATTTCAGTGTCATCAGGTTCGTCCGTTTTTGCGGACCGGGTGAGGCTGAAATCGGAATTGCTGTAAGAGCCCGTACCTGTCGCCATCACGCGGAAGTAATACGTCGTGTCAGCACGCAGACCACCGACGGTGGAAGTCCCCGCCGAAACGCTCTTTGTGGTCGCGTTGGAGAAATCCTGGTTTGTCGAGTACTGCAGCGAGTACCCCGAGGCGTTCGCCACACTGCCGACCGTGACGTCGATCTCTTTGGGACCGAGGGTATTGACACTCAGAGACGGTGCCAGCAACTTGCTCGGAGTTTTTACGGATTTCGTGACGCTGTAGTCCGAGTTGCAGTAATTTCCCGAACCGGTGGCCATTACCCGGAAATAATAAGTTGTGTTTTCGTTCAGGCTGCTGATGGTCCTGGTGCCAGCAGAAACATTCATGGTCGTCGCGTTGGTGAAATTCGAGTTTGTCGAGTATTGGAGCGTGTACCCCGATGCGTTCGACACCGCACCAACCGTGACATTAATCGCGTTGGCACCGTTTGCAATGACGCTCAGAGACGGAGCAGGCAGCTTGCTGGCGGTTTTGGCGGATTTCGACGTGTAATTCGAATCACAGTAATCACCCGTACCAGTAGCCATTACCCGGAAATAGTACCAGGTATTTTCATTCAGGCCGCTGATGGTCATAGTACCAGCCGAAACACTTCTGGTTACCGAGTTGGAGAAATTCGAGTTTGTCGAGTATTCCAGGGTGTATCCAGATGCGTTCGCCACACTGCCAACCGTGACGTCAATCGCGTTGGTGCCATTCGTAGTGAGACTCAAAGATGGCGCCGACAGCTTGCCGGGAGTTTTTACGGATTTCGTGGCGTAGTCCGAGTTGCTGTAATTTCCCGTACCGGTGGCCATTACCCGGATATAATAAGTCGTGTTTTCGCTCAAGCTGCTGATGGTCGTGGTTCCTGGAGAAACACTCATGGTCGTCGCGTTGGCGAAATTCTGGTTTGTCGAATACTGCAGCGTGTACCCCGAGGCATTCGAAACGCTGCCAACAGTGACGGAAATGGAGCGGGAATCAATCACACTGGCGTTTAACGTCGGAGTGGAAAGTTTGGCAGTTCGGGTAACCGTCAAAGTGTAATCTCCCTGAGTGCCATTGGAGGTCGAGCTGCCAGCTGAGGTTGGATTATAATCTTTATTGTCGTAAGAACTTACGCCAAGATAATAGGTTCCTGCGGCGGAAGGAGTCCAGGTCAATGACGAATAATTGCCATCTCCTCCATCATCATTATAGGCAAGCTGGGTACTGATGGAATCAAACAGACGAATATACGTATCGACCGCGGTTCCACCAGCTGGCTTAGACGTTGTAAAAGTATACCTCCGGCCAATATCCGAGCTGGAAATGACCAGTTTGTAAATATCGACATCTTTCAGGCCGGACGTGCCTTCGCCGAGTTTGTCTGTAAAAGTAAACGCGTCGTTTGTGAAGGTAATGGCTTTAGCATTTGAAAATGTGTCGCCAACATTGTCGATCGCAGGAATCGTTACCGAAGTCACTGCGTAATCCGAATCGGCATAGCTGCCTGAGCCGACCGCCTTCACACGGACATCGTACGTCAGTCCCGATGAGCCTGTAAATGTACTTGAGGTGCCAGTAACGTTCTGCGTTGTCCAGGTTGAGTCAGTGGAAAGTTTATACTCGAACGAGTAACGCGAAGCACCCGACACGCTGCTCCACGAGACAGAAACGGTCTTGTCATTTACTACTGGTGTGTTCAATGACGGCTTGGACAATACGGTCATATTGCCATACTCACAGGCCCCCATATCAATTACGTCATTGATAATACGAGGTTTCCCCTGAAGGTCCCTTTTAGACGACATTTCAGCATTGGAAGTTACTCCAAAAGCCGTATAGGCGAGGCTGTTAGACCCGGCATTTACAGCGACAGAATTAGACGAGAGGGAATAGTTCCAGTTTTGCCAGGTGTTTTTGGTCCAGGATCCTGCGGTCACCGTATTCAAGGAAACAAAACCGGGGTTCTGAACGGAACTGGCATTACCGATATAATTCCCGGATCCTGAAACGAGGTTGGTGACATCCCCGTTTCCGATCAAACTGTTATTGACTGTAACCGTTTCATCCGCTTCGATGTCCGATTCGGCCGAACCGGCAGTATTCAGTGCAATAATCGAGTTCTCAATTTTGTGTGTATCTCTGCCACTCCCGAAATAGATAGCGCCTGCGTAGGAAGAAGCGATATTTCCGGCAATCGTGCTGTTGTACACAAGGACTTGGCCATAACTGTACCCGACGCCGTAGTTATAGGCTTTGTTGCCGATGATAGCACTATTTAAAAGCGTAGTAATCGCACAGGAATAGGTGGCCATAAAAACAGCGCTGCTATTGTTCGCTTTGTTTCCGGCAACCAGTGAGGAAGTGATATTGAGTCTGGCAGTTTTTTCTTTCATATAACTGATACCGCCGCTATTCGCCTCATTCCCGGTCAACGTGGAATCGAAAACATAAATGTGTGTACTGGCTGTTTCTGAATAGAAGACACCGCCGTTCCCGCTTGCGTAGTTGTCATACACGTTGCAGGAATGAAGTTCCAATGTGCCTTCGACAAGGAACACTCCACCGTTTCCAGTGACGTTTCCGCCGGTCAAATTCAGGCCGATCAAGGCAACTGGCGTGGTATCATTACCGCCGCAGACATTGAACAAACGTCCCGAAGATGTCGTTATAACAATACCAAGTTCATCGCCATCAATGGTCATCGAATTACCGATTACCAATTCCCCATTGGTAAGCGTAATCGTTTTATTGGCAAGGGAAGTATCAAACTCAATCATATTGATTTCCAGTTCCCCTGCATAAGCAATCGCCTCACGAAGCGTAATCACACCGTCATACACATTGATAACGTCTTGCGTCGAAGTAACCGTGATTACGGATTGTCCAGCCAAACTGAATTTTTCAGAGACGCGGACGACATTATCAGTCACGGACGAGTATGTATTTCCATTCGTGTCTGAAGCAACGCATTTAAGATACTGATTCAGACAGGACTCGTCCGGAGTGAATGAACTGGCTGTGGCGTTTTCAATCAAAACAAAACCACTGGTTTTACTGGAGGAACGATACCATTGATAGGATACTTGCACATAAGGAGGATTGGGGATGGCCTGAATCGTCTCGTTCAGATTCGGGGATTTCGTGGAAAGTGTCAATCCCGTAAAGTTCTCAATTAGATTCGACTGTTCATACGCCCCAATATCAATCACGCTGCCTGTCAGACGGGAGTTTATGCCTGTAACGTCCGTTTTTTCTGACAATTTGCCGTTGAATGCGGAAATTGCTTTGGCGTTGGACCCGGCATTGATGGCGATGGAGGTTGAACGATTCAGGTTCAAATCCCATGCCTTCCAGTCATCTTTGGTCCAGGTTCCCGTATTGGGAGTAAAACTCTTGAATCCCGGATCGGCGACCGCATTTTTGGTGCCGCCAATGCATCCTGTTCCCAAGGTCAGCCCCTGCGCGTTTCCAATCAGAGAGTAGTTAATAACCATATCGCCGGCGATAACCGCATCCGTCGGTTTTTGATCCGTATAGTTTCCGGCAATAATCGAGTTTTCGATGGTATGCGTATTGAAGTCACATCCCAGATTCAACGCGGAAGCTTTGGTATTCCCTGCAATCGTACTGCTCTGGATGTTGCAGGTTCCATAATTATCAATGGCACCGCCCTGGTTGCCGGCCAGAACGCTGTTCAGCACATTGATAACGGCACAACTCCAGCTGGCATAGAACACTCCTCCCCTATTATATACCGCACTGTTTCCTGCTGCCGTGCTGGAGGTGAAATTGATGGAACTCGTTCTTTCTTTTAATGCGATGACACCGCCATAGTCTGCGGTGTTTCCAATGAATTGGGAATCCTCTACGTTTATCTTGGTGCTGGCCGTTTGACTGTAAATCGCACCTCCATAAGTGTACACGCTTGTTGAGCTCGCCTGGTTATTTTCAAACTTGCACTGTTTTATGGTAAGGCTTCCGGAAGCCAGGATCGAGCCTCCAGACCCATTCGTGAAGCCATCAACCAAAGCCAGGCCCTGCAGAGTAACCGGTGCTGAGGTGGTTCCCCCCGAAATCGTAAAGTGCCGGCAGCCATCGGCCGCTTTGATCGTAATACCGGGAGTTTTCGTTGTTTCGTTGTAGAGGTCCGAAGCGTCGATGATGACTCCAGTCGAAATGGTCAGTTCTGAGTCAAGCTGAATAACATCGCCGGCACTGAAAACGTCCTTGCTGAAAACGATGCGGTCCCCAGCTTTGGCATTGGCGATGGCTTCCCGGAGGGAAATGACTCCATCATTGGCGTTTACTGTATCGGCTTTGGTCGTTACCGTCGTTTTGGCGGAACTGCCGACCGTTCCGGTGAGGACATAACTGCCAAGGCTCCCGTAGCTGCTGTAGAAGGTACCGCAGCCATCATTTTGGGCCTGAATGTAGTACGTCCCAGCCGCAAGATTTCTTACTAAAATTTCGGACGAAAGGGAAGTCGTGGATGCATTGGAGGCGATCTGACTCCCGGAGGAGTTGTATAATTTCAGCTGCGTATCCAGACTGCAGTTGTACGAGGATGGCGACATCTTGATGTACAAGTCGCTTGTCTTCGTAAGAACGACTTTGAAGTAGTCCGAATCGGTATTCTGCTCAATGATCCCTTCAGCGTAGAATTCGTTATAGCCATTCACCGAAAGGGTCGTGGCGGTACTGGTTGTATCGCCGTAATCGTCGGGACGATATCCAAAACCATTATTCGTTGTAATAATATAAAGGTCGTCCTCTTTGTTTGTCGCTCCAGTGTACTCACCTTTGGACCATTGCTGAACGGGACCGTTTCCACTGCCCATAATGGGTGACCAGCCATTCGCCCCGGGGTAGTATTCCTGCGTGGAGGTTGAGTCGTGCGACAAGCCGAGGGAATGGCCCACTTCGTGAGCAATGGTGACCGCAACGGAATAGGTCGAGTGGCAGTTCGAACTAAAAACGAATGCGGGCACATCCGTCTGATAAGTATATGAACCGACATACGCTACCCCTGTAGTGCTGTCAGAATTTGTGTACCAGTCTGTCGCACGGCCGCCGATCGCAACACGAATCCCGTTGTTGTTCGTGAAGGAGCTTTCATCTGTGGTTACGTCAACATCAAACGAAGCGAAATACTCCGCAGTATATGCCCAAATCTCCTGAATGTTATCGAGCTCCTGATCGCTGAAGGCTGCATCTGAATCGAGACTGTAGGCAGGAGTCTCGATTTCCTGGAGGGAATGACTGGAATTCCAGTTGGTATTTGTGGTTGTGTGTCCGTCAAAATCAAGGTAGATCACGTGGGCGGCACTCTCGTTGCTGTGAAGAGAAAACGCGGTGGCAGGCGAAACACTCAGAAGAGTGCGCTCCTCCAAAAACTCCAAACGGCAGTTGTGGTGTTTCTGCGCACTGGGACGGTGATTCTTGTGGTTCAGCAGAGAAAAGAATTTCTCGATCGACTTAAGCATAAAAAACTCCCTTAAATTATAGGACATTCACAGGATAGGTTATATAAATCTTTATTATAATGAATTTTATTATTGTTTCAATAGGTTGTATAAAAAAAACAGAAAATTTTTCGCAAAAAAGAAGAATATCAATAATTCAAGATAGACAAATTGCACAACAGATAACAAGAACGACACAAATTTAAAAATGTCCCATCTTTTAAGTGGCAAGTAATTAGCGCACGAAGTGTACAACTAACTGCTTGCCACTAAACGTTTCGCGATAAGCGCTGACGAAATAACTTCAACGGTCTGTTATTTCGTTTTCACGGAAACCGCTTTGGACCACGCCGTCGTGCAAACCCCGTCCGAGGCGTTGATCTGAAGTTTCTGCTGTATACCGACCGGGACGTTTGTGAACGTCAGCGTGCCGTACGCAAAGGTGACAGTCATGCCGCTGTAGTCAAACGAACCCGAGCCTGTCCCATGTTGCAAATTGATGGTCGCTGAGCCGAACTTGTCGGACACTATGTTCAGCATCGGGGCTTCCTTGAGATTCGTGCCGTAGTAGTTCGTCACATTCAAGTTGAACGAACTGCTCGTCATGGATTTTTTGTCCAAAGCCGTTTTCGGCAAAGCCAGCGTTTCGGCAGGCAGATCGTTACTGACCGCGGAGGCCTCGAACTGTTTGTCCTTGGTCGCGAAGACCCGGATTCGGTACTCGTTGCCCCCCTTCAGCTTCTGGATCGTGAAGATATTGCCCGTCGCTTTGGTCGTGGCGTTCGTCCATTTCTTGCCGTTGAGCGAGTACTGAATCGTATACGTCTGAGCCTTTGTTATGGAGTTTTTGCCATAAACGGAGGTCCACGCGATATCGATCTCTGTGTCACTTATAGCCGTGGCATAAATGAGCGTCGGGGTCTGGTAGCACGTCTTGATCGTCTTCACACTCAGGGTCGAAGACGGGGTGGAAAAGCTCTGACCATCGGAGAAAGTAACCTGCACTTTGTACGCCGTGTTGCTGTTCATTTCCGTGAACGTGAACAGACCGTTGTTAAACGTGACGTATCCGCCGTTGGTCAACTCAGCCTCCCCTTGTTGATTCTGAATGTCCACCTCTGTCTGTGCGCCGTTAACCGTTACGATCGCTTGTGTTACATTCGCGGCGAGATTCTTGGCGGCGTAGTTCGTGACGCTCACCTGGAACGTATCGTCTTTGATCTCCTTCTTGTCCGCCTTCAGTTTCGGCTGATCCAGCACGACCGCGGTGGTTTGCAGAATGTTGGTTTCCTGCTGATCCAGAAGGACCTGGATTTCGTAATTGGTCCCAACTTTCGCGTTGAAAGAGAACTCCGTGACGCCCGCCTTCAGTTTCTTCGTGGTCCACTTCGCCGATCCCGTCGCTACGCGATACCGCACCGCGTCCGGCATGGGATTGTTATCAGCCCAGATAACGTAAACTTTCTTGCCGATGACAGTGACTACAGCTCCGTCATCTTCATCAATTGTGGTTGCCGATTTTGTTATGCTGAAATCGGAGTTACTGTATTTTCCCGAACCGATTGCCATTACGCGGAAGTAATACGTTGTTTGGGAATCCAGGCCGATGATGTTAACAAGGTTTGTGACCTTTGCAGAAGAGAGAGTCTGAGTGCTGGCATCTGTAAAGTCGGAGTTGGTCGAGTACTCGAGCAATAATCCAGAAGCGTTCGCAACTTTGTCGATCGTAAGAGAAACTGAATTGTCGCCCGTTGCTCTGACGCTGAACGTGGGAGTTGACAACTTGATAAAATCAGTTGTTACGGTTTCTGTCTCGCTATAAGCCGAGTTGATATATCCACCTGAAGCGGTTGCCCGCACGCGGAAGTAATACGTCGTTCCCGTTTTCAATCCACTAATGGCCATAGTGCCGGCCTTGACGGTCTTGGTTGTTGCACTGGCAAAGTTCGAGTTGGTCGAGTACTGAAGAGTGTAACCCGAAGCATTCGCCACGTTGCCGACAGTAACGGAAACGGAGGTCGTTCCCGCAGCACTGACGCTCAGCGCTGGTGAATCCAATACCGCTGCGGAGGAATTCAGGAAAGTAATTGTCTGGTGCTTGGCGCTATTGGTTGCACGAATTGGAAAAGCGACGGGATTATTGGATGTGTAAAAGTACTTTGTCGTGTATGTGGTCTTTTCTACAGCAAGAGTAGTCCCATTGCCGTCTTTGAATGTCCACCCAGAGCCAAAACAAATGTCAAGGGCTTCCACATCCGGGTCAATTATAACGTATTCCAAATTGGAATTCCAACAATATAAGGAGCCCAACTCGGAATTGTTTGACAAATCCAGCGATGTTAACTTGTTGGATTCACAACACAAAAGTGACAACTTCGTATTCTCCGATACATCCAGCGATGTCAACTGGTTGGATTCGCAATTCAAGACTCGCAGAGCGGTATTTAGTGACACATTCAGCGATGTCAGCTGGTTGCATCTACAATCCAACGAGGTCAGTGCAGTATTCGTTGACACATCCAGCGTGGTCAAATTATTATTATCACAAGATAGAAAGTCCAATGCCGTACACCCGGAAACGTTCAACCCATCCAACTGAAGGTTACCACACAGCATAAATGTCAATGCCGTGAATCCAGAGACATCCAAAGTACCGACTAACTCTTCGTTAACCCAGGAAATACGTGTAACGCGCGTTTCACCGTCAATTGTTTTGAATGTAACGCCAGACCACGTAGAGGTATCATTTGCATCATATCCAACATCGATTTTCCTGCCGTTCTTTTGTCCGCGGGCATCGGCCTGTTCCAGGAATGTTCTCAGCCGGTCAATCTCGCTGACAGGATTATCACTATCCAGGAAAACAGATCTGGTCGCGCTATAATTCGAGTTACTGTAACTTCCCGAGCCGGTTGCCATGACGCGGAAGTAATACGTCGTGCCGGAACTCAAACCGCTAATGGTCGAAGAGCCCGCCAGGACTGTCTTGGTAGTCGCGTTGGTAAAGTTCGAGTTGGTCGAGTACTGAAGGGTATAACCCGAGGCATTCGCCACACTGCCGACGGTGACGGAAACCGAGGTGGAGTCTGTTACACTAACGCTCAACGTCGGTGTCGCCAGAGCAGGAGCGCCCAAGGTTACGGATTGGTACTCGCTGTAATTCGAGTCCGTATAATTTCCGGAACCAATCGCCTGAACCCGGAAATAGTACGTTTGATTGGCCGTCAAATTGTTGATGGGCGTGGTGCCAGCTTGAACGGTCCTGGTGGTCGCGTTAGTAAAGCTCGAGTTGGTCGAGTATTGTAACTTGTATGATTCGGCATTCGCTACGTTGCCGACGGTAACGGAAACGGAGGTAGAACTGGTGGAGCTGACGTTCAGAGATGGGGCATCCAACTGTCCACTCACAGGTTCCATCGGTGCCAAAAAAGCAAAGCTGTCAAGATAGTACTCCCCATCGTAGTAATCCATTGGCAGTTTGTAATACTTTTTCGATCTGTCCCAGGTCAATTTGATATACGTCAAAGTATTTGGGGCTTTGATGCTTGTACTTACAGTATCTTGATCGTTGTCCGAATCCGTAATCAAAACACCTTGGTAGTATGATTGACTGGTAGTTGAATAACTTTCATCGTACACATATCCCCATGCGGTAACTGCGTGCCCAAGTTCGCCGTCAGTACGCTCCAGTTGTAAACCAATTCCATAGTCATTCTTGAACAGATCGGCCATGGTACTCATATTCGACCAGTCACTTCCCGTAACGCTGCAGAAGCCACCAATTGTTTCAAGGTCAACGTCCGTGTGAAATCCACCGCCGTCAGCATTGGGTTTCAACTGAGGAATTTCATCGTTATAAGGATCAAAAATGCTAGGATAGTAAACACCGCTAAGGAACCAGGCTACTGAATAGAATGTGGAGTCCTGAGTTGCCCCAACATTCGTGAAATTATCTACGAAATGCTGGAAGACCGCATCCTCGTTCGCGAACGGTGTATCTCCATTCTCATCTTTCTTTGCCCAGCCTGTGTACCAGAGAACGTTTGCTGCAGCACCCGCCCAACACATAAGATCATCGTCATCATTACCATGGTCTTTCTCGGCATCGATGAAATTCCCCGAAATATCTCCATTGAATGTCCAGGTTTGCAGTTGATTGAAATCGGAAAGCGACAAACCGGCAACATACGCCCATTTATTTCCATCTAATTTAAATTTTCCTTTATAAGTATGTTCAACTTCCGAGGGTGCTTGCATTACCTCATTATTTGACACAACGGGAACGTCGGCAATTATTGGATCAGTTGTTACGATTGTCCGCTCCTCAATCACAGACATTGAACGATCGTAAGCCACTTTTGCGCCTTCCGAAACGACAACCAGATTGTCCGTCTGGAAGGATTGGCCTGCAGGTTCCAGGACCTGGAACGAAATACTGCCGAAATTGACTTCACCAGAATAAACCAGAGCAATATTTTCCTGGGTATTGAACAATGTGAGCATGGAGTCCCCATAGCCCACCACCGTGAGACTGCCGTAGAGGTCGGAATCGATGTCGATCACCAGTGCCGAGCCGTTCAGTTGGATAGTGTTGTCTGCCGCAGTTGTGTGAACGACCACCACGTCGTCCTCAGCCGTTTGGGCGGCTTGATCGATCGCCGCCTGCAGATTTTCAACCGTCAAGTCGGTCACATCAATGAAATTTGCGTCTTCCGCAATCTGGAAATTCGAATATGCAGCAGCCAGATCCTGGTAATCTCCCGCCGGAGAAACACTCAGCAGCGCACGTTCTTCCAGCGCCTCCAGGTGCAGGGAACGTTTGTATTGCGTCTGGGATTTGCGATTTTTGTGAAAACGGAAATTTGAGTTCGCCGTCATTGGATCTCTCCTGACTTTAAAAAAGGGCCTGAAAGATTAACATTACAAGTTTCTTAATTGGTATATTTTATCCCATCGACAAAATTTGTCAAGCATTTTCCCAGAAAAACATACAAAATTTAGAAAAAAGTGAGAAAAACCTTCCGGTTTGGGCTATGCAGTTCTTTAAATTAGGAATGCGTAATTCGTAATTAAAAAAAGCCTTCGGCTTTTATGAGATCAAACTCTTTCAGACGCCCACATTACGCGAAGCGTCAATTACGAATTACGCATTACGAATTACGCATTAAATCGTCAGATCCGCTCGAAATCCTCCGCGCCGTGTTTGCACAGCGGGCAGACGAAGTCCGGCGGGAGCGTGTCCGTATCGCTTTCGTAAATGTAGCCGCAAATCTTGCAGCGGAAGCGGTATTTGCCCGGCGCGGCGGGCGTTTCCTCTTTCTTCGGCGGGGCCGGCTTGATGTTCTTGTGGTAGAACGAATACGTCGCGCTGTCCGTGCCCGGGTCGAGGATCTCGCCGTCGGTCACGTCGGCCACGAAGAGCGTATGCGTTCCCAGGTCGATCGAGTCCACGACTTTCCCGCTGAGCCAGGCGTTTGCACCGTCCTTCCAGATGTACAGGCCGTTCCCGACGCGTTCGGCCTGGTTTTCCGTGCCATAGAATTTCTCGGCAGCGCGGCCGCTCTGGAAGCCGAAACGCTGGAACGTGCGGAACTGGGCCTTCTCCGAGAGGATGCTCGCGTTGAAGACGCCGGTGCGCTGGATCATGTCGTGCGTGTAGTTTTGCTTGTTGACGCAAATCGTCACACGCGCCGGCGACGACGTGACCTGCGCGAGCGTATTAATAATGCACGCATTATCTTTCTGCCCCTCGCGGGCCGACAGGACGTAAAGCCCGTAGCCGATTTTGAAAAAGACGGTCGAATTCATGAGTTTTCTCCTTTCTGAATTTGGAGGAATAAAATGTTAAGCGGGGATCCCGCTGACGAATCTAAAACGGTCAAGGGGCCGGCGGGGAAACTTCTTCCAGCAGGAATGGCTGGGACAGGCTTAAATCGACACTGGTACACCTCCCCAAATACTCACCTAAAAACTCCGAACGGGCACGGCGCGAAAAGAGGGCGTGGAGATAGTCCCACCACAAGGAACGAACGGGCATGGAGAAGGGGTTCTTTTCGGGAAAGAAACCCTTTTTCTGCGTTTCAATCGAACGCTTCGCGACGATATTCCAGTCAAACCCCAAGTACATGGCAAACCAGTCAAACCATTCATCCGGCATCACTCCTGCTTCCCCCAACGAGCTAAACCCCTTGGTTCTTCCCATCCGGAGATGATTCTGAATGACACTCGGCGGGAAAAGTCCTTCAAACTCAAGTACCCGCCTCAGGTTTTCCTTCCGGTCGATCGGTTCAAGCGTTTTCCATTTTTCAGGGTCTTTCAAGCCCGCGCCCCTTTTTTCAATGGCATTTCCCCTGAGCAGCGTACTGAGTGTAAGCGCCTGGTTCTGAATCTGACGCCCGAATTTCATCAGGATCAGCCGGTCGGCCTGCTCGCCTTCCAGATCGCCATCCTCTTTACGGAGATACGCTCGGAGTTCGAAAGCCGTCGCGAGCCTATTCAGAAAAGAAAGGTCAAGGAGCAGAGCCTCTACAATTTCGTCCGACGAATTGGGAACTACGGGGAAAGCGTAAAATTCCGCCTTCTGAATCACTTCGGCCATGGCGTCCAGCGCGGGAGTGGCGGCAGTCACATACTCGCGTATCGTTTCCAGGTCGGGTAAAGCAATTTCCGGGGATCCATCACCACAGCTAAATTCAATCAATTTTTCAGGAATCTCAAACGGTGGTTTCCGGTTTTCGTCGAACGGCTCCAGGCCAAGCATTTCCCAATATTCCGGATTGAAATTCTCATCACCAGCCCCGAAAAGCGCGAGCATTCCCCGGGCGGAGTTTTTCTCCGTGTTGCCGTCTTTCGGAAACTGCGCGATCAGATACGCCCGATAATCGACCCACCGTCCGTCTTCCGTCCGCGGCTCGGTCAGGATGGTCGTTTCGGGCGAGATCTTCAGCGGAACCGACCGGAAAAGAAAAAACCACCCCGCCAACGCGAGAACGGCCAGCGTGATGAGCGTGATTTTAAGGATTTTCATGGTTTGGGTCCTTTCTCAAAAAAAAGGCTAAAAATAATCAAAATACGGCCAAGTTTCGTGTATGTTTTTTTTATCTCACGCGGAGGTGCGGAGACACGGAGTTTTTTGTTGTGAAGTTTGAAATCCATAAAGCCGTTGACCATTCACGCAAACCCATTCTTGAATCCTCCGCGGCTGCGCATCTCCGCGTGAGTCGTGACTCACCCAAGCTCTGAACGATGTTTTTAAGCCGCAAAGAACGCAAAGGACACAAAGAGTTTTTTCTTGTTACCGTTCAGCGCGCGGCGCACTGAAATCTTGATCGTTTTTCACTTTTTTCCTCTTTGCGTTCTTTGTGGCTGAAAATGATTTTTGTTTGACCGCTTTGATTGGAACTACAAAACCAAGACGGCAAAACACTGGGCTTATGGTTTTCGCGTTGGTGAAATTTCAGGCTGAAAAACCTGGGGGTCGGTACGCACTTGTCGGATGAACCAAAAAAACAAAATGAAACGGTTAAGGGGCCGGCACCGAAACTTCTTCCAGCAGCGTTTGACGGACGTGGTCGATGCTAACGGAAGAGCCCAAAACATCGGCCCAAATTTCCGAACGGGCACGGCGTGAAAAGAGTTTGGGAATTTCCCACCACGAATGCCTGGGGACTTCGAACGGCACTGCGTTTTCTTCCGGAAAGTAAATTTTTTGCGTCGTTTCATTCAAACGCTTCGCAACGATGTTCCAGTCAAACCCCAAGTACATAACAGGCCAGACAAACAATTCATCAATGCCATCATAATACACCCATTGACTCATACTGTTCCCGTTTCTTCCCAGCCGGCAAAAATTCTGAATGGCGCTTGCCGCGAAAAGCCTTTCAAGCTCCAGCGCACGCCGCAGGTTCGCTTCCCTGTCGATCGGTTCAAGCGTTTTCCATTTTTCCGGGTCTTTCAAGCCCGCGCCCACTTTTTCCACTTCCTTTCCCAGGAGCAGCATAACGAGCGTCGTCGCTTTATTTTGAATTTGACGCCCCAATTTCAGCAGGATCAGCCGGTCGGCATCCGCGCCTTCCTGATCGCCATCTTTTTCACGCAGCCATGCGCGAAACCTGAACGCGTTCAAGACTTCAAGGAGACCCACAACATTGACCGTCCGAGCAGAAACCACCAGGTCATCAAGCGAATTGGGGACCACGGGAAAAGCGAAAAATTCCGCCTTTTGAATGACCTCGGTCATGGCGTCCAGCGCGGGAGTGGCGGCAGACACGTACTCACGCACCGCATCGGGGTCGGCCGCGAAGTAATCCTCGACTTTCTTGCAATCATCAAATTTTTCATCCAAAAGGATCTCGTCGGAAATCGAAAACGGCGCCTTCTGATTTTTTTCAGGCGGCTCCAGACCAAGCATTTCCCAGTAGTCCAAGTTTTCCACGTCCCCTGCCTCGCCGAAAAGCGCGAGCATTCCCCGGGCGGAGTTTTTCTCGGTGTTGCCGTCTTTCGGAAACTGCGAGATCAGGTACGCACGATAATCGACCCACTTTCCGTCTTCCGTCCGCGGCTCGGTCAGGATGGTCGTTTCGGGCGAGATCTTCAGCGGAACCGACCGGAAAAGAAAAAACCACCCCGCCAGCGCGAGGACGGCCAGCGTGATGAGCGTGATTTTAAGGATCTTCATGGTTTGGGTCCTTTCTTTCTGGCCGATCATTTTTCATCAAAGTCAAACTCGCCGTTCAGGATCTTTTCCCAATCCCTCGGCGTCAGGGCGTCGCCCTTTACGGTTCGAATCGATCCGTCGTACATTCCGAAAAAGTAGGTCCTCGTCGGCGTGAAACTTCGGAACCGCCCCATGCCCCGCGTCGGGTCGATGTCGTGGTTCGGGTCCATCCAGCAGCCGGGATGCGACTCGGCAAGGAGGACGGTCCGGGACGCATTCTCGCCGAGGTCCGCCGTCTTTTGCGCCTTGAGAGGAGTCAGAAGGCAGAAGGACGTCTGGCCCTCTGTTATTAACCAGTCGGGTAACTGCAGCTCCGCAAAATAAGAGGGCATTTGGCTGTGAAACTGGCGGTTCCACTCGCTGTCCCACGGTTCGTTGAGGCGGATCTGCTCAAAAAGATTGCCGCATTCGAGGTACGGCAGAATATACACGCGCCACGAGTGCGGGTAAATGCCGTTTTCGTCCGGTTCGCTGCCGGTGCGGATGGGCGGAAGCTCGCCGTGGTCCGCTTCGTATTGTTTCAGCGCAAAGGTTAATTCCTTCGCAGAAGCGCGCTGACATAACTCCATGATCGAGTCATGACTGGCACCGAGAAGGGGGAGGAATATTCCAATGAGCAGAATTCCTAACGTTACGAAGAATTTGATCAGTCCACCCCTCAGAAAGCGCCGGTTTCCCTCACTCTTCATCGCCTGTTCAACCTGAATCAGGGAGAAAACCAGACTTCCCAAGAAACTTACAAAGAATACAAACAAAAGAAACGATTCAATAAAAAAGCATGTTTCGTTATAACGAAACAGTCTTGCGGAGATAAAATCGATCCCAAGCACGACAAAAGGCGTGAAAAAGCAAACGGTAGCGGTGCGCGAGATGACTTTCGCGCTGAGGGTTGGACTGGAGGTCATGGCTTTTTAACTTTTTAAATTAATATAGTATGGGAGGAGCAAAGAACATTGACGCCGGACTATTAATTTTATAATACCATACCACTTTTTCCCCGTCAAGGGCCTCAAATGAAAAAAACGTTAAAAATCCCTCCCACCCCCTTTTTTCTTTTCTCCTTTGAGTGTATAATGCAATTAATCTGTAGTTTAAAACGACGCTGGAAGCGTCGTCCCCGTAACACAAAGGAAACACCATGTACAAATCAATCTTTCTTTCTCTTTCGGCTTTCTGCGCGCTCTGCCTCATGGCCGGCGCGGCTTTTGCCGAATCGCACGACTGGGAAAACGCCAAAATTTTCCGGATCAACAAAGAACCCGCCCGCTCGGTCTTTTATCCGTTCGCGGACCAGCAGCAGGCGCTGACTTTCCAGCAGGCCAACTCGCCGTTCGTCAAGAAGCTGGACGGGACGTGGAAGTTCCACTTCGCCAAGAATCCCGCCGAACGGCCGGCCGACTTCTTCAAAAACGATTTCGACGTTTCCCAGTGGGACGACATTCAGGTCCCGGGGAACTGGCAGCTCCAGGGGTACGACTACCCGATCTACGTGAATATTCCGTACCCGTTCCAGCCGAACCCGCCGTTCGTGCCCGCCGACTACAATCCGGTCGGCTCGTACCGCACGACGTTTGACGTCCCGGCGAACTGGGACGGCCGCGAGATCTCCGTCCGCTTCGACGGCGTCGGCTCTGCCGCTTACGTCTGGGTCAACGGCGAGAAAGTCGGCTTCACCGAGGATTCCCGCACGGTCGCCGAGTTCGACATCACCAGGTACGTGAAGGTCGGCCAGAACACGCTCGCGGTCGAGGTTTACCGCTACAGCGACGGCTCGTACCTCGAATGCCAGGACTTCTGGCGCGTGAGCGGCATTTTCCGCAGCGTCCGCGTCATTGCCGAGCCGAAGACCCGCATCCGCGACTTCTGGGCCAGGACGCTCCTCGACGAGAACTACGAAAACGCCGAGCTGGTCGTTGAGTTCAACGTTCAGAACCTCTCCGCCGAAGACGCGGAAGTTCAGGCGGTCGTCGATCTGGTCGGCGTCGCCAGCGATAAAGTCGCCGTGAACGTGAAAGCCTCGCAGGAAGAAAAAGCCACGGTGACGATCCCGGTCCAGAACCCGAAGAAATGGACCGCCGAGACGCCGAACCTTTACCCGATGGCCGTGAAACTCCTCGACAAAAACGGGAAGGTCCTCGAAGCCACCGCGATCAAAATCGGTTTCCGCACGTCGGAGATCAAAGACGGTCAGCTCCTGGTCAACGGCGTGCCGGTCGTCATCCGCGGCGTGAACCGTCACGAGCATGACGCCGACCGCGGCCATGCCGTCACACGGGAAGGGATGATCCAGGACATTCTGATCATGAAGCAGCACAATTTCAACGCCGTGCGTACGTGCCACTACCCGGACGATCCGGAATGGTATTCGCTCTGCGACGAGTACGGCCTTTTCCTCACCGCTGAGGCGAACGTCGAGTCCCACGGGATGGGCTACGGCGACCGCTCGCTGGCCAAGAATCCCGACTGGCTCGACGCCACGGTGGACCGCAACCGGAACAACGTGGAGACGCACAAGAATCACCCGTCGATCATCGTCTGGTCGCTCGGAAATGAAGCGGGCGACGGCGTCTGCTTCACGGCCGCGGCCGATTGGATCCGGGGACGCGACCGCACCCGTCCGGTCCACTACGAACGCGCGTGCGGCGGGCCCAACACGGACATCGTGTGCCCGATGTACTCGAAGCCGTGGGACTGCGTGAATTACGGCTCCAGACCTCAGACGAAACCGTTCATCAACTGCGAGTACGCCCACGCGATGGGGAACTCGACCGGAAACTTCGACCTCTTCTGGGATGCCGCGTACAACAAAGAGATCAAGCACTACCAGGGCGGTTACATTTGGGACTGGGTCGATCAGGGCCTGCGCTGCGCGCTTCCTGAAGACGGCACGCTCCCGATGCCGAAGTTCATCCCGACGAAAGAGACCGACTACCGCAAGTGCTTCATGGCTTACGGCGGCGATTTCGGCTACCGGGGCGTCCCCTCGGACGATAATTTCTGCTGCAACGGCGTGATCTCCTCGGACCGCACGCCCCACCCGGCCATGGGCCACATCAAGTTCTGCCAGCAGCCGATCAAGACCACCTTCGTTTCCCTCGAAGACGGCATCCTGAAGGTGAACGTCCTGAACCGCCACGACTTCAGCGACCTTTCCAACTTCAAACTCCGCTGGCGCGTCACCAACCTGGCCGAGCCGAAGTACATCGATCTGCCGAACCTGAAGGCCGGTGAGAGCGCCGAGCTGACGGTCGATCTGAAGGCCGTGATCCAGAAGGCGCGCTACGTCACGTTCGAGTACGTTCTGGCCAAGGACACGCCGTACGCCAAGGCCGGGATCGTCATGGCGTGGGATCAGTTCAAGGTCCGCGACTTCGAAGGCCCCGCTTTCGTGACCGATACGACGGCCAAAGCGGCCGAAGACGCCGATTCCTTCACGCTCGCCGCGAACGGGATCGAGTACAAATTCTGCAAGAAGTCCGGGAAACTGGTCTCCTGGAAGAAGAACGGAAACGAGATCCTCTCCGCTCCGATGGCGCCGAACTTCTGGCGCGCCCCGACCGATAACGACCGCGGAAACCGCGAGCCCGACCGCTGCAAAATCTGGAAAGACGCCGGCAACAGCTGGAAGATCGATTCCGCCCGCTTCGCCGACGGCGTCCTGACGTTCACCGGCACGCTTCCGGAAGTTCAGGCCAAACTGGCGATCAGCTACGCGCTCGACAAAGCCGGGAAACTCCTCGTCACGATGGACTACAAGCACGAGGGTCAGAACCAGCTCGCCGAGATGCCGCGCTTTGGCGTCTGCTTCGCGACGGTGCCGGGCTTCGAGCAGTTCAAGTGGTGCGGCCGCGGCCCGAATGAGACGTACTGGGACCGCAAGAACGGCGAGATTTTCGGCCACTGGACCAAGAGCGTCGCGGAAAACTTCTTCCCGTACTCGGAACCGCAGGAGACTGGAAACCACGTCGAGACGTACATGCTGAAGCTCATGGGCGGGAAAGCCTCGTTCCGCGTCTTCGGGCAGAAGGGCTTCGACGGCCAGCCGTGGTTCAACTTCAACGCGCTGCACTACACGACGGAAGACCTTTCGACGCACAAGCATCCGTTCCAGATGCCGGAACGCGCCGAGACGTTCGTGAACATCGACTTCCAGCAGACGGGCGTCGGCGGCGACGACTCGTGGGGCGCGCATCCGCACAAAGAGTTCAAGTTACAAGCGAACGAGATCCACTTCGAGTTCATGCTTGATTAAGCGGCTTTGAAGCGCATCCGGCGGGGATTTTCTTCGCCGGTCTGAAGAGTAATCTGAGGAGTAATGAGTAGTGAAAAGGGATCCGATTTTCCCTCCAGCTACTCATTATTCTTTTGAATAGGAACCAGATTCAAAGAAATTTCCATCCCGGGAAATTTCCAAAAAAATTTAAAAAAAAATCCCTCTCCGCCTGAAAAGGGCTCCACCCCGCAAAACACGGGACGGAAGCGAGGGGACCCAAGGGCGGAAAAATTCGCCTGTTTTTCTCAAAATTCCCAGCTTGCCAGACAGAAATCGGTGCGGTTTCCAAAGGAAGAAAGGCCGGGTTGACAAAAAATTTATTTCTGGTAGAATTCCATATTTAGTGGGTTTGGCCATCGCTCAATACTATATCTTGAAAATTGAGCAGGGAATCCGGTGCCGGTTTTACCGAATTCCGGAGCGGTCCCGCCGCTGTAATCGGAAGTGAAGCGTCCAAAATCTTAATGCCATTGACGGGCTTGGGAGTCCGTCGAGAAGGCGGGCGCGGATTGCCGAGAGCCAGAAGACCTGCCAAACCTGGTGTGCCCAGCTGCGATGTACAGCGAAAAGGCAAAACAAAATGATGAATTATGAACTCGCACGGCGCTGCGTGCCTTGGATTTTCATCCGTCCGCGCGCGTTCCGCAGGGCATAATTCGCAAATCCAAATTAAAGAGAGATGATTCTTTCCGGGCTTAAAATCCGTGACGAGATCCGTAAAGGAAACATTCAGATCGAGCCGTACAACGAGAAGCAGCTCAATCCGAACAGTTACAATTTACGGCTGCATAACGAACTGCTGGTTTACACCGAACCGGTTTTGGACGTGAAAAAGCCGAACGGCTACAAAATCATTTCCATTCCGGAAGACGGCCTGGTCCTGGAACCTGGTGTTCTGTATCTGGGCCGCACGTTGGAATACACGGCGACGCAGGGCTTCGTGCCGATGCTTGAGGGGCGTTCCTCCATCGGTCGGCTTGGCCTTTGCGTGCATGTGACCGCGGGTTTCGGTGACGTGGGGTTTGCCGGGTACTGGACGCTTGAGATTCATGCCGTTCAGCCCGTCAAAGTTTACCCGGGAATCGAAGTTTGCCAGATCTACTACCACACGATCGAAGGCGATTTTGAATCCTACTGCAGCGGCAAGTATCAGAATAATCAGGGGATCCAGCCAAGTTTGGCGTGGAAGGATTTTATTGAGTCCGCCCAGTAAAGCCTTGAAGAATTTTAAGGGAGAAACGAGAGAAAAGGATTTCCTCAAGTTCCTGAATTCCATTTCTTTCATCACTCCCACTCCTCCCTTTTAATTACCATTTTAACCCTTCGTTCAAAATATGACTACCAATCACGCACTCATTTCAACGATTGAATTCATTAAAAAACGTGACGGCCGCCGCGTGCCGTTCACTCAGAAAAAGATTTATGACGCGCTGGAAAAAGCGTTCCGTGCGTCGGGGGAAAACATTTCGCTGGGGCAGTTGGATGATCTGACCAACACGGTCATCCTGAAGATCCTCGAAAGCAAGAAATCGGAGCCGGGCGTCGAAGAGATCCAGGACGCGGTGGAAGCGGTTCTGATGGAAGCCGATTTCGTGAAAACGGCCCGCGCCTACGTGCTTTACCGTGCGGAACGGACCCGCATCCGTGAGTCCCAGACCCGCCTGATGAAAACCTACGAGGACATTACATTCAAAGACTCGCGTGAAAGCGACGTCAAACGTGAAAACGCCAACGTGAACGGCGACACCGCGATGGGGATGATGCTCAAGTACGGCTCGGAGGGGGCCAAGGAGTTCGCGCTGACGCATCTGATGAATCCCGCCCACGCCCGCGCTCACGAAGAGGGCGAGATCCACATTCACGACATGGATTTCTACGCCATGACCACAACCTGCTGCCAGATCGACCTTCTGCGCCTCTTCAAAGGCGGTTTCGGAACTGGCCACGGCGAACTGCGCGAGCCGAATGATATTCAGTCCTACGCGGCGCTGGCGTGCATCGCGATCCAGGCGAACCAGAACGACCAGCACGGCGGCCAGAGCATCCCAAATTTCGACTACGCGCTGGCTCCCGGAGTGACCCGGACGTTCCAGAAACTCGTGATCAAGAACCTCGCCAAAGCGCTGGAACTCCTGCTCGACCCGGAAATCGCCCAGGGCGTCAAACCCGCGTGCGAAGAGATCCTGAAGAAAGGTTTCGAGCTGAAACTGGAAGTCCACGAAGAATTCTTTGCCGAGTTTGAAAAGTGGCTGGCGGCGAATCTTCCGGCCGGCACCGAATTTCCGGTGGAAACCGTCAAAAAGGCCAAGGATTTCGCTCTGAAAGAATCCCTCAAGGAAGTGGACCGCGCGACGTACCAGGCGATGGAAGCGCTGATCCACAATCTGAACACGATGCACTCCCGCGCCGGGGCTCAGACGCCGTTTTCTTCGATCAACTACGGTCTGGACGTTACGCCCGAAGGCCGCATGGTCACGAAGAACGTCCTTCTCGCGCAGGAAGCCGGTCTGGGGAACGGCGAGACGCCGATCTTCCCGATCCACGTGTACCGCATGAAAGAGGGGATCAACACGAAGAAGGGCGAGCCGAACTACGACCTCTTCAAACTCGCGTGCCGGGTCAGCGCGAAGCGTCTCTTCCCGAATTTCTCCTTCCAGGACGCTCCGTACAATCTCCAGTACTACCGCCCGGGCCATCCCGAGACGGAAATCTCTTACATGGGCTGCAGGACCCGCGTCATTGGAAACGTTTACGACCCGGAAAAGGAAATTTCCTACTCCCGCGGCAACCTGAGCTTCACGTCGATCAACCTTCCGCGCATCGCCCTGCTCTCCAAGGGCAATCAGGAGTGGTTCTTTGAGGAACTCGAACGGAAACTGGCGCTCTGCTGCGATCAGCTTCTGGAACGCTTCACGATCCAGTGCTCGAAGCACGTGTACAACTTCCCGTTCCTCATGGGTCAGGGTGTATGGCTTGGCAGCGAAAAATTAAAGGAAACGGATTTAATTGGCGAAGTATTAAAACACGGAACCCTTTCCGTCGGTTTCATCGGTTTGGCCGAAACGCTCAAGTGCCTGATCGGGAAACACCACGGCGAGTCCGAAGAGGCGCAGGCGCTCGGTCTGAAAATCATCGGTTTCATGCGCGACTACATGAACCAGATGTCGGCGAAAAAGCACCTGAATTTCACGCTTCTCGCGACCCCCGCGGAAGGTCTTTCCGGCCGGTTCATCAGGATCGACAAAGAACGCTTCGGAGTCCTGCCGGGGATCACTGATCGTGAGTACTACACGAACAGTTTCCACATTCCGGTGTACTTCCCGATCTCGGCGTTCGACAAGATCCGGCTGGAAGCCCCGTACCACGCTCTGACCAACGCGGGCCACATCACCTACGTGGAGCTGGACGGCGACCTGACGCAGAACCCGGAGGCTTTTGAGGCGGTGGTCCACGCGATGCGCAAAGCGGGGATCGGCTACGGCGCCATCAATCACCCCGTGGACCGCGACCCGGTTTGCGGCTTCAACGGCGTGATTCATGACGTTTGCCCGAAATGCGGCCGTCGTGAGTCTGACGGTGGTGTACCGTTCGAGCGTATTCGCCGCATCACCGGCTACCTCGTCGGGACCCTCGACCGCTTCAACGACGCCAAACGGACGGAAGTCGAGGAAAGGGTGAAGCACCCGGAAGGGAATTAGTCGTCGAAATCGGGATTTCGGGGCCTGGCTCGGGGGAATGAGCGGAGGGGTAACCGCTCAACCATTTAAATTCATCCCAGGCCCCAATTCCTCCCGCCAATTTCAAATCAAAATAAAAAAAGATGAACGCTCCAAAAATTCGTGTCGCCGGAATCGTTGACGAGTCTGTTACTGACGGTCCGGGAATTCGTTTTGTGCTCTTTCTTCAGGGCTGCCCGCACCACTGTGAGGGATGCCAGAACCCGCAGACCCAGTGTCTGGAAGGCGGAACGTTTATGACCGCTGACGAAATACTGGATCGGATCCGGAACGACCCGTTAATCTCGGGCGTGACGTTTTCAGGGGGCGAACCGTTCCTTCAGGCGGAGCTTATCGCGCCGATCGCTCGTGAATGTCACAAGCTCGGGCTGGACGTCATGACGTACACCGGCTGGACGTTTGAGCAGCTGGTCTCCGCCAAAAATCCGTCGTGGAACCGCCTCATCGCGGAGTCGGACGTGATCGTGGACGGTCCCTTCCGGAAGGACCTGCGCAGCTACAACACCAAATTCCGCGGCTCCTCGAACCAGCGGCTGGTGAACGTTCCGCTCTCGCTGCTGATGCTGAGCGTCCAGACGAACTGATTTTCGAGTTTGAGCAGGCAAAAGCCGGGAGCAGCTGGAAAGATCAGAAAGAAAAACGGTTTTTAAATACGAAAAAAGGGGCTGAAGCTGAATCAGTCCCTTTTCTCTTTCCCCATTCTTTATTTAAGATTCGATTTTACGCGATACTTCCGGCCGTGGTACAGTTTTCGGAAACCTGAACGGATTCGAGGAGCGTCCAGTCTCTGCGGTCATAAAACTCTACCGTGTCACATCCGGAACGCCAAATGACGAACGTATTTTCTGATTTGTAGGAAAGCCCGAGGTAGTAGCCGTTTCTCACGATCGCGGCCATGGAAAGATCTTTATAATCTACGGACTTCCCTTCGATCCTTGAAAGTACATTCACGACAAGATTTAAAATCGGGTCATTTACTACTGCAGTGTTCATTTTTTAGTCCTTTTTTCCTGATCCAAATAAAGGAAACGGGATCAACCAACACCTGACCGGCCATAATCCTCCTGTAACGGTCGTCAATTCCTTCATCGGAACATTTTTTAAAAAAAATCGAAAGATTTACAGATTCCCGCAGAGTCCCAATAAAAGATAAAGATTCCGCAAACTAACAATTGACATGCAGAAGAAATCAAGAAAAAACGGAACGAGGGAAATATCAGACTCCATTTCCCCCGTCATCAAAAGAAAAGATTTATCCGTTGCGTTCGCGGAAAACGATGCGCCCTTTCGTGAAGTCGTAGGGGCTGATCTCAACAGTCACCTGATCGCCCGGGACGACACGAATGTAATTTTTACGCAATTTACCCGCGAGATGACACAGAACGACGTGCTCGCTATTATCGAGTTGAACACGAAACGCTCCGCGGACGGCTTCACGCACAACACCCGTCACTTCAATCGCTTCTTCTTTACCTTCGCTCATAGTAGCCTCCTGCCATAAAATAAATCTCAAAAGTTCTCCTAATTATACCCCCATCCTCACCAAGAATCAAGTAGGGGGAGCGAGTTTTTTAGAAAATTTTTCAAAAAAATCTTTCAGAAAAAATGGGGGGAATCTCTTGACTTTTTCGGGGACCCATGTAAATTAAACGGAATAGAGATCGTTCCTTCCTTTACCCGTTCTTCCTTTAAGAAACAGGAAAATCCCCATGAAATCCCTTTACTCTTTCCTTTTTTTGCTCGCGTTCACCGCTGCGCTTTTCGCCGATCCGGTCCCCGGAATGAAGGAGGATACGCAGGCCACGTTCGAGAAACGTTTCGCCCCCGTCGCCAATTTCGACCCGGAGTTCTACCCGATCCCCCAGGGCGGGCAGGCGTGCATCGCGAAAGTGGTTTCCAAACCGGACGACGCGGAAATGGTCATTGATTGCGAATTCACCGCTTCGACCAACGAGCCGGAGTACCTTTCCATCGGCACGCCGTACTTCATCCGAAAGCCGGGCTACCTCGCGGCCGTGGACGTTCTGGTCGAGGAGCTGGACGAGAAGACCGGCCAGTACCACGAGGTGAACTACCCGATCAACCTGCGCTTCGTGGACCCGTCCGGCGAGTGGCATCAGGTCCGGGCCAACGACCCCATCGGGAAGTGGATGGCCGGGCCGGTCGAAAGCTCCCGCGACCCGCACTGGGGCGGCGACAATGACGGGACGCTCCAGTTCCCGTGCTCGCTCGAGTTCATCGTGGTGGACCACCCGCACCCGAACATTCCGCGAAAAGCCCGCGTGACGTTCCGAGGCGTGAAGTTTTTCAGGAAGAACACCGTTGAGCCGGTCATTACACTCACCGAGCAAGGCCCCGCCGTGCACCTGGCTCTGGAAGCGCCCGAGACCGGTCTGCCGACGCACGTTTACCGCGTGGGGAGCGTTCCAAAAGGAATGATTTTCGAGGCGAAACTGGCCCCGGAATTCCTGAAAAAGTTCGAGGTAAATGAAGGAAACGCGGACCAGCTGCCCGAGATCACGCTCGAGGTGAGCGCGTCCAACGACCAGCCCGCGACGAAAACCCCGCTCGTGCTCAGGAAGGACGGGACCGCTTCGTTCTCGCTGCCGCTTTCCCGGAAGGTGGGCTTCCAGGCGCTGATCCTGACGCCGAAGTACGCCGACCCGGAAACGGGCGAGGTTCAGATGGGCCAGCCGGTGAAATTCACGTACTCGGTGCTTCCAAAGGAAAGCCGCTTCGACGACTGGCTCGGGATCTGCACGCACTACTCGCAGGGGTGGAACCTGGAGACGCAGCAATTTCTCCCGCCGGCCGGCATTCGGTTCTTCCGCGACGAAATGCCATGGAGCCGCTGTGAGCGTGAAAAGGGAAAGTACGAGTTTGACCCGCGCTGGGACGAGTACATCGACCTGGCCCGGGAAAAAGGGCTGGAGCCGCTCCTGATCCTGGACTACGCGAACGGGCACTACGACGGCGGCGACTTCCCGCACTCGGACGAGGCGGTCCAGGGCTTCGCGAATTACTGCCGCGCGATCGCCACGCACTTCAAGGGCCGGATCAAGTACTACGAGATCTGGAACGAGTGGACGGGCGGCTGCGGAATGGGCAATTTCCGGGAGCAAAAGAATAATTCGCCCGAGAATTACGTGAAACTGGTCGCGGCTGCGTCGAAAGCCCTGCGCGAAGCGGATCCGGACTGCTTCATCATCGGCGGCGGGGGCGACCATCACACGTACCACTTCTGGGCGATCGAGGCCCAAATTAAGCTCGGCGTGATGAAGTACTGCGACGCTTTTTCGGTCCATCCGTACGAGTACCCCAACACGCCGGAAGGGACCCAAATGGCGCAAAACCTTCAAAAAGTTCTGGACTGCATGAAGGCCAACGGGTGCGCCGAGCCGAAACTTTGGCTCACGGAACTGGGCTGGCCCACGCACGACGGCGGGAACGGGTTCCCCTCCAAGGACGCCGCCAGCCGCGAGGCGCTTGAGGCCCAAATGTTCGTCCGGGCCGCGCTGACCTGCCGCTCTGTGCCGGGAGTTCAGAAGTTTTGCTGGTACGACCTGAAAAATGACGGGACCGACCCGACGTACAACGAGAACAATTTCGGGATCATTCACCACGACTCGTACCGCTTCCAGCCCAAGGCGGCGTACCAGGCCGCGGCCGTTCTGAGTGGGTACACGGCCGGAGCTGAGGTGAAACGCTCCGCGAAATACTTCACCGACGACCTGGCGGTTTACGAGATCCAGCGCCCGGATTCCCCGCTGGTTTACGCGGCCTGGTCGCTCAAATCAGGAAACGCCCCGGTCAAGATCCCGTTCACGTTCAAGAAGGCCGTGAGCCTGTACGGCGAGAAACTCGACGGCGTGACGGAAGTGAAGAACGAACCGGTCTACTTTGAATAATTAGGAATTAGGAATGCGTAATGCGTAATTAAAAAAGCCTTCGGCTTTTAATGGGACGAAGGCTTGCGGACAGCGGACACGGACAAAAAAAAACATGGTTTTCTGTCCGCTGTCCGTTTTAAAGGCGGCACTCTTTCTGAAACTCACATTACGCGCCAGCGTCAATTACGCATTACGCATTCCTAATTCCTAATTTCTCTGAAATTCCAGCGCGCAGACGCCGTCGGGGGAGGCGATGAAGAGGATCGGCGTTTCGTCAAAGACCGCCGAGGCGCAGCCCGTGATGATTTTCCCGAAGTGGAACTGGTCGATCAGAAGCCCGTCCGGCTCGACGAGGAACACGGACGAATCGGCCCCGAGCAGGACCCAGCCTCTTTCCAGTTCATTTTCGTCCCGGCAGAAAAACGGCAGAACCTTGGGAATATTCCGCTGATACAAGTAATCGGGGAGGTCAATATTCCAGCTTTCCTCCCCCTCTTCCGAAAATCCCAGCGCACGAGTATTCCCGTTTGGGCTGATGGCGGTCGCCGCCAGAAAATCGGTTTCGTCTTCGTCCCGGATGAAATCACACGCCGCCAGCGAATTCAGCGTCCGGCGCGGGATTTCCAGCGTTTTCTCACATTTCAGAGTTTGAGGCTCATAAACGGCGATCCTGCCGCTCTGGTCCACACTCAGGAGGCGGAGCTTCCCCTGGATCTGCGCCGCCGCGAGCTGCAAAACGTTGGATTCCGTCTCGCTCTTTCCGAGCTCCTCGCCCTGGAGCGTCAGCTTCCGGATCCCGGTTTCATTCTGGAACGTCGCGTAAATCTCAGGTTTCCCGTCGCCGTCCAGATCCCCCACGATCGCGTCGGAAATTGCTTTTTTCAGTGCTTCCGGGGATTCAGGAGGGTAAGCCGTCTGAAGTTTCCAGTCCGAGTCGTAAATGTAAAGCCTTTTCCCGAGCAAGACGAAGCTGGTCTTCCCGGATTCCTCCGACGTGTAAACCCGGATCTTCGTCAGGAACTCATTTTCAGGAAGCTCCAGCGCATGACGCGCCGCGATTTTCCCCGCCTGATCGACTTCCGCCACCCCATTCCCGGATTCCAGGACCAGGATCGAGTTTTTCTGCGGAAGCGGCTGGATCCAGCTCGGCGATTTCAGATCCGTCGTGGTCCAAATCGTTTTCTTCTGACAAAGAAACGGCTCCGAAGCGGGCAAAATCTTCATTTCTGAAATGGTGATGGGATTAAATTCCGCTTCTTTCAGGAAGATCCCATTTTCAACCCACTGCCGGATGGACGCGCGGAAGGTTTCCTCGTTCGTCTCGATTTCACGGATCAGGTCTTTGTAAATCACCTTCCCGTTCAGGACCGCCTGAATTTTCCGGGCGTAATGCATGACCGGGCGAAAAGAGCTTAATCCGTCACAAAACTGAATGATCCCATGCGAGTCCACCAGGAAACACGAAAACGCCTCGCCGTTCTGAAGCATCCGCGTGATGATCTCGTCCGAACTGCGCGCCAGCGGGCACGTGAGGCCAAATTTCTCCGCTGCCGCGAGGACTTTCTCGTTGGAAACGCTCGGCGGGTCAATGTTCACCCCAAGAAAAACCAGATCTTTCGCGCCGGAGAACTGCCTGTAAAGCCGCTCCAGGTCCTGGAACTTGAACGTATTCGTGGCGTAAACGCTCCAAAAGAAGCAGAACAGATTTTTGTTTTGGAAATTATACGCGCTGGGGTCCCGACCGTCAAGAGGCCGGAACTGGCATTTCGGAAACTCACTTCCGAGGATTTCGATTTGCGGAGCCGTAAACGACGCAACGGGAACCGCCCGTTCCGGGACGTTCATCGCTAAAACCCCCACCCAGTCGAATTCCGCGTCATTGAATTCAAGCGTCAGGCTCATTTCTTCTTCATTCTCCGGGTCCTTTTCATCCTTCTGAATGATCTGGGCCGGAAGTTCGACCCGACGCAAAATGAACGACTGGGAATCGATCCAGAAAACCGATTCTTCGTCTTTCTTCTGAACGGCGATCCGGAAGCACTCGTTTTCGCCGATTTTTCCCGAGTCCAGAAGCGCGAGCTCCGTCTGCGTGTTCGGGTCCGCCTGATAAAGAAAAGTCGCCAGCGGCTCGGGGCTCATCAGGAAAACCAGCGGCGGCGGAAGATTGCAAAACCGGTTTGATTCCACATCCGTGACGGACCAGTAAATCTCCGGCTCACTCAAAAAATCCAGCAGCGTGAGCTCTTTCGGGCACGGCTTCTGCAGAATCAGCCCCGGCATATCGGGCGTGTAGGCACACAAAAGTTTCCCGTTCGCGAGGATCTGCGTCTGGCCCACTTCAAGCAGCAGGCCGTTCGGGCGCTGGAAATTCGTCCGGTACACGGTGCGGCGCTCGTGCGTCTGGCCGTTCTGCTTCCAACGAAGAATGATTTCCCCCAGATCCCTGTACGTCCGCGCGTTCTGGTACGCCGAGATCATCTGGTCCAGAATGCTCCGCACGGAAACCATTTCCTCAAGTCCCAGAAAATTTCTGCGGGTTGGGCGCTTTGCTTCCAGATCGGGCTCCGTCTCCTCAGCCGGAACGAGAGGCCCTAAATCTTCACCGGCCTTTTCCTCTGGGCCATCCCCGGGTTCGTCAAAAATCGTAACGAAAACGTCTTCTGCCGGATCTTCCGAGTGAGCGGGTACATCCGTAGAAGAATGACGGCAGGCGATTCCCGTGAACACGCACACGCAAAAAAAAGCGGTCAAAATGAAACGGACTGCGGCTCGCATACCAATTCTCCACGAAGCTCTTGAGGAAGGATTTCCAGTGGACCCCACTCTTCTATTTTACCATTCCTGCAAGATTTTGGAATGGTCCCAAGGCACTTTTTTCGGTTTCTTTTCCAAAAAAAGTTTTTTTTCCCCGAATTTACCCGAAAATTCGAAAAATTTGTCAGTGAATCGCTTGACGTTTGGCCGGAAATGGTTAAAATGAAAAGGAACGTTTTCGGAAACGTTTTCGATTTTCCCACCATCCAACCCGTTTTATTCCCGGAGGCCCGCCATGACCCGCGTTTTTTCTCTGGCTCTTTCCGCCGTTTTGCTGCTTGCTTTTTCGGCTTTTTCACTCGCCGTTGATTTTCCCGGAACGAAAACAAACTGGCAGGGCTTCGACTGCTACCAGTTCGACATTAACGGCCGGCCCGCCAAAGTCGTTTGCCCGAAAGAACCCGCCGCGGGAAATCCCTGGGTCTGGCGCGCCGTCTTTTTCGGCCACGAGCCTCAGACCGAGATCGCCATGCTGAACCACGGCTGGTACGTCGCCTGGATCGGAACGAGCGACCTGCTCGGCTCGCCGAAGTGCAACGAGGAACGCTCCTCGCTGTACGACCTGCTCACGAACAGTTACGGCTTCAGCAAGAAACCGGTCCTGCTGGGGATGAGCCGCGGCGGCGTCTGCTCCCTGACCTGGGCGATCGCCAATCCCGACAAAGTGGCGGGCCTGTACATTGACGCGCCGGTCTGCGACCTGAAGAGCTGGCCCGGAGGAAAAGGCAAAGGGATCGGCGATCCGGGGAGCTGGAAGCAGGCCCAGACCGTCTTCAGCATGACGGAGGAGGAACTCTGCGACCCGGCCAAAATGCCCGTTGAGACGTGCGTCGTTCTGGCGAAACATCAGGTTCCGATCTTCATCGTGGCGGGCGATTCGGACCGCGTGGTCCCGTGGGACGAAAACGGCGCGATCCTGATGGAAAACTACAAAAAGGCCGGCGGGAAGTGCGACCTGATCCTGAAACCCGGCTGCGACCATCACCCGCACTCGTTGAAGGACCCGGCCCCGATCGTCGAGTTCATGCTTAACTGCGTCAAATAGTCCAAACTCACCCAAAACTCAATCCAGACTTTAACCCCAAAGCAAAACCATGGACCTTTTTTCTGCCCTTAAAACCCGCCGGAGTGTGCGGGAGTTCAACGGAGAGCGGATCCCCGACGACCAGATCCGCGAGATCATCGAGTGCGGCACTTACGCGCCTTCGGCCCTGAACGCCCAGCCGTGGCACTTCATCGTCGTGGACGACCGGAAACTCTTCCCCGACCTGATGAAGCTGCACCCGTACATCTCGTCGCTGCGGAACGCCTCGCACGCCATCATCCTCTGCGCGGACCGTGACCTGGAACACGCTCCGGGAAACTGGATGCTCGACTGCTCGGCCTGCATCGAGAACATGCTCCTGGCCGCTCACGGCTTGGGCTACGGCGCCGTCTGGGCCGGAATTTACCCCCAGGAGGACCGGATGGAACGTTTCCGGAAGTACTTTAACTTCCCCAAGTCGGTGGTGGCGCACAGCATCATGGTGGTCGGCTGCCCGGCTAACCCCCTGCCCGTCGTCACGGACCGGTACAAAGAAGAAAAGGTGCACCGGAATCGGTGGTGAAATTTAGTTAGGAGTGTGGAGTGTGGAGTGTGGAGTTGAAAAGCCTTCGGCTTTTTATAGGCTGCACTCTTTCTGCAGGCAACGTTACGCGGCAGCGTCAACTCCACACTCCACACTCCAAACTCCCTCGGCCCCTTGACAAACTGGCAGAGTTTAGTATAATTTAACAGACTCAGGATTTTATTTTACTTCTTTGGAGGCCCGAAGGAATCGTTTCGCGGAGCCTCCGAGGACTCGAAACCATTTCATTCAGGAGAGACTAATGAAATTCATCTGCAAAGCGTGCGGTTACATTCACGAAGGTACGGAAGCCCCGGAAAAATGCCCGGTCTGCGGCGTTGGGAAAGAAATGTTTGACGTCATGCCGGAAACCACCGCGACGACGACCACCGAGGGCGGCTGCAGCAAGCTGAACCTCCCGGAATTCGTTTCCGTTCACAAGATCGGCGACGGCAAAGTCGAAGACGCCGAAGTCACCGCGGGCCTGAAAGCCCATTTCGCCGGTGAGTGCGCCGAGGTCGGCATGTACCTGGCGATGAGCCGTCAGGCGGACCGCGAAGGCTACCCGGAAATCGCCGAAGCGTACAAGCGCATCGCGTTCGAGGAAGCCGAGCACGCCGCCAAGTTCGCGGAACTCCTGGGTGAAGTGGTCACGCCGTGTACGAAGACGAACCTCCAGATGCGCGTGGACGCCGAGACCGGCGCCTGTGCCGCCAAGTTCGAGATCGCGAAGCGCGCCAAGCAGCTCGGCTACGACGCGATCCACGACACGGTCCACGAAATGGCCAAAGACGAAGCCCGCCACGGCGCCGCGTTCGCCGGACTGCTGCAGCGGTACTTCGGGTGAAAATAGTGAGGAATGGGAGGCGGTAATGGAGGCCGGAGGCCGGAATTACGCGCCGCCCTAAATCACCACGGACGATGGGAGGCGGTAATGGAGGCCGGAGGCCGAAATTACGCGCCGGGTCCCACGGCCGGAAAACGATGCGTAATTCCGCGCTTACGCGCTCCATTACCGCCTCCCAAATCTCAACTCCAAACTACGGCGCGTAATTCCGCGCTCCGCGCTCCATTACCGCCTCCCACCTCACTCCTAACTCCTAACTTTCTCTCATGCTTGCTCGAACGCTTTCATTTTTTTGTCTGTTCCTCCTTCCTTTCACGCTTTTCGCCGATGAGCCGACGACGTTCCGGACGCCGGACTGGGCCACGGTCACGCCGCAGGACTACCACCCGATGGTTTTTCCGGCAGAGCTGAATCCGAAGCTCAAAACGACGGTCACGCCGGAGTGCGTCATTCTGGACGCCACGGAGCTGAAGGACTCCGACACTTTCCGCCAGATCCAGTTCAACGCGGGCGAGATCGACGCGAAGGCGATCGAGAATCAAACCCTCCTCTTCACCCTCGACGTGGAAGGCCCCTCAGGCACGCCGATGACCGCGTACCTTGAAGGGACCGGCGACGACGGAAAGTTCACCGCCGTGTGGCTTTTCAAGAAGAACCGCCCCACCCTGAACGGCCGCCGGCAGAAAATCTACTCGGCGATCTCCATCCCGAACGGGATCCGCTCGCTGCACTGGCGTTTCGATTTCTTCCAGCCCGCGGTTTACAAAATTTACGGGGCCACGGCCGAGATCGTCCCGCCGACCGACCCGGCTCCCGAGCTGGAAAAGAAGGCCGAGCTGATTTTCTACGCGCCGTTTGACGGAACCGCCGACGCTGTGTTCGCGGCCGGAGAGAAAACGCCGCTGGAGGCGCGAAACCCCACGTTCATCGAGGGCGTGCGCGGGCAAGCCGCCGAGTTCACCTCGGAAAACAAAGCGTTCCTGAGCTACGCGCTGGAAAAGAATCTCGACCCCGAGCGCGGCTCCATTTCGGTCTGGCTCAAGCGAAACCCCTCCGACGCCGGCTGGCGCACGATGCTTTCCATGCCGTGGGAGCAATCGACCCGCATCGGCTCCGGCGCGATCTGGTTCTGGCTCTGGGAAGGACGCCTTCGGGCCGACACGAGCGACACGCGCGACCAGTGCATGCTGACGAACCTCCCGCTGACGGACGGCTGGACCCACATCGTGTACACGTGGAACGCGTTTGAAAAGAAACTTTACGTGGACGGCCGGTGCGTCGTCGGCGAGCGCCCGGTCAGCCAGCGGCTGGAAGCGTTCATCCCCGAACTGTTCCACCGCATCCCCGTCGATTCGTTCATGGTCGGCTCGTTCCGCTACGGGAATTCCCTGGAAGGGGCGCTTGACGAACTGAAAATCTACTCGGCCGCGCTGACTCCCGAAGAGGTCACGGCCCTTTACTCCGCCGAGCGGTCGCTGAACCTGACCGTCTCGCCTCTTTACTTCTTCAACGACGCCCCGGCCCAAGTCCGCGGCACGGTCGAGAATTCGGGCGAAAAGGCGCAATCGGTCGAGCTTCATCTGCGCGATTCCGAAGGCAAAGAGCCGCTCCCGGCGCTGCAACTCACGGCCCAGGCCTCCCCGAAACCGGGCACTGCGGCCCCGACGGCGTTTGAGTTCCCGGCCGGAAAACTCCCCGCGGGAAATTACTCGGTCGAGGTCTGCGCCGCGGGCGACCCGGAACCGAAGGCCGACCTGGGCTTTTACGTTTTCGACGCGGAAAAGTTCCGGCCCACCGCGCCGGGCGAGCTGAAGCTGAAGCTGGTCGAGGACGTTCCGCTCTTCACGCTCGGGCCGGACCGTCTGGCGACCGTGGGGAACGAGAAGCTGACGGTCGGAACGCTGAACGGCCGCGACTACCTCGAGATCGGGCCGAACTACGAAAACCGTTTCGCGGTCAAACTGCCGCCGTTGAAACCGGACGTTTTGTACTGCTTCGAGATCGACTTCCCGGACGACGCGCAGCGCACGGTGGACATCATCGCGCAGGACTCGCTCGACCCGCAGACCAACCGGTACGAGTACCACGGCGGCTACCTGACCGGCGACGAGTACCCGTGCACGAACCGCTTCATCACGCAGCGGATCCTTTGCCGGGCGGCCTCGGAGGATTACTCGCTCCTCTTCATGACGGCGCGCAAGAGCGAAAAGGGCGCGGCCCTGGCCGGTCTGAGGGTTTACGAAGTGGAGGGGCGCCTCCCGTCCGCCGTCGTTCATGAGGCCCAGCCCGTCAACCAGTGGACCCGGACCGTCGGGCTTTACTCCGAGGACACGGCATTCGGCTACTGCTTCGGGAAGTCGTTCGGAACGTTCGACGAGTTCGAGACCTCCGTGAGCCGAATGTGCGACTACATGCGCTACACGGGCCGCAACGCGCTGACGTACCCGGTCATTTTCTATAACGGGCGGAAGGACCTCCGGCCGCACGTTCCGGAATACTTCGACGCGTTCCTGACGATTTTCGACCACGAGGGTTTTGGCTTCATGGCCTCGGTGAACCAGTACAACGTCCCGATCCCCACGCCGCCCGTGACGTACCAGAAACTCCGCTCGGGCGAGCTGAACGGCTCGGTCTTCATGATCCACTCTGACGGTCTGCCGAATCGGGTCCACCCGTACTGCCTGTTCCACCCGGACGCGCAGGCGATGATGAACGCTTACGTCGATGAAATGATCGCGGAGGGCGTGCGCCACCCGTCCTTCCGGGGGATCAGCTTCCACCTGGTCTTCAATAATTTGCTGACTTTCGGCGACCTGAGCATGGGCTACAACGATTTCCTCATCGAAGCGTTTGAACGCGAAACGGGCATTCAGATCCCCGTGGACCACAAAGCGCCGAACCGCGGGAAACTCTACGCCGACTGGCTCCTCGAAAATGAACGGGAGCGCTGGATCGACTGGCGGTGCAAGACCCTGGCCGACTTTTACAAAGGCGTGGCGAAAAAACTCGCCGATGCGCGGCCCGACCTGCGTCTGGTGCTGAACTGCAAGATCGCGATCTCGTACCAGAAGAACTTCGGGCTTCCGCACGAGTTTGACGGTCTGCGCGACTACTGGGAGCGTGCGAACCGCGAGATGGGGATCGACGCGAAGTACTTCCAGGACGTTCCGAACGTCATCCTCGAGCAGACGGTTTTCCCGGCCGACTACCGCTGGATGACGGGGAATCACGACGAAACGGTCCGCGATACGCTGCGCCTGACCGAGACCCGGCCCGGGCAGTACGGCACGATCCGGAACGCGAAGACGCCGTGGATCAACCACCACGACCGCTACTGGGAATCGGCCGTTGGAAACCCGCAGCGGAACACCGTGGTGAAGAACCAGTTCCACACGGACTGGCTCCGGGAGCATCCGTGGCGCGTTTCGACGCTCAACCCGACGGAGTTCTACGCCATGCGGCACTTCGTCATGCCGCTGCGCTGCTGCGACGTTCAGGGGTTCAATAAAGGCGGGTTCATCCCCGGCACGCTCGGCATGGAGCCGGTCCTGACGCCCTTTGCGCAGGCGTTCCGCGCCCTGCCCGCCGTCCGATTCAGCGACGTTCCCGGCTCGACCGACGAGGTGAAGATCCGCTCGTACTCGAACGGCGAGCGCACGTGGTTCTATGCCGTGAACACTTCAGAAAAAGAGGTGGTGATCCGTTTCCCGGTGAAAGAAGAAGGGGAACTGATCGAGCTGGTCCCGAACGCGGAGATCTCCGTCGCCGCGGGAACGTTCGAAGTGAAGCTCAAGCCGTACGAGCTGAAGAGTTTCTGCTGGCTTGACTCGCGTGAGATTGAAGTAAAAAGCGTAAGCATCATCGGGAATTAAGAAAAAAAAGGCGGCGCAGAATGCGCCGTCTTTGGAGTGCGGCAATACAGAAGCCGAAGGCTTCATTTGCCGCTTTCACTTAGCGACCTGAAAATTTAGCGGCGAAAACGGTTTTTCCCGTGGGAAACGTCCAGCGTAGTTCCGCGGCAAACGCCTCTTCGAGGCTGAATTGCCGCAAGGGAAAGCGGTGAATGTCGCTTGTGCGACTGTATCACCGCACTCCACATTTCACCCGTAAATTTCTTTCCAAAGCCCGTTCAGGTCCACGTCGGCCGGGGTTCCGGCAAACACGACCGTGCGGTACGTCACGTCACGGGACTCGCCCGCCTTGAAGAGCCACGGACCTTCATGGAAAAGGAACGGCATCGGCGAGATGTTCCCGTAGTCGCGCGTGAACCACGTGCAATTCTCAAACGTCGGCTCCGGCGGATTGATGTTCGGCGGGCAAAGAACCGCCACGCCCTCCGTAATGGCCGGGTTGAAGTAGCGCTTCCCGTAGAACGCGCACCAGTTCGCCGGCTTGCTGCGGGTCGCTTCTTCACCGACTTCCCCGTTACTGTTGACCAGCGTCCCGCCGCCGTCCGGGCAGAGGTCCTGCGTCACGCGCACGCCGAAGAAACCGTGATTCGTCTTCTGGATCGTCACGTCCACGATGGGGGTCCACTTCACGTAAAAGTCCACGACGTAGTAATCGTTGGAGCGCCAGTCGATCGTGTACCGGCGGAAGTCTTCCATGATCGGATCCTCGTCGGGCTTCTTCCAGATGCAGCCGTCCGTCCAGACCACTTTGTTCTCGGTGGCTTCCTCAACGTTCAGCTCGTTCTTGCTCAGGATCTGACCGGCCGAACGCGGGCCCTGCCAGTAATTCCCGCCGTTGACGCGGTCCACGCCAAAGAACATGGAGCGGTGGTGCGGCCATGGCTGGGCGCTTTCCTGAGTCACGGAAACCATCGATTTCGGCCCCGCGAGCGGATAGACGTACGGGTACTTCTGATGCTGGCCGCAGCGGTAGGTCGCGACCATTTGATTGTCCCGGCGGACCCAGAGCATTTTGGTTTCGCACTCGGAAACGTAGGTGGTGCAGTGCTCGACTGCCGCGTCGCCCCAGCGTTTGCCTTCGGCTTCGAGCGGCTCGCCCTTGCGCCCGGCGTAAATCGGGCCGGTCGGAACGTTCACGACCGTGTTTTCATCGCCGTAAGAAACAGAAAAACCGCCGACCGCCGCCGATGCGGCCGCCGCGCACAAAAAGTCACGTCTTCGCATGATTTTGATCCTCAAAAAAAGGCTGGAAATTGAAAAATGATTCCTCATTTTAACACACCGGGCGCTTTGTGTCAATCATTCCCCGGAAAAAATTTGAGAAAAAAGTGAAATTCCCGGCCCTTCCTCCCCGGCCCCTTGACAAAATCGGGGAAAAAGAGTAAACTAAAAAAACGCGAAAAACTTGCGTTCAACTCTCATTTCGCGCCGGAAAGCCCAAATCCCACCTCACCATCAGAAAGGAAAATCCAATGCTCCGATCCTGCTTCACGTTCGCCTTCGTCATACTCAGCGCCCTCTGCATCGCCGCCGATCCCGGCGAGATCCAAATGCCCGAACGCGGGATCTGCGCCCACCGTGGGAATAATGCGCACTTCCCCGAAAACACGGTCCCGGCCTTCCAGAGCGCGGTCGAGGTAGGCGCCGCCCAGGTCGAACTGGACGTTTGCTACTCGAAGGACAAAAAAATGGTCATCATGCACGACTCGGACGTGAAACGCACGACCGACGGCAGCGGCGACATTCGCCAGAAGACCCTCGACGAGATCAAAGCCCTGAAAATCGTCTTCAAGGGGGAAGTCCAGGAAGGCGTTCAGGTCCCGACGCTTCAGGAAGTGCTCGCGGTCATTCCGAAGAACGTCTGGATCAATATTCACCTCAAGGAAAACCGTCTGGACCTCATCCTGGAGATCGCGGAGACGCTCACCGAGAACGGCCAGATGCACCAGGCGTTCCTCCTTTGTAGCCCGGACCTGATGAAAGAAGCGCGCAAGACGTACCCCGAGCTGAAACTTTGCCTCGGCCCGGCCGGGAAAACGTTCCAGGAATGCGCCGACCAGGCGATCGCCAACGACGCACAGTTCGTCCAGCCGAATCCGTGGGCTCACAAAACGCTGGAGCCGGAGGCCATTCAGCAGCTCCACGACGCCGGCGTGAAGATCAACTATTTCGGCGTGAAAGGCCCCGAACATGCGAAAGAACTGATGGAAATGGGCGTCGATTTCCCGCTCTGCGACGACGCGACGGCGTGCGTGAAAGAGATCCAAAAGTAAACCCGCCCTCATTTCGGGAAAACTCACGGGGCGTGAACCGCCGCGCCCCCTGAAATCTTCGTTTTATCAGAAAGGTTTCCAATGAAAAAAATCTTCCTTCCTTTGGTCCTGAACCTTTTACTCCTCCCCGTTTCGGTTTTCGCTTTGCCGCAGGTGGACCTCGCCGCCCGCCAGAATTACTGGGTTTCCGGGGATTCCGCCGACGGCCAGAAACTCGAAGGCCTCGTGAAAGAAAGTGAGGAAAGCGGGCAAAATCTCCCCGCCGGTCAAGTGCGTTCCCTCAGCGGCAAGCAGCTCGCCGAGATCCTGCCCGGTACGCCGGAAAAGCCCCGCGCCAGCGTGCGGTTTTCGTCCGACGAAGGGAAAACCTGGTCTGAGCCGCGCCCGCTTCCGTGGGAACTGGCCGGGATGGGGCACGTGGTACGGAGCCTCCCGGACGGTCGGATCCTCTGCGCGTTTCGTTCTCCCGCCGGTGAGGAAGCGTCGTTTGATGCCGCAAAAGACGGTTTCCGCTGGGTGATCTGGGTCGGGAATTACATCGACCTGACGAACGGGACCCCGGGCATTTATCGGATGATCCTCGGCAAAATCACCGACCCGGCCGAGGCCGCGAGCCCGGAACCGGCCCGGTTTGAAATCACGTCCACCGAGCAAATCGTTCTGAAAGTCCCGGGCGAAAAGCCGCGCTGGTTCCAAATGGGCGTCGGCGGCATGGGCGGGATGGACTGGAGCGTCATGCAGACCGTGCACTTCGACCGGCCCGAGGTGGTCGAGGGGTGCGAGCCGGTCCTGACGCCGCCGCCCGCCGGCGCGGTGGTCCTCTTCGACGGGCACGGCCTTGACGCGTTCGACGGCGCCGAAAGATGGACCTGGAATTCCGACTGGATGCAGATCGGAAAAGGTTCCATCAGGACGAAGCAGAAATTCGGGACGTGCCGCATCCACGTGGAATTCCGGACTCCGGCCGAAGTGAAGGGAAAGGGCCAGGGCCGCGGGAACAGCGGGATCTACATCATGGACCGGTACGAGCTGCAGATCCTCGACTCGTATCAGAACGACACGTACCCACAGGGGCAGTGCGGCGCGATTTACACGCAGAGCCCGCCGCTGAAAAACGTCTGCCGAAAGCCCGGTGAGTGGCAGTCGTACGACATTTGGTTCACCGCGCCGAAGTTCGACGCCGACGGGAAGCTCATTTCGCCCGCCAGAATGACCGCCAAGCAGAACGGCGTGCTGATCCAGGACGATTTCGAGCTGATCGGCCGGAGCTGGTTCATTCACCGCTACCTGCCGCACGGGGAAAAAGAGCCGCTCGTGATCCAGGATCACGGCTGCCCGGTCCAGTTCCGGAATATTTGGATCCTGGAAGAGTAAAAAGTCCTTCAAAAGTTTAAACCAAAAAAACGTTTCCGCCCGAAATCAGAGCGGAAACGTTTTTTTATTTCCAGCGGTTGATGCGACTATTGCGGATTCTGCGGGACGAGCGTCGAGCGGCGGTCCGCCTCGGTAGTGTACTGGTAGTAAACCTGGAGGGTCAGGGCGCACAAAGCCGTCGCGTAAATGCGGCCGCTGATCCCGCGCTCGAAGAAGAATTCACGCTCGGCGTCCCAACTGCCGCGGCGGCAGAATTCATGGCACTGCGTCCGAATGACTTCTTCCCGGACGATCTCGTTCCACTCGCGCCAATCTTCACCGCCGCGCTGGTGCAGGACGAGCGAGGCCCAGAACCACGTGTTGAAATCCGGGTCGCGCTCGACTTCTTCCGGTTTTTTCCACTCTTCCCGCGCATTATTAACCAGACGCAGCGACGCCTGGGCGATGTACCGCTCGTCCGCCGAGTCCGGCTTGGTGATGAGGAACTCCCGCAGGAGGATCCCGAAAGCGGTCACCAGCTCCGTGGGGTACGGCGTCTGCGACTGCTCCAGGGTGGTTTCAGTGTTCACCTGCTTTTTCGACTCATCCGAAGCCTTGGGGATCATGTTCCGGTAGAAGACGTAAAGTTTCTCCACCACATCATTCGGGACCTTGCACCCGGCCTTTTGAGCCATCGCGAGGGCGAGTATTTGCCAGCCGCTGATGGAGGAGTAGCTCTCCTCCTTTTTGTCGGGCTTCTGGCCCCAGCCGCCGTCGTCCGCCTGATTGGCGATGATGAAATCGACCGCGCGTTTCAGCGCTTTCTCGTATTTTTCATCCAGCAGAACGTTTTCCGACCTGGCGAGCAAACACGCCTCGGCCAGCGCCAGAGTCGCGATCCCGTGCTCCTGCATGTACCACTGATGGAACTCCTTGCCTTCTTTGCTTGGAGTGACGATGGAACCATCCTCTTCCTGCATTTCCACGAGCCAATCCAGACCATGTCTCACGTTCGTGGAATATTTATGCCCGTTGAACGAGTAATTCCCCCCCGCTTGGAACGCCAGGATTGCCATTCCGGTCGTCGCGACGGTATAATCCCCGGATTTATCCATGCAGTACTGTTTCCGGATCCCGGGGTTTTCTTTGTCGTAATTTTCGGGATGCTCGCAGCAGCAGGATTTGCTCTCAGGATCAATGCAGAATTTTCCCCATGCGCCGTAGGTCGGGACTTCTTTCCCCTGCTTCTTGTAGCGCTTGGTGCACTGGTGCCTCGCGAGCCAATCGAGCGCTTCCTCGACGGCTTTCTCCGATTCTTCCGATCCTCCAAGACTCCGGATCCAGTCCAAACGATCGGCCTTCACGCGGAAGGAGTAAAGGTCCATCGGCGGGACGCATTTGCTCTCGAAATCCCCCAGGACGCGAATCGTCGGCTTCAGGTCCCTGGAAATACTGACCATACAGACGTTCCAGAGGTTCCCCTTCAGCTGAACGTCAGGGCGAATCGTTTCGAGGAGCTGATTCCCGAAGTAAACGTCCACCCTCGCACCGGACTGGGCCAGAAGCGGCGTTGAGGCGTCCCTCTGGTCGGAAAAATCATGCACGTAGAACAGATACGACCCCGGCTGAGGTTTTTTCACCGTGATCGTTTCCGGTCCAAACCCTTCCGAAGCGGCGGCTTCCACCTTCACGATGGACGGACTCACCGACTGCCGATTCGCGTAGCAGACGTGGAAATCCATTTCCTCCGAAAGCGGCCCGTCCAAATGCGCGTCCAAATCGTTCGGCGTCCGTTTCCATGAAAGAACAAAACGAAGCTGACCGTCGGAAATTTCCGGCGAGAGGCACACGCGAATGGGGTCTTTCTCCGAGCGGCTCTTGAACTGGTACGTGATGTAATTCGGTGCGCTGATTTCAAAGGTCTGCTCCCCTTCCGGGAAACCCGAGAGAGAAAACGACCCGTTATGCATCGCCGATGCATGGAAATGCGTGCCCGGAATGGAGATCCTCGCGCTGGGAACCGGCTCGCCCGTCTCCGCGTCGTAGATCGTCCCCGCCAGGCGGCTGCTCGTGGAAACAAGCGTCCCTTCCTGCGTGTGGAAGTGCAAATTCGCGAGCGTCGTGCGGGATTTTTTGAGCCAGAACTCATCCCGGTACGTGACCTGAACATGATCGGAATCCTTCGGGTCCCGAATGTACATTTCAAATTCGTCCGACTGTCCTGCGGTCAAATTCTGAATGATCGTCTTGGTACGTATATCATCCTCATAGGAAATCGCGATTTTCCCATCCGTGTACGGCGTGTACGCGATGATGATGCGCTCCTTTTCCAACTGGCTGCGCGTGATGGAATCCGCAAGCTGCACCGAGGCGTAGCTCCAAATCGTTCGATTGTAGAGCCAAAGACCAGCGGCCAAAACCATGAAAAACACGAGAAACGAAAGGTTCGCGAGCCGCTTCCCTCGCTTCAGGCGCCGCCGTGCTTTCTCGTGCAGCCCCTGAAGCTCCTCACGAAGCGCCAGTTCTTCCTGCGTTTCATCGCCCTGAAGCTCCGGCAGAAACGTTTGAATGTTCTGCATCAAGTAATTATTGGCCGGCATGAAAACCATTCCGAAGAACGTCGGGGCCATCATGACCGGCGGCTCCTGCATATACGGAGGCTGACCGTAGCCCATGACCGGCGGCTCGGTGAGTTTGGGCGACTGATTGTAGCCCATGACCGGCGGCTCGATGCGCTTCTGAGACTGATCAAACCCGGCAACCGGCGGCTCGATGCGCTTCTGAGACTGGTTGAACCCCATGACCTTCGGCTCGACCCGCTTCTGCGACTGATTGAACCCCGCGACCGGCGGCTCGACACGCTTCTGCGACGGGTTGAAACCCGCAACCGGCGGCTCGACGCGCTTCTGCGACTGGTTGAAACCCGCAACCGGCGGCTCGACCCGCTTTTGCGACTGGTTGAACCCAGCGACTGGAGGCTCGACCCGCTTTTGCGACTGGTTGAAACCCACGACCGGCGGCTCGACGAGTTTTTGCGGCACTTCCGGCTGATCCTTCGGCGTTTGAGTCGCAGGCTCTTCTGGTTTCGCCCACTTTTCAAAACGGGGAACCGACGATTGGGGAAGCGGTGGCGTCGTTATCGCGTACGGATTCGTCGGATGGGACGGCGTGGACGGTACGGCTGACTGGGAATCAGAGCCCGATGGTTCCTCTGCCGAAACTCCCTGCGAGGACGGCGCTGAAACCGGCGGAACGGAGGACTGAACCGTCTGCGCGTAAGAATCGGTTTTGGGACTTGAACTCATTCCCGGAAGCGGCGGCGTCGCTATAATCGGCTGGGCCGCAGGTACAGACGAAGCCGTAGGAAGCGGTGGCGTCGCAATGATGGGCTGAGCCACGGGAATGGGCGGAGTCGCAACGATCGGCTTCGCGACAGGAATCGGCGGAGTCGTGATGATCGGCTGCGCCACGGGAATGGGCGGCGTCGCGATGATGGGTTTACCAACGGGACGAGGCATCGCGGCAGGAAGCGGCGGCGTCGAAATCACCGGCTGAGCCGTAGGAATCGGCTGAGCGGTTGGAAGCGGCGGAGTGGAAATCACCGACTGCGCCGCTGGAGCGGGTTTTGCAGTAGGAAGCGGCGAAGTCGTTGGAACTGACGACGCGTCGGGAACCGGCGGCAGAGTGGGGAGACCGTCTCCAGAATCCGAGGAAGACGCGGTTTCTTTCGGGGCCGGCTCAGAGGTCGAGTTCATCCCTGGAATCGGAGGAGCCGCCGGGATTTTGCCCGTGAAACCACCGGAATGAGCAGATTTCTGGGAGTCCAAAGCCTGATCCACCGGAGGAAGCGGCGGCAAAGTGGGAAGATCGTCCGCAGAATCCGAGGAAGGCTCGGCGTCTTTCGGAGCCGGCTCAACGTTCATCCCCGGGATTGGCGGCGCGGCAGGGATTTTGCCCGTAAAGCCACCGGAATGCGTGGGGGCTTCCGGAGCCGGCCCAACGTTCATCCCCGGGATTGGCGGCGCGGCAGGGATTTTGCCCGTAAAGCCACCGGAATGCGCGGGGGCTTCCGGAGCCGGCTCAACGTTCATCCCCGGGATTGGCGGCGCGGCAGGGATTTTGCCCGTAAAGCCACCGGAATGCGTGGGGGCTTCCGGAGCCGGCTCAACGTTCATCCCCGGGATCGGCGGCGCGGCAGGGATTTTGCCCGTGAAACCAGCGTGAGGCGTGGAGTCGTGCGAGGTCGGTGCGGAGTTCATCCCCGGGATCGGCGGCGCGGCGGGGATCGTTCCGGTAAATGGACCATGCTGGGCCGGTCCCTGACTCATCCCCGGAATCGGAGGCGCCGGGGGAATTGTGCCCGTAAAAACCGAAGAGGAAGGCGCACTCGCGGGAATATCGGCCCCACAGTCCGCAAATGGGCAGCGGGTCGCATAATCAGGAACGGAGCGTTTACATTTGGGGCAAAATTTCATCTGCCGGCCTCAAAAAACGAAAAGGAATTTGCGTGTTTTGGTTGGGAATCAGTCTTCAAGAAAACGGTCTTTCTTTTCCAGCACCTCTCCTAATGCCTCAATTTCCCGGAAGTGACCGCTGTCACCGATCAGCTCGGTGAAGCTGGAACGAAATGACGGATTCCCAAAAACTTCAAGCATGACGTGATTTTCACGCAGTGCTTTGGCGACTTCAGGAACTCCCTGCGTTCCGTCCGCCGTTTGAGGATGGAAGTCTTGATCCGTGATCAAATAAAAGCGAACCGGATGATTTCCGGACTCCTTTTTCACCTTTTCAATCGCGAGAACCAGAACATCGAGCACCGATTCCGGCTCGTCCCCACCCTCAAAATTGGGGACTTTGGTCAGTTCGTCCGCGATGATTAACGCATTCTCGGTAAACTCACCGGCCTGAACCCAGTCGCTGTCCTGCGTCGCGTCGCCAAACGCAATGAGAGCAAACCGGGGGATCAGGTTTTCATCTTCCAAATCCCGCGCGAACGTGTAGATTTTTTCCTGTAGTTTGCGCATCGGCTCTTCCATCGATTCCGTCGTGTCGATCATGATCACAATATCGACGGCGGCCGCGGTCTGAAATTCGGCAGTCTGCGTCACGACTTTCATCCCACTGCGGCTCATGACCTGCACCGAAATCGGACTCCCCGGCTTATAGTTCCAGTTCCAGTGCTGCGTCTCCTTGCAAGGTTTTTTGTAGTCAAAAATCAAATCGGAATCCACCCCGTCCGATGTGCGGCGGAGGTAAACCCGCCCGGGAGTCAGCACCTCGTAGGAAATTTCCACCTGCCCCTGATTTTCCTGGTTTTGCTCGATCCGCACGTCCTTCACGATGGCATACCGTCCCACACTGAACCAGAAAATCTTCTCCGCGGCAAAAATCAGAACGATCGCCAGAACGATGAAAACGAAAAGCATCCAGACGAAACGGAACGCAAGCCGACGCGAATCCGCCCCCAGACTCTCTTTCAGCCGCATAAGTCGTAGATAGCGCTCGGAATACTCCGTTTCCGGATTCGACGCCTCGTTGACGTTTTCCTCAACCGGCTCCGGAGGCATGGAAGACTCGGGCGGCGTTGGAGGTGTGGGCGGCGTTGGAGGTGTGGGCGGCGTTGGAGGGGGAGCTGTCAGCATGGTGCAATTCCTTAATTCTTCTGACTCAAATCAAGCGGTTTGCGCAGTTTTTCCGAACGTTTCGCCCGTTTTGCCTTGGAATCCGACTTTCCGGATTTTTCCAGAACACGCGCCTGAAACTGGTCGTGAGTACTTTGAGGCCCCGCTTTCACTGGCTGAGCCACCTCATTGCGCCGCTGCTGGAAACGGTCCTCCGGCACGAACCCGCCACTCGGCCGCACAGCACGCACAGGAGCGGAAGGTGAATTCAAAATGGCTTCATCCATCTCGTGCAAATCGATGATCTGAACCGACGTCTGCATCGAAGAAACGCTGTTCGAAGAGCCGTAAGAACGATTCCGAAACGGCAAAATCGGCGTCCCGGAAGACGTCCCGCCAGATGAGGAGCGCATGATCCCGCCAGTGTTCATGCTCCCGCCGTCCGGGACCATGACGGTCGTCGAAACATCCGTGTGCTGGTACTCCGGCAGTTGGACCGCACCTTGGGCCAAAACCACCGACGCAGAACCGGCAATCAGAAAAAACAGCGAGAAAATGAGGCGTTTCATACGGAACTCCCGCACCTATTTAAAATCATAGCCGGGGGCTGAATCAAACCCCCGGCCAATCTTACTAACGAATCAGGTCAGGAATCAATAGAGACCTTTGTAAGTGTCACGATGATTTTCTTCCCAAATCATACGCGGACCAACCACAAAGTCCTGCATCTTTTCCTTATCCCACTGGAACAGCAGGCGCTGCTTCACTTTGCCCTCTTCATCCGTTTTGAATTCGAGGAACGAAGGAGCGCTGTCCGAATTGTCGGCGTCACGCATCGCAACGACCACGCCGGAATTCGCCGCCATGTCTTCGAAGTTCTTCGTCGCCGGGGTCGAGAAGGACATCAGGCCGTTCCCGTAGAAGAACTTGTTCGGCGGAAGTTCGTAGGACGTCACTTCGTCGTTACCCTGCATGAGCATCACTTTGTTGTTGCCCTGCGTAGCGGCCCAGCGGTCGCTGTACGGGTCAGCCGCGACTCCACCAGCTTCCGGAAGAACCGGAGTGCTGCTGGCAAGCGCCGCATTGCCGGAGAAGCGGAAAACGCCCTTCTGACCGTTCGAACTGAAGATGATCGACTTGTCACGACCAGCCGCAACCGACATTTTCTTGTCGGGCGTGGTTTCCATGCCTTCGATCTTCTTGTACGTGTCGAGCTTCTTGCCCTGAACGTTCGAAAGCGTGATGGAATCGGTCATGTCGTCAACCAAAGCGAACGAATCGCTGTTCGGCATCATGGCAACATCAACCGGGTGCGCCATGTTGTCGTCTTTATCAATGATCTGCTCAACGACGCCACCGTCATTGATGCGGTAAACTTTACCGCCTTCACGCGGGGAAACGCAAACCAGACCGTGCGTACGATGCAGCGCGATACCAGTCGCAGTCTGCGGGAGTTTCGTAACGCCAAGGACGCGGCCGTTTTCATCGACCTGGTAAACTTTGCCTTCGGAGCCTTCGTCACCGCAGGAGACGTAGAGGACCATTCCCGGCGGGATTTCCATCGGGCCGAGGTTCACACCGGCGAGATTCGGCGGAACGTCACCGCCTCCACCGTAACCATTGCCGTAGCCGCCGCCACCGCCGCCACCGTAGCCGTAGCCCGGATTGTAGTACGGAAGCTGAGGATTCCAATACGGAATCTGCGGATTGTAAACCAGGACGTCCGGACCGTAGATCGTCGGGACTTCCGGCAGCTTCATTTTCGGAGCCAGGTTACGCACGCGCTGACGATAGTGCGGCGCGAGGTTCACCAGGTTGTTGTAACCGTTGCCCATTCCAGGACCGTTGCCCGGACCAGGAGCATCACCAGGAGCGTTCTTCGGCTCTTTTTCTTCCGGACCTTCTTCAGGACCATCGCCTTCGGCGCCGTCTTCACCACACGGGCAGGCTTCACCAGATCCATCACCCGGACCAGGGCCATCGCCGGGGCCAGTGCCAGGACCATCACCAGGGCCAGCACCTTCGCCGCACGGGCAGCCTTCGCCAGTGCCGTAGCCGAGGCCAACGCCGTAACCGGAACCAAATCCGCCAACGCCCGCGACGTCACCCATCGCGACCGTGCCGGCCATACCAAGCGTACGTCCCAACGGGTCGATATCCCACGGGGTCACTTCGACGATTCCATCGCCGCCGTGTCCGCCATGACCGCCGCCAACGCCAACGCCAGCCACACCGTCAACAACGCCGTCGTGAACGACGCCATCGCCGTGATGATAGTGGTGGACCACGCCATCACCATCGTGATGAACGACACCAACGCCGTCATGAACCACACCAACGCCGTCATGATGAACGACGCCAACACCGTCATGAACGACCACGCCGTCACCGTGATGAACGACGCCGTCATGAACGACATGCGTACGATCAACCACATGACCACGGTCGTGGATCACGACATCATCGCGATCACGAACAACGACCGGAGCGCGTTCGACGACTTCGACCGGACGATGAATCTCCGGGGTTCTTTCGACGACCTGAACCGGCTGCTGAACCACAGGCTGCTGCACAGGAACTTCTTTCGCCACCACGGCTTCCGGCGCGGCATCCACAGGAGCTTCTTTCTGGAAAAGAGGAATCCGCTGGTCGCCATTTTCGAGGTAACGGCCAATCATGTTCGTCCAGTCGCCTTCGAAAACGACCAGATTTTGATTGGGATTGTACCCAGCGGGAGAGGCAATCAATTCTCCCTGCTCGTTGACTACTCTAAATTTACTCCAGGACGGCGCAGTCCCGTTCACGTCCACCGTGACATGAAGGAATTTGCCGGCCTCCTCGGTCGTTCCTGCCGCATTAGGAAGAGGTGACGACTGTTTCGTGACTTTATTCACGTCCCAGTCGGCGGCCTGAGCAGCCGCGATCACAAGCAGCAGGCAGACCCCAAACACAAGTTGGAATGCCTTTTTCATGGTTCAGCTCCTGTATAAATCGTAAAAATTTCACGGATCTGCAGATCCGTATTACTTATTTTAACAAAAAAGTAACGCACACAAGTTTTGAAATTATTCTTATAAGTATATTTAACACCAAATAGAAAAAAAATCAACGGGTTCAATCCCTTTTTTTTAAAATTTTCCAAAAAAAACTAAAATTTTCCAAAATTTTTTAAATTTTTCATAAGATTTGCGTCATTTAAGGGGGAAAAAGGAAATTTCCATGCTTTTTTAGTTCCCGCTTTTCCCAAATCGAAGACCAAACGGCACGCTCAACGGGGCTCCGTGCAGTCGAGTATCGGCCAGACCAGCTCGCCCCGATCCTGGGCCTCGGCGTCCCGGAACGCTCCGTAGCGCGGCGCGTTCGCGTCCATCCAGAGGATGAATTTGTGCCGCAGTTCCGGCGTCACGTGGTCGCGGTGGTTTTCGTCGTTCAAAATCTTCGTAAGTTCCGAAATCGACGAGCCGAAACGGCCAGGAATGGAGCGTGAACCGCCGTGGTCGGGTTGGGTCACGGCGCCGCGCATCCCGCCTGCGAACGAATAGACGTACGGCCGAAGCGCCTCGTAATTCAGCGTCTGCGGCCCTTTTTTCTTCTCGACGTGGCACGGGATGCAGGACTGATCGATCTCGCCCTGAAGGAATCGCACGAACGCGATCGGCTCCACCGGCCCACACTCGGGCTGGAGCGTGGACGGCTCACGCAGGAACGCGGTCGGAACGCTGGTCTCGGTGCGCACGGACTCGGTCGTCGGCTCGTGGCAGCCGGTGCAGACCAGTTTTTCGCCGGGATGCACGAACGCGACCGCCCGCATCGTGGCGACCGCCTGGAAATTCGCGTCGAGCGTCTGGAAGAGGAGCTGCTTCCCGGGCGGCGCCTCGAAAAAAACGCTTCCATCCGCTTCCACCGGCACGATCCCCAACGGAATGCGCGGCGTCGTTTCGACGAAGTACCCGATCATCGGGACGTTCATCCACGGGTTCGGCTTGGGAATGACCTGAAGCACGCGCAGGTACTTGATCGGGCGGTCCTTCGGAAGCGGCAGATCGCAAATATTCACATTGGAAACGCCGATGAAAGCGCGCTGGTCCTCGGACTGGTGGTCCTCGCCCTGAGCCGTCTGCTGCGGGATCACCGGCGGCGTGAACCTCGCCCGGACCGGCATCGGCTCGGAAAGTCGAAGGCGCGGGTCGTAATCGATCGGAAGGAGTTCACGTTCGCAGATCAGTTCCTCATTCCCGAAAACGTCGAGCACGATCAGGTCCTCCCACGACGTGCAGAGGAACGTCTGCTCGTCCAGGGGCCACGGCGCGCCGTAGCGGTACTGGCTCCGGCCCGCGCATTCCGACTCGGGGAACGGCGTGTACGGCGTCACGCGGCGGATCTGGCTCATCTGATTGTCGTTCGGGACGCGAAGGTCCAGCAGGCAGATGGAGCCGAACGTTTCGCCATGGTGCGGCGCAGCGGTGAAGACGTACTTGTACGAGCCGGGAATCGCGCGGATTTGCATTTCCGTCATCGGAAGGCCCGATTTGGAGTCCGCGCATTTGCCCATGCGGTGATCGTCGTGGAGGTCGTAAATTCCGGTCCGGACCACTTCGGAAAGGCCCTGGACCCGCTCGGATTCCGGGACCGGCGTCTGGAACGTCTGCCACGGGAAGGGGTAGTTGCCGTGCGGGGCGCGAGGGTTTCGGCCGTCCGGAGCGCACGTCCAGAAGTTGGAGCCGAGGCAGTTCTCGCGGTCCGTGTAGTCCCACCGCGTGTACACGAGCATGCCCGAATTATCGACGGACGGCTGCCACTCGGACGTTTCAAAAAAGCTGATCGGGTAAATGTCCGACCCGTCCGGCTTGCAGCTGTGCAGGACGCTCGTCGTGACCTGGAGCCGCGCACTTTCGCCGAAGCAGCGGATAAACCCTCCGCGGCGCTCCGAGCAAAAGACCAGCCGACCGGACGGAAGGACGCAAACGTCGAAATCGTTGAACGGACTGTCGGTCAGCATCCGGATCCCTTTTTCCGGCGCGTCGATCTCGAGACTGAAAAGGTTCCAGGACGTCTGCGGCGACCAGAACCAGCGGTGGTTTTGACTCTCGCAGTACGAAAAGTAGAGCGTTTTGCCGTCGAAGCTCAGGTCCGGCGTGTAGAACGCCCCAATCTCGAGTTCCTGCCCGGCCAGACGGCGATTAGTGACTTTGCGGCCAGCGGTGAGGCTTTGGATCGTTGGGTTTGGGCCGCGCCAGCCGGAGATCGTGAACAGACCGCCGCCGTGCAGCGTGTTGAAGCCGTAAACCTGCGTCGCGAAGTGGCCGCCCATCAGGTCCGAGTTGAACTCGTTCGTCAGCCGGGAGCCGGAATAGGAAGCGCGGGCCAAAAACGCGATCCGGTCGATCTGGGCCAGTTTCGGGTTGGAAAGCATCAGGTTCCGACGGACGGCCGCCGCGGCGAGGAAAAGCGCGTCAAGCGTTTCGTTCGCGGTTTCACCCGACGCCTGAATTTTTGTCAACTGGTCTTTGAGCGTCTGAAAATCTTTTCGGGCCGAATCGTCGCCGAGGCCAGACTCAAGCAAGGCCCCGATCCGCCGCACGAGAGGCTGCGCGGGGTGGGTCTCCTCCGGGAAAACCAGCGCGTGACGGTTGGCCGTCTGTTCCGCCGCGCCCCGAACCGGGCATTCGTGACCAACGCGAGTCTGAAGATCGGCGTACTGCTCGCCCCAGAAGGCCAAAACGCCGGGGCGGAACTGCTCGGCTTTCACGCTTTGAAGCCGGAAACGGTCGATGGCCGCGCGGAGTTCTTCGGCCGTGAAAACGCGGGTCGGGACGTTTTTCGCGGGTTTTCCCGTCGGTTCCGGCAGGCCGCTGGGGAAGGCGGTCGGGAAAAGCCGGTCCAGCTCGGCCAGACTTCCGCCCGATTTGAAAATCTCGGGGTTTTTGGCCGCCAGAGCCGGCGAAAGCGTCATTTTTACGGGCTGGGAGTGCACCGCCAAACGCTCGCGAAGTTGCTCGAACGTGCACGTCTCACCGTTCCCAGCGGGGCGGATCTCCACGGTCGGCCCGGCTTCGGAAGGCGCAAGCCCCTCAAAGTCGCACTGGACCAGCGTCCTCCCGGCCTTCGTGATCTTCAGAGCGTCGAGCGCCGCATGGTACATCGGGATCGACTCCTCCGCGATGTTTCCGATGTAAAACCGGCTTTCCGGCGTCACGGCCTCGGGGCGGAACGGCCGCGCGACCTTTTCCTGCGCCTCCTGGCGGCCATCGACGTAAAGCGTCATGAGGCCCGGGGCCCAAACCATCCGCACGAAATGCCACTTCCCGTCGGCCAGATCGGACGTTCCGCGCACGTGGTTGGGCTGGTTTCCCGGGAGGTAAACCGCCAGTCTGGCGGAAGGTTCCGCCGCCTGACCGTGGACCGGCTCCGAGAAAATTTCCCAGTGGTTCGGCGAGGATTTCAACTCATGGGCGACGAAAATCGCGTAGTGCGCCGGGTCGGAAACCCGCGTCCAAAACGTCACCTCAAGCGGCGGCTGGGCGAGCGTTTCGTCCGGAGTCAGCCGAATATGCGCGCCGTTTGGTTCCCACGCCTGACCCAGTTCGGGCCGAGCCGACTCCACCGTGTGGTCCTGTGCCGTGCTCAGGTCCACGGCCGAGTCGTGCGTCTGGATCCGATGCACCGACGGGGGAAGCTGCGCCGAAACGTGCGGCACAAACAGAAAAATGAACGCAGCAGAAAACAGAAAAAGGGGGAATTTCTTCATCATATCAGGCGGATGGGGACGAACGTTTTCCAAAAATGCAATCGAAAATCTTTTCCTTTTTATTTTACCCTTGGAGAAATAATTTGCAAGGATTCCCAAAGTTTTTTTCCAAAAAAAGAGAAAAAAGAATCGTCCGGGAAAGACGCAGCAGCCACGAGGAGACCGCCCTGCCCGGCCCTTTCCACCCCCAAGCCGGGCCCGAAGCCGGTCTTTTCCAAAAGGGCAAAAGGGCTTGCAAGATGGCACAAATCTGAAAATTTCCAAATTTTTTTATAAATTTTCGTCCCCCCCCACTGTTAATTTTTCAATTTTCTGCTATATTAATTTTTGTAAATGAGGGCTGGCTTGACACAATCCAGATTTTGCATTTAACAGATACAGCCGGAGAGGTGGCTGAGTGGCCGAAAGCGACGGTTTGCTAAACCGTTGAGGGTATTGCGCCCTCCGCAGGTTCGAATCCTGTCTTCTCCGCTCGAAGGAGTCCGTAAATCGCGGGCTCCTTTTTTGTTTTAAAGGCTAAAAGTTTCTCATTTCCGGAACCTCCCCCTTGAAAAAAATCCGGGAATTCTTTACATTTAAATAAACGGGCAGGCGTCGGGTGGCCCGCGTGTTGTTTGCAGGGGGTTTGGCAATCATTATCAGCCCGAAACGATTCAGGTGAAACGATGAAATTCATTCGCAAAATCGCTAAAATGTGGAGGGGATTTACGATCCTTTTCCTGTTGATCGTGAGTTTGACCTACTACCTCAAATACGAGTTCCTGCTTTGGGATGTTGGCGCCGTGGAAGATAATTTCAATATTTATGAGTCCAGCGTAAACGCGGCGCGTTCTTCAACCCCAGAAGAAGCAGTGGACTATTTGCTTTATGTGAATTTTTATTATCCCAGAGGTGCTCGTCTCGCCGAGAAAAAAGATTTTGCAGTGACTCCCCTGACAAGAATGGCAAGAATAATGGTAACAAGAAGTATCATCGAATCGGTCCAGAAAAAAACAGACGACCCGATGAAACCATTTTCGATTTATGAGGAGTACCTTCATCACCATTGCAAAGGGATGAAAACCACGGACAGCAGGTTGATAAAACTTACCGAAACGGCACTGTACAAAGAAATCGGATATTGGGTGAAAAAATACGGAAACGAAGACGCTCAAATCAAGTTAAAGAGCCTGGCCGAGCTTTTATATAAAATGTATGGAATCGATCCAAGCCGCTCGCAAGACGAAACCACCGAAAACCAGCCGCCCGTTCAAACGTCCTGACGGTTGGACACTTGGAGCGTCTTGGTTTTCCTGAAAAGTCAATCTGCAAAACGGAGCCACAAGATGAAAAGATTCCTGCTTTTATCACTGGGTTTGATCGTCCTGATGTTTGTAAGCGTCTGTCTGGTCGGGCCGGGGATCGTGGGGGCGTTGATGATTGGCGCGCCTGCTCTTGTCCCGGTCTCGAGCATGGCCGCCACCGCCCGATTTTCGCAGAAGATCCTTCCCCGGAAAATCCGGTTTTCCCGATGGCTCGACCGTCTGGAACGCCTGGTTTCGTGGGCCGCGCTGCTAATCACGCTGGGGTTTATCCTGGAAACTCTTTTGATCGGGATGAACAGGACCAACCCCGAAGATTTTCAGCAGATTTTTAACGCGACCCTGATCCTGACGGGCGCCGCGGTTTTGGTCCAGATGGGAATGAACGTCCTGCTTTTTGTTCTGTCGCGTCATTCGTCGTACGGTTACACGATCATCACGCACGTCGTTTTGTGCGTCCTGACAGGACTTTCGTATTTTTATTTCAGTTCGATGGCCGCGGCGTGTTAAAATGGACCTGAAACCCGACCGCTCCTTTTGCACGAAGAACGGAAACTCATGATACATTCAAGAATACAAAAACGCAAAGCCCGACTCGGCAAATTCTCGTACAGATTGGCGATCGTGAATCTGGTACTGGTTTTGACCTTTGTGACGGGCAGTATCGCGTATGGCATTTATTGCCGGAAATGTGCGCTTCTCATTCCGATTAAAAGCGTACTGATCCCCATTAAGCTCTGGCTTGTCGTAATAATTTTATTTGGTTTGTCCGAATTTTTCGATTCTTTTGCGGGTACTTTCAAGTCCAGAAAACCGACGGTCATTAATCTCATTGCGGTGTTGGTGTATCAGCTCTATTTGGGGCTGTTCTGGCTCGCTCTGGCGCAGGGCTGGATCCCGTTCGGGAGTTTGGTGGATTAAAGACGCGGGACCGAACCAACCTTTTGTCCTCATAAAATCAGAGTCACCATGAAAGAATCACTTAAATCGAATATTGGCCCCCTGGCCGGCTGCTGCGTGAGTATTGCGTTTATCATTGTGATGGCAATTCCACCCCTGCGGACATCGTTGTTCTTTCTCGCGGGGATGTATATTATTTTGTATAACTGGCTGGCGTTTTCAGGCATTTTGAAACAATCCGGCATTGTGTTTATCGGGCCTGTTTTATGCTGTTTGGCCGTTCTGACCGCTCCGCCCGCCGCGCATGCCGGACTTGCCTCCCTGCTCGCTTTTTGCAGAAGTCACTGGTATTTATGGTTCTTGACAGACATTACAAGTTACCAGTTTCTATTCTTTATTGGGTTGTTGATTGCTGACCGTTTCAGAAAGCCGGAGGACCAAAACCACGCCTGACGCCGTTCCGAAGACATTCTCCCAACGACGAAAAATGGGGGCATCCGGTAACCGCGAGCCGGAAAGATAATGAAAACGCGGACTGGTTGTTTTTAGCTCACGCGGAGATGCGGAGACGCGGAGTTTTTATGTTGAGTCGCTCTCAAATTCTCCGCGCCTCCGCTGCTCCGCGTGAGATCAGAATGATGAGTTCAACTCTCACTTTTATCTTCTTTGCGTCCTTTGCGTTCTTTGCGGCTTAAAAATGGATTAATTTAGCCACAAAGGACGCAAAGATCGCAAAGAGATTTTCTTGTCACCGACCAACACGCGGCAAGCTGAAAGCGCTCTCAAATCTCACTTTTATCTTCTTTGCGTTCTTTGCGGCTTAAAAAATATGGCCGGCTCGCCCGGAATTTCTCGCACGTATCGGGGACGGATGATTTCGCGTCCCCACAGCAAGCCGCTCATTAAGATCATGGTCGCGGCTACTTCAACTCCTCGTCGCTCAGATTCTCCCACCCTCTCGCGAAGGGGACCTCGTGGACCCAGACTTTTTTGCCGGGGGTCTGAAGCAATTCCTGCGCTCCTTCGGGGGTAATTTTGCAGTCCTCTCTTTTGAGGCTGGAAATACACACGTCGTGGAGCGTTTTCCAGTTCTTTATGGTTGGAATACAGCCGTCGGTCACGTCGGTTTTGATGAGCCAAAGAATGGCCAGGTCCATTTTCTGAATGGCTCCCACGAAAGCGTCATCGACCGGCATGTCGTAAATATGCAAAACTCGCAGCGCGTGAAACTGGCTCAGCGTCTCGGCCAGATTCTCCGGGCAGTTTCCCGAAAGGTAAAGCTCCAGAAGCTGATCACGAAGCGGCAAAAGGGCGCGGAGCGTTGTTTCGTCACTGATTTCCAGCCGAAAGGACCGAAGGGATTTCATTCCCGTGACGAGCGGAATGTCCTTCGGCGAGATGTCTCCCGAGATCCGGGCGATGGATTTGGACGAAGCCACCTGTTTCAAAAGCCAATTCGGTATGGGCGCGTCCTGTTCTGCGGAAGATGACCAGTTAAAATCCGTCAGCTTCGGCCAATGGTCAAACGGGATTTTCAGGTCCTTTTCAAACTCGCAATCCAGAAACGACAGGTCCTCCAGTTCGGGAAAACATTTTAAATAATCGAGGTGCTGCCGGGTGATAGTCATGTTCTCGAACTCGACCGACACCACATGGTGTTCCCCTTTGTCGTGGCGGCAATCCGTAAGGTCGATACACCCTCCATTGCACAAACCATTGACGGAGCCTTCGTCCTCCTAATCATCCTCGTCTTCGTCTGATTCTTCATCACGATTCAATTCGACTTCCACATCTTCATCGTCATCACCATAGTGATAAGTGATGCTGGCATCATCTCCAAAGATAGATACTCCAGCCAACTGCTCGCAGGCATGATCCTCCTCCGGCGGCAAAACGGCCCACAGCAAGCCGCTCATCAGGCATAATTCCAGGATCATGGTTTTGTTCCTTTCTGAAAGTCCATTAACGGAACCATCTCGCGATGTGCAGGAAGCACACGATCAAAAACCCAATAATTAACGGGATCAGCGCCGACAGGAGAAAATGATTCCTGCGCATCCAGTAGTATATTTTGGCCATGATTTTCATGAGGGCGCTCCTTTTCCGGTTTTCGCGTGAGGATGAAAAATGGGTTCCTCTGGTCACCGAGGACGGTTTCAGGTCTGTATTTGCATTATACCCCAGAGAGGGAATTCGTCAATACCGTGTCGTTGAGATTTCCAGAAAAAAAGACCGAAAAGCCTGGAGAGCAAAATGGGACGGTACGCACTTGTCGGATGAACCAATTTTTATCTCACGCGGAGATGCGGAGACGCGGAGTTTTTATGTTGAATCGGTCTCTAATCCTCCGCGTCTCCGCCGCTCCGCGTGAGTTTAAAAAAGTGATGCATGTCACGTGTTTACCCGCACACTTCAATGACTGCGAAGACTTTTCCATTACTTTTTAACTCACGCGGAGATGCGGAGACGCGGAGTTTTTATGTTGAGCCTCTCTCTAATCCTCCGCGCCTCCGCCGCTCCGCGTGAGTTTAAAAAAAGTGCTGCTTGTCACGTGTTTACCCGCACACTTCAATGACTGCGAAGACTTTTTCCATTACTTTTTAACTCACGCGGAGATGCGGAGACGCGGAGTTTTTACTGTTGAGCCTCTCTCTAATCCTCCGCGCCTCCGCCGCTCCGCGTGAGATCAGAATGATGAGTTCAACTCTCACTTTTATCTTCTTTGCGTCCTTTGTGTTCTTTGTGGCTTAAAATTTGATTGTTTGGGCCACAAAGGACGCAAAGATCGCAAAGGGGTTTTCTTGTCACGGATCAACACGGTGACATTCTTCCAAGTCTGGAATTTACCTGTCACGCACGTCAAAACGCTGTGGTTACTCCATGATTTCTCTCGGATCGACGACAATGACCGGAAGTTCGTACTCGACTTCCAGATTTTTCGTTTTGTCCACTGCTTTCAGGAGAAGGATTCGCTTGCCGGTTTCAATCAGGCGAAAGGGTTTGACGTGAATACCACGATCGTTTACTACATTGAAAGACGAGAGGACCAACGAGCTTTCTTTGTCGGTTATCGTTATTTCCACAACATCCCCGAGCTGAACTGCGCTTGAGAATGCAAACATAACACCGACCTGGTGCCCCGCAAAACAAACGGGAAGGTGGGTGCTTTTCCACTGATTGTCTATAAATGTAAGACCAAGAAGGCGAAAATTCTTTTCTTCTTCAATCTCAAAAGAAATCTCTTTGGTTACAGTTTTACCGGTGCTTAAATCATTAACAATTACTTGTAAACAATAATTTCCCGCTCTAAAAGGACCATAGGGGATACAACCGGTTGCGCAACCTGGGTTGTCAGGAGTAGCATTAAATGAAATATTCTCAGTATTTGAGAATATTTGCTCCCCCTCACAGAAGATACTTATTTTAACCTCAAAGGCCTTTGTTTTTCCAGAATTATCATTCCATCCTGAAAAAGAATACTGCACTAGGACTTTTTCTTCCGTGGTCCAAGGCAATGTTCTCTTCCAGTATGGTCCATAAACCGGCGTGATGGTGACGGAAAAGTCTTCGGCCTGGGAAATCTGCATCACTCCAGCCAGACAAACGAAAGACATTAGGACAATGAACATCCATTTTTTCATTGCGAAACTCCTTTTATCAGAATCGGATGGAAGCAAACCAAACTCCTCACGAGCCGGTTTTTATCAAGTTCATTCAGTTTATCATCCCCACCTTATTATGTCAAGAGTAATTTTACCAAACTTCTTTCCCTCGGGTGCTTCAATCCAGCGGCGTTTTTCCCGGCTCGCCAGGTCACGTGTCTACCCGCCCGCTCAGATGACAGCGAAGACTTCTTTCATTTTTTACCTCACGCGGAGATGCGGAGTTTTTATGTTGAATCGGTCTCTAATCCTCCGCGCCTCCGCTGCTCCACGTGAGATCAGAATGATGAGTTCAACTCTCACTTTTATCTTCTTTGCGTCCTTTGCGTTCTTTGCGGCTTAAAAATGGATCAATCCAGCGGCGTTTTTCCCGGCTCGCCCGGGATTTCCCGCACGTATCGCGGGACGGCAAAGCCCGAAAGGCGGGCGCGCAGCGTCTGGATGATTTCGCGTCCTTTTTCCTCCGAAACTTCAAAATGGGCCGCGCCTTTCACCCGGTCGAGCTGGTGCAGGTAGTACGGGATCACGTGGTTTGCCGTCAGTTTTTCGTACAGCTCCGCCAGAACGTCCGCCGAGTCGTTCACCCCACGCAGAAGAACCCCCTGCTGAAGAAGTGTCACGCCCGCCCGATGAAGCCGATGGATCGCGGCCAGCGCCTCGGCCGAAAGCTCGTCCGGGTGGTTCACGTGCAGCACGAAATAGAGCGGCTTGCCCGATTTTTCGGAAAAATCCCGTAATTTTTTTGAAAATTTTTCAGAAATTCTCCCCGGCTCAAAAATCGGCGCGCGGGTGTGAACCCGGATCTTCGTTAAGTGTCCGATCTTCCCGAACTCGTCCAGCAGCCAGAAAAACAGCGCGTCGGAAAGCGTCAGCGGCTCGCCGCCCGAGAGGATGATCTCGGTGAGCGACGCGTCGTTCGCAAGCTGAAAAAGGGCCTCCGCGTAATGTTCCGGCTTCAGGTTTTCAGAAGGGAATCGTTCCCGCAAGTGGCGGCGGAAGCAGAAGCGGCAGTTCGCGAAACACTCGCTGGCGGTCAGCAGCAGCGCGCGGGCCTGGTATTTCTGCAGGAGAAAAACCGGTGAAAAATTTTTTGCCGCGGGGGCTTGCTCTTTTAGAGGATTTGTGGTAAAATAAAGACTCTCCACGAGTTCCCCCTCCGCCGGCACGACCTGCCTCGCCAGCGAATCGTCACGGGCTTCCCGCGCGCATCGGGCGAAATGCTCCGTCACGAGCATCGGGTAGCCGGTTTCAAGTTCCACCCGTCGGGCTTCTTCCGCCTGCTGCGGATCGATGAGGATTTCGGGGTCTGGATTCATGGGAGTATAAAAAAATAAATGAATAATGAATAACGAATAACGAATAATGGTGAAAATCTGTTTTTAGGGTGATAATTCGTCTTCGTTCTTTGTTGTTCGTTACACCCCTGCCTCGCTTGACCTTTTGAGGAATTTGAGGCGTATCCGTATTTTAGTTTTATCGGCAAAAATTTCATTTTCAAACAGGAAGGAACAAAACCGTGGTCAGTTACAATACCAGCGATTTTCGCAAAGGTTTGAAAGTCCAGCTCGAAGGCGACCCCTTCATCATGATCGAGTGCCAGTTCGTCAAACCGGGCAAAGGCCAGGCGCTCTACAAATGCAAACTCCGCAACCTCCTGCGCGGAACGGTTCTGGAACGGACGTGGAAGAGCGGCGACTCGATCGAGTCGGCCGACATCGCGGAGATCCAGGCGCAGTACCTCTACCGCAACGGCGACGCGTACGTCTTCATGTGCACGGAAACCTACGAGCAGTACGAACTTTCCTCGGAACTGGTCGATGAAAACTGGAAGTACCTGAAGGAAGAAATGAAGTGCGACGTCCTGCTCTATAACGACAACCCGATCGGGATCACGCCTCCGAACCACGTGATCCTGACCGTGACGCACGCCGACCCGGCCGTCCGCGGCAACACGGCAACGAACGTCACGAAGTACGCGACCGTCGAGACCGGCGGCGAGTTCATCGTCCCGAACTTCATCGAGGAAGGCGACCGCATCCGCATCGACACTCGCACCGGCGAGTACATCGAACGCGTGAAGGACTAACGCATCCACAAGAGTGAGCCCAGCGTGGTTCATACTTCGATTTAAACACGGATTTCCACGGATTAAAGGGATTAAAGGGATTTTTCAAGGAAAGAATTCCTCCTTTTTCTTTATAATCCGTGGAAATCTTTTTAATTCGTGTAAATCCGTGTTTAAATTGAGGTTTGAAGTGGAACGGTCGTTGAGTTCAGAAAAGGAAGTTTCGGGAAACTCCTGATCCGCCTGATCCGCGGGGCCTGGTGAGCGCTTGAGCGTCGCGGAAACGGGGTTTCATTCCTTCTACTTACTACGGCAAAAAATAAAAGTACGCCCGATTTTCTCCCGTGAGGAATTTGGCGTACTTTTTTTCGTCGGGGGGGCTGGTATTTTTTCGCGTCTGCGGTAAAATACAGGGAATTATTTCAAACTTGCTGTTTTATGAGGTTTCAAGATGGAAAAATTCACCACCCATACCGGACTCGTGATCCCGATGGACCGTTCCAACGTCGATACAGACCAGATCATGCCGAAGCAGTTCCTCAAACGGATCGAACGCTCCGGCTTCGGGCAGTTCGTCTTCTTCGACTGGCGCTTTCTCGAAGACGGCTCCGAAAATCCTGACTTCGAGCTGAACAAACCGCAGTACCGCGGAGGAACGATCCTGCTCGCGCGCCGTAATTTCGGCTCGGGCTCCAGCCGCGAACACGCTCCGTGGGGGTTGGCGGATTACGGGTTCAAAGTCCTCATCGCGCCGAGTTTTGCCGACATTTTCTTCAATAATTCGTTCAAAAACGGCATGCTCCCGATCCGGTTCAGCGAAGAGATCGTCGAAGACCTCTTCCAGCGCACCGCCGCCCATCCGGGGTACAAACTCACCGTGGACCTTGAGAATCAGCTCGTCACCGACGAGTTCGGCCTGAGCCTCCCGTTCGAGGTGGACGCGTTCCGCAAGCACTGCCTCCTGAACGCCCTGGACGACATTTCGCTCACGCTTCAGCACGAAGGTGAGATCGCCGAGTGGGAGAAGAAAAACGACTGACGCTTCGCGTAATTATGAATTATGAATGATGAATTATGAATTGGCCTGGCCCGTTCATGATTCATCGTTCATGAGCATTTCTCGGGTTTTTTCTACGTCTTTTTCGATTTGAGCCATCAGTTCTTCCCGGCTCTGGAACGTCACCAGGTCACGCAGGCGCGCGATGAATTCCAGATGAAGCGTCTGCGCGTAGATCGAGCCGTGAAAGTCCAAAAGAAAAACTTCCACCTTCGGGTCCGTCCCGCCAAACGTGACGTTCGGACCGATGCTCACCGCGGCGGGACAGGTGCGTCCGTCGGCCAGTATCGCCCGGCAGGCGTAAACGCCAAACGCCGGCAGGATCGTTTGAATGTTTCCCAGATTGGCCGTCGGAAAGCCCATCGACCGGCCGCGCGCCTCGCCGTGGATCACCGTCCCGGTCAGGCGGTAGGGTGCGGTCAGAAGCGCGTTTGCTTCCGGAATTTTCCCCTCCGAGATCAGGTCCCGAATGCGCGAGCTGGAGACCGAAACGCCGTCCGCCTCGTGAAGAATTTCGACGATTTCGAGCTTTCGCCCGGTTTGGGCGCACAGATCGGCAAGCAGATCAGTATTTCCGCGTCCGCCGTAGCCGAACCGGAAATTCGGCCCTTCCACGAGAATTTTCGCGTCCAGAAGCTCGACGATGACCCGCTGAAAGAACGCTTCCGCCGGCCAGTTCAGAATGCGCGCGGTGGGGCAGAAGATGACCTCGTCGATCCCCTGCTCCCGGATCAGCTCCGCCTTGCGCTCGTTCGCCGTCAAGAGGTCGGGGGCCTCTTCCGGACGGAGGATCTGGCGCGGATGCTCGGCAAACGTGAACACGACGGTCGGCAGGCCAAAGCTTTTCAGCCGGCGCAGAATTTCCGCGTGACCAAGGTGCACGCCGTCAAAATTCCCGATCGTCGCGGCACAATGCCGGAGCGATTGAGGCAAATCGTCTGATTTCAGGTTCCAATGAAACATTACATTCTATTCCCGAGGAAGCAAAATTTCAGACTATTATACCTCAAAAAATTTTTTTCGCAAGACCCCCGTCAGGCCGCGGATCACTACTGGAGCGTGAAAACTTTCCCGTCGTTGCGCTGCCCAAAGTACGTCCACGTCTCGGCGTCGATGCTGTACGAAATGGACTGGACTGAACCGTCGCAAAGCACCGTTCCCAACGCGCCGGCGTGAGTGCTTCCGAAATTGTAGCTCGTCGAGAGGTAATTGTTCCGGTCCTGGTACGGCATGTAAGACGCGGTGGCGTACCGATACGTGTCCACGTCCGCCCCGGTAAAGATCGGCTCATTGTCCGAGCCGCCGCCGTTTTCGTAGTTCTCGATCATGAGGTACTTCTCACCGATGAGCATCGTGTTGGACGTTCCGTCCCGGACCTCGCCGATGGTGACCTCGCTGCGGCCGAAAATGACCCCCTTGGACGTCGGGGTCGGCCAGTTGTACGTCTTCGACGCGCTGAACGAGCCGGGATTCACGCCCGAATGTGTGTCCGCACTGTTGCAGCCGTAGTCGCTTTTCCCCCCATTATCGACTTTGTTCGAGTTGGTCACGCCCGTTCCTGCCGGGTACGCTTTGCAGGCACGCCGGGAGGGGCAGAAGAAAACCGAAAGCGGCGTACTGCCGCGTGTGCATGCCCCTTCTTTCTGGGTGGCGGATTCCGTCCCCGGGTCCCCGTCCGCGCCGAGCTGGTACAGAGCGTTCTGCTCCATAAACGGCAAAAGCGAGTAGGTCCAGCCCCCTACCTGGTTCTTTCCGAAACCCGCGTCGGCGTCGCCGGCCCAGTTCCAGTACCAGCCGCCGCTCGGATAGAAGCGTGTCTGGCTTTCATGGTTCAGAGCAGCGAGGCCCATCTGCTTCAAATTGTTGTTACACTGCATGCGCCGCGCCGCCTCACGAGCCTGCTGGACCGCCGGCAAAAGCAGACCAACCAACATTCCGATGATTGCGATCACGACCAAAAGTTCAACCAGGGTAAATGCGCGCTTCATTTTTAATTATGAATTGTGAATGATGATTTATGAATTAAAGACGGCGTTGAGCTTCATCCCCGGAAGCCCGGCTCCGTTACGTTACGATTTACTGTTGAAGCGTGAAAACCTTCCCGTCATTGCGCTGGGCGAAGTACGTAAAGGTTTCCGCGTCGATGCTGTAGGAAATGGACTGGACCGAGCCGTCACAAAGCACCACGCCAAACCCGCCGGCGTGCACGCTTCCGAAATTATTGCTTGAGGCCAAATAGCCACTCCGGTCCTGATACGGCATGGTGGACGAGTTGGCAAGCCGGTACGTGTCCCAGTCCGCCCCGGTGTAGATCGGCTCATTATCCGAGTTGGACGTTCCGGTTTCGTAATACTCCGGCGCGAGGTACTTCTCGCCGATGAGCATCGTGTTGGACGTTCCGTCCCGGATCTCGCCGATGGTGACCTCGCTGCGGCCGAAAATGACCCCCTTCGACGTCGGGGTCGGCCAGCTGTACGTCTTCGACGCGCTGTACGAGCCGGGATTCACGGCCGAGTACGTGTCCGCACAGTTGCAGCCGTAGTCACTCTTCGCGCCGTTTGCGACGACGTTCGAGTTCGTTACGCCCGTTCCTGCCGGGTAGGCTTTGGGAGCACGCCGGGACGGGCAGTGATAAACCGCCAGAGGCGTACTGCCGCGGGTGCACGCCCCTTCTTTCTGTGTGGCAGTCTCCGTTCCCGGGTCCCCGTCCGCGCCGAGCTGGTACATCGCGTTCTGTTCCATAAACGCAAGGAGCGAGTAGGTCCAGCCGCCCATCTGATTCTTTCCGAACCCCGCGTCCGGATCGCCGGCCCAGTTCCAGTACCACCCGCCGCTCGGGTACATCTTTGACGTGCTTTCGTGGTTCAGCGATGCCAGTCCCATCTGCTTCAAATTGTTGTTACACTGCATGCGCCGCGCCGCCTCACGAGCCTGCTGGACCGCTGGCAAAAGCAGACCGACCAGCATCCCAATGATGGCGATGACGACCAAAAGCTCCACGAGGGTAAATGCGCGCTTCATTTCTAATGATGAATTATGAATGATGAATTATGAATTGCGAATTTGAGACGACCCTCCAAACGTCGTCCCTGTATTTTTATTTTTTCCGCCAGTACATCAGCCCAAACGTGCCGAGCAGAAGCAGGAGCCACGCCGACGGTTCCGGCAAGGCATTCGAGTCGGCGATGCCGGTGATGGCGTACCCGTCACCATACGGCACGTATGCCAGGTCGGTGAAGTAGTACGAAACGACGTGATCACTGATGAAATTGTCCTTGATCGAGGCGCTGTTGCTGCCCGAGAAGACCGCGGTAAACTGCTCACCGGGCTGCAGTTCGCAGGCGTCCGCAAAGGTCAGGTAGATCTTGCCGTCATTTAATTGCAGTTCCCCCGAGGCGACGAGCGAATCGTTCTTGTCGGGAGTCTTGCCGCCGATCTCCATGACGACCGACGCGCCGTTCGTAAGCGTAAAGTCCCCGCCGACTTCCGCTGAACCGACCGAGTTGCCCGGCGAGAAGACCGCGTTGCTGATCGTCAGTCCGCCCGTGGAGCTGCCCAGCAGGTCGAATTCCCCGCCCGTGACGGTCAGGCTCGAGACCGTGATCGCCCCGTTCACCTTCAGCGTGCCTTCGCCGGTCTTCGTGATCGCCGCGGCCGCGATCGAACCGATGAATTTGGTATTTTCGGTATTGACGAGCTCCAGATTCTTGCCGGTCGAGTCGATTGCCGCAACCGAGTCGGCGCTTCCGCCGGAAAGATTGTAAAGCGTTCCGCCCTGGGAAAGCGCCAGCGTTCCCGCCTGAACCGTCGTCGAGCCGGTGTATTCAGGCGCTTTGGCCAACGTCAGCTTTCCATTTTCAGTTCCGGTCAAAACCAGAGCAACGTTGCCGCTGATGGAACTCTGGAACTTCAAATCCTCGGATATGTTGTCGATCGTTAACGTTGACAGCGTGTCGGTATCATTAAAGATCTGTCCCTTATTGCCATCGTTAGACAGACCAGCGAAGGACTGGTCATATCCGTTCATGTCTATCGTTCCGTAGATGAATGCCCGATTTGCGGTTCCCAAGGCGTTATCGGCGCCCAGTCTGACCCGGCCCTGCGAATTGCTGTTGGCATAGTTAATTTGAACGTTTCCGGTGAATGTTTCGTCGGCAGTCTGCCCCAATTCAATCCAGCCGGAACCGTTTTGGAACGTTAATTTTCCGGAACCGGAGAGTTTCCCTGAAAATTCGGTATCGGCAGTGTTGAACAACTCCAGAGGAGAGGACCCGTAATCGAGATTTCCCGCGCCGGAAAGGTTGTACAGTTTATTGGTGCCGCTGGTCGCTGTCAGAGCCAGCGTGCCCGATTCGATCGTGGTCGAGCCGGTGTATTCAACAGCTTTGCTTAACGTCTGCGTTCCGGTTCCTTTTATGACCAAGGCGATGTTGCCATTAATAGAACTCTTGAATGTCAAATCCTTATCCGTGGTGTCAAGCGTTAAAGTCGAAAGCGTGGTTGAATTATTGAAAACGGGTTGTTTATCGCCATCGTTAGACAGACCCTTGAAGGTTTGGCTGAATCCGTTCATATCCAGCTTTCCGTAAATGTAAGCAGTACCAGCGTTGGCGCCAAAGGGCTGATCCGCAGCCAAACGCAGCTGCCCGTAGTGGGTACTGTCTTTATAGTCGGTCTGAACGTCGCCAGTAAACGAACCGTCCGTGCATTTAGTTCCCACGATGATCCAGCCGGAATCATTTAATACTTCAAATCTGCCGGAGCCTGTAATGTTGCCGGTAAAGGTCATATTCTTGCTCCAGCCCGTTTGCAGATAGGAATCCCCAGCCAGCTTCAGGTTGTTTGCAAAGGTCAAATGGCAGTCATTATTCATGAAAACGCCTTGGGTGGTGGAAGCACTCTGGAGGATAATTTCGCCTTTACCAATATAAGTAGCGGCATCGACGGCAGAAGTGTTCGTATCGCCAATGCGGACGTTACCGATAATCGTTAGCGATCCAGTATAATTGTCAGATCCAGTTCCTTTAAAGTACGTTATACCGCTATCGTTAACGACTGTTAAATTGCCGGAACCGCTAATTCCTCCGGTGAGATTTAGCGACCCCTCCCATCCGCATTTCAGCTCGCTGGCTGAAAGAACTGTAATGGGAGAAGAAACCGTTGCGGTTTTCCCGTCGTGGTCGCCATCGTTAAAGAGCTGACCACCGTCAAGCTTGACGCCGATTGTAGGACCAAACGTTCCTCCGACTCTCATTACAGCGCCGCTTTTAACCGTTACCGTTCCAGTTCCCGTCGACCAGGTTCCGCCTGGATAAAAGGTTCCGGATTCCACGATAAGATTGCCGTCAACTTGAACGGCGCCGCCGTCGGCTTTAATGAGAACTCCCGAATTGATTTTCAAATCATTACCGGCAGTTCCCAAAATCAGCGTACCGGCTTTGTTGTACATATTAACAGCGGTAATATCGCCGTTGAGAGTTTGCTTGCCAGCGCCGTTGAAATCAATGTTTTTTCCGTTGAGGGAGATGATCCCGTTATACGTATAGGACTGGTTGGCTGTAACGCCGTTGCCGATAGACATGCCTTTTCCGGATTTAATATTGACAAGCTGCGCGCCCGCTTCGCCCGACAAACCGCCGAATTGCATCTTGGCGCCGTCCCAACATTCGACTTTGCCGTTCGCTCCAATGCGAAGTTCGGCCTGGTTGTTAGTCCAGTCCTGAGTCGCGTAACCTCCGTTGATAAAATAGCCGTTTTGAACATGAAAAACAGAGTTGGAATCCAATGCAAACGTAACCGTCGATTTGCCAGAGCCGGCAATGGCGGAAACCGTTCCTCCGCCGTCGATCAGCAGCGTGGCGCCTGTCCCGTTGATGGTAACGTCCTGCCCGGCAACTCCAGAGCAAATGCCGTTGTTAGCTGTATGTGTATCAGTAACGGTCGTGTTGTAAAATTCCAGCGTACCTCCGGTGACGTTGATCGTCAGCGGAGCGGTATTATGCGGAACGGTATTGTCATACAACAGCGTCGTGCCGGATGCGACGTCAATGGTCGAAGACGCCAGTTTCCCGCTGCCGCTGAGCTTCAGCGTTCCGCCGGAAACGGTCGTTTTGCCGGTGAACGTGTTGGCGGCGGTGAGCTCCAGCGTTCCCGCACCGGTCTTGGTCAAACCGCCGGCTCCGGAAATCACATTGGCAAACGTTTGGGTGCCTTCAGTAACGTTCAGTTCCAGAGCACCCTCGGAACCGGTGGTTCCAAGGTTAAACGTTCCGGCAAGAGAATTGATTTGATCCATATTCGCCGTCAGTTTGCCGCCATTGGAGATCGTAACGTTCCAAAGCTGGTAATTGTTGGTCGTATCGTCTGCCCGTCCGGCAATCGTGACCTGCGCCTGGTCAATGACCGTGGTCGCGCCGGTGTTATTGAGATAAATACCTCCGTCAAAAGAGTAGGTTCCGCTGCCGGTGAAGCTTAACCCGGAAGCGCCGTTGATATACAGGTCGTTGCCAGTTCCGGAAGCGGTATTTCCTGTAAACACAGCAGACGTGTTGTCGCCGGAAAAGGTTACACCAGTCTCGCTGTAAATCGCGCCGCCGTCGGTGCCAGCGGTGTTATTGGAAAAGGTAAACGCGCCGTTTGAAAAAGCGGATTTTCCTCGAATCGCGCCGCCGACCTTTCCCGCTGTGTTGCCGCTGAATTTAATCGTTGGATTCTCGCCCGTACCGGTGACCGTCAACATTCCGCTATAAATGTTGAGGGCGCCGCCATATTCCTCGTTAGCCGTGTTATCTGTAAATTCAATTACTTTGCCGGTAATCGTGGTGTTTGCGCCGTGGATCGCGCCGCCATACGTTTTAGCGTAGTTGTTGTTAAACTCGATCGTATCGCCAGTTATGGTTAGAGTTCCGGTGTTGTCCATCGCTATGGCGCCACCGTAAGCGGCATTCGTCAGGTTACTGTCAAAAACAAGGCTATTAGTAGATGAAATATTCAGAACGTTTCCGTCCTTTTCCATCGATATTACACCACCTTTGTAATTGCCGTTTTTAAAACTGGAAAACGAGACGTTGTCGATTGTCAAGTCGACTGTAGCACCAGGCGTAGTGCTGTGATAGAAAAGACCGATCGCGTTTGTAATGACGCTGTCAGAGCCCTGGATGGACAAATCTTTGAGCGTAATTGAAGCATTTCCGCTGGCTTCGTTATAGTTGTAAAAACGGCCGCTGCCTGCGGTTTTCTTGATCGTTCGTATGGTGCCAGGTGTATCCGACTGAATTGTAAAGTTCAAATACGCGCCTCGGATATCCAGGCCCGAATTTTGCGAGGCTGTACCCGAAAGCTTCAGCACGTCGCCTAAAGCGGCTCCGTCTGCCTTTTGAACCGTATTGATGTCTGTGCCGGAAGCGTTAGACTCCGTCGCACCGTCGGCATACCGAAATACCGTATCTTGAGCGTAAACACTGACGCCCAATAAGCACGAAAGAATACAAATGAAAACCCGCCCGCTTGCTAAAATACGAGTGAACAGGACGGCACGATTTTTAACGAATGATTTCATTTGGAGGCCTCGATTGATAAACGAAAAAGGCTTACTCGCTGGGTCGGTTTATACTGATCCCTTGGATACAAATACACAATATATTATACGCCGAAACTTTAAAAGCAGGCGGGAAAAAACAAAAAAAGTGAAAAAATTTAAAAAAACAGGAACAAGAAGTCAAAATAGACAAAACAGAAAAGAGTAGTATTCAGGGACGACGCCCGAAACATCGCCCCCGCATTTCGAATTCCGCATTTCGAATTCCGCATTTAAAAAATCAGTCCACGACGTAAACCGCGATGGCGCTGTAAGTCGTTTCGACGGTCGCGTCCGTGACGAGGATCAGCCGGTCGCCCTTCTGCACCAGATCTTCACTCCGGAGCAGTTTCAGGGCGTAAAGCATGATCTCCTGCGTCGTGCGCTCCATCCCCGGGATCATGAGCGGGATCACCCCCCAGTCGAGGCAAAGTTTCCGCAGCGTATCCTCCGAGTGCGTCAGCGCCAGGATCCGCGTCGGGCACCGATTGGCCGAGAGGCACTGTGCGCTTGCGCCCGATTCCGTCGCAGTGACGAGGTACTTGGCCCCGATCTGTTCCGCCAGGTCGCACGCGTTCTGCGAGATGGATTCCAGAACCAGCCCGAACGGCGAGTCTTCCGGGATGAAGTGGTACGTTTCCGAATCGACCGAATCCTCGGCTCCGAGCGCGATCCGGTGCATCATTTCGACCGTTTCGACCGGGTAATCCCCCACCGCGCTTTCGCCGGAGAGCATCACCGCGTCCGCCCCGTCGAGGATCGCATTCGCGACGTCTGTCACCTCCGCCCGGGTCGGGAGATTGCTGTGCGTCATCGACTCGAGCATCTGCGTGGCGACGATCACCGGCCGGCGCATCTCGTGGCAGAGCTCGATGATCTCTTTCTGCAGGACCGGCATCCGCGCGATGTCTGTTTCCACGCCGAGGTCGCCGCGGGCCACCATCACCGCGTCCGCCGCCTCGACGATGCTCTCGAGGTTTTCGACCGCCTCCGGCTTTTCGATTTTCGCCACGACGCGCGTCGTGCCGCCGTTTTCCGCGATGATTTGCTTCAGTTCCTCGACTTCAAACGCGTGACGCACGAAACTCAGACCTAGGAAATCGACCCCGTTCCGGGCGGCCCATGCCGCGTTTTCACGGTCCACGTCGAGCATCGCCGGGATGCTGAGCTTCACGCCGGGGAGGTTCACGCCCTGGCGGCTTCGAACGGTCCCGCCTTCCAGAATTTCGCATTTCGCCCACTGATTTTCCTTCGCGGCGACTTCCGAAACGCGCAGTTCCACGGTCCCATCCGCCAGCACGATCCGGTCCCCAACGCGCAGTTCGTTGACCAGCGGCTCGTACGTGCACGTCAGGAGCGGGATCCCGTCGATCTCCGGCGCTTTCGAGCGTTTCACATTAAATTCCGGCGAGATGAACGCAAGGAAACCACCTTTCGGGAGGTCCAGCTCGTCGTTCGGCAGAGCGCCCAAACGGATCTTCGGTCCGCCCAGATCCATCAGTATCCCGACCGGCATCCCGGTGGCTTCCGAGGCCGCCCGCACATTCGCGACCGTGACCTCGAAATCGTCAATGGTCCCGTGAGCGGCATTGATCCGAAAAACATCGACTCCCGCGTAGATGAGCTTCTGGAGCATTTCGTCGTAATTGGAGGCGGGCCCCAGCGTCGCGACGATTTTGGTGTGGCTTGGACGGTCGAAAAGCGTTTTCTGTGCGATGTTCATGGAATTTGGTCCTCAAAAAAACCGGAAGGGAAAGCGGCGTTTTAAAGCCCCCCTCACAGAGGGGGGTGGCCCGAAGGGCCGGGGGGAGTCGTGCGGCACGCCACCAAACTCCCCTAGTCTCGCTTCGCGAGCCAGCCCCCTCGAGGAGGGGGCCTTTGACTGATGGTCATTTTACCACAAATCTTCGATCCTTAAAAGCCCTCCCGGGGGAAAACCGTTTGAAAAACTTCAAATCTTTTAAAAAAGCCGGAAATTTTCTCCCGCCGCTTGACAAAGCGTTCCGCCGGTGCTATATTAAGGGGACCGATTTTCAGTTTTTAACCCTCAAAAATCAGGAATCTGCCATGACTCAGAAAAATATTAACGTCGCCATGATCGGCCAGGGCTTTATGGGCCGGTCCCATTCCAACGCCTGGAGCCAGGTCTGCAAATTCTTCGACCCGGAAGTCGTGCCGGTCATGCACACCGTGTACGGGATGGAGGCCGAAAAGCCCGAGATCTTCGCGAAAAAATGGGGCTGGGCCAACGCCTCGACCAACTGGGAAGAAACGGTCCGGTCTCCCGAGATCGGCCTGGTCGATATCGTGACGCCGAACTTCATGCACGCTCCGCCGGCCAAAGCCGCTCTGGACGCCGGGAAGATCTGCTGCTGCGAGAAGCCGATCGCCGCGACGCTCGACGACGCCCGGGAAATGGCCGAGGCGGCCCGCAGGAATAACGTCCCGGCTTTCGTGTGGTACATCTACCGGCGCGTCCCGGCGGTCGCCTACGCTCACCAGCTCGTGAAGGCCGGCGAACTGGGCGAGATCCTGCACGTCCGCGCGTCGTACCTTCAGGGCTGGGCCGATGAAACGATCCCGATGCGGTGGCGCTTCAAGAAGGAACTGGCCGGAAGCGGGGCCCACGGCGATTTGAACGCCCACATCACCGACATGGCGCGCTTTGTAGCGGGCGTCGAAGTCGAGGAGATCTGCGGCGCCGTCAGCAAAACGTTCATCAAAAAGCGCCGCGTGATGAAGACCGGCACGAGCCGCATGACCATCGCCGAGTGCCAGGCCGACGAGGAGATCTGGGACGATGTGACGGTCGATGACGCGGTCCTTTACCTCGCCAGATTCACGAACGGGGCGGTGGGAAGTTTCGAAGCGACCCGCCGCGCGACCGGGAACAAAAACACGCACGGGTTCGAGATCAACGGGACGAAAGGCTCGTTGAAATTCTGCTTCGACCGGGCGAACGAGCTGCAGTACTACGACGCTCGCGTCCCCTCGGGCGTTCAGGGCTGGACGACGATCCTCTGCACCCACGGCGCGGACCATCCGTACGTGAAAAACTGGTGGCCGGACGGACATTTGATCGGCTATGAGCACACGTTCACGAACATGGCGTACGACGTCCTTCGCGTGGCGAACGGCCAGGAGCCGCTCATCCCGCTGGCAACTTTCGAGGACGCGTACCAGACCCAGCGCATTCTGGAAGCGGCCCTGATCGCAGCGGAGGAGCGGCGGTTTGTGAAGCTGGACGAAGTGCGTTGATTTGGAGTGCGATGATACAGTCGCGCAAGCGACATTCATCGCTTTCCCTTGCGGCAATACCGCCTCGAAGAGGCGTTTGCCGCGGAAGCGCGCAGGGCGTTTCCCACGAGAAAAACCGTTTTTCACGGCCCTGTTTTTCGGCCGCTAAGTGAAAGCGGCAAATGAAGCCTTCGGCTTCTGTATTGCCGCACTCCAAATGACGACGCGCCCAAGTGTCACCCTTTTAAATCATCAAATTTTATAAAGCCCCCACCCATGAAGCACTTCCTTTTTCTCGTTTTTTTCCTTTTCACCTCATTCACCTTCGCGGGGGATTTTCCCTTCCAGCCTCCGTTTTCGGTCGATGAAAACGGCACCATTCGCGACGCGGAAGGGCAGAAGGTCAAGCTCTGGGGCGTGAACTACCTCGTGCCGTTCAATCACAATTTCGTGAACATTCAGCAGTCCGGAGTCCCGCACACGGCCTGCATCGACCGCGACATGGCGCACTTTCGGCTCATGGGCGTCGATTTCATCCGGGTCCACCTCTACGACCGGGAGATCACCGACGCCCGCGGCCATCTGATCTCCAACGAGCACCTGCGCGTTTTTGACTACCTCGTCGAGAGCGCGTTCCAAAACGGGATCTTCCTCATGCTCACGCCGACCGTGTGGTGGAACACCGTGGAAAACGAGGTCCGGATGCAGGAGGGCTACGCCTACTGGGACCTGAGCCAGCAGGCCAATTTCGGGTTCAGCAACTACTTCGCCAAAGACGCCATTTTGTGGCACCCGGAAGCGATCGAGTGCCAGAAACGCTACCTGCGCGAGCTTTTCGGCCACAAAAACGCCTTTAGCGGCCGGCGGCTGTGCGACTACCCGAACATCGTGGCGATCGAGCTGACGAACGAACCGCAGTACCTCCCGGCAAGCCGTCTGAACGGCCAGCGGCCGAAAATGGGGGCCGAACTGTTCCGGGACGAGCCGGCGCCGAACTACCTCAAGGAGTACGCCGGGCAGGAGCTGGCGCAGGTCCGGGGCGAGATCCTGACGCGCTATTTTCAGGCGCTCTGGCCGATCGTGGATGAATTCTTCCCGAAGAAGGTCCTGAAGACGCACATTTTCTACGACGTCGGCACGCCGGAGATCGAGCAGGCCCTGCGAAGCGGCGGGGTCCAGGCCGTGAACTGGGTCGCGTACTGGAACGCCGTCGGGAAATTCGACGGCGGAAACACGGACTGGGCGAATTTCCTCGACCAGGCGAAATCGTGGCTCGCCTCGCACCGCTCCACCCACCAGCCGGCCGGGATGGGAAAAATCATCTACGAGTACGGCGCGAGCAGCTCGCTGGACGGCTACGTCCTGGGCGCGTTTGCGGCCGATTTTAACCGGGCGGACGTTCAAATGGCGGCCTTTTTCACCTACACGCCGTCGGCCGTCGCGGAGTATTCCCCGGGCTGGCTCATCCACTACCTCAGCCTGGAGCACACGCCGAACAAAGCCGCCGCTTTCGCCGCCGCGGGGGAGATTTTCCGCTCGGAAATTCCGCTCGGCGATCTGAAATGGGAGTCGGAAGCGTGGACCGGGCCGAATTTCGCCATCACGCGCGCCGACAAAAACGTCGATTTCCTGAACGCGAAGCGCGGCATTTTCCGCTACGCCGCCTCGACCAACCGGGAGATCCCCGCCGAGGCGCTCGCCCGCCTGACCGTCATTTCCGGCCGGGGAGCGTCCTGCGCCGCGTCCTCCACGGGAACCGGGGCGTACTTCCTTCAAAAAGATCCCAAAGTGGAAACCGAATGGAGCCTGACGCTCTTCCCGAACCAGTCGTACGTGAACGACCCGTCCGGTGCGAAAACGTTCCGGCACATGGCGAACCGCTACATGAACATTAATAACATTCCGGTGGTCTCGCGTCTTTCGGCGGTCCCGGTCGAATTCGAGCTGAAGCCCGGCGTGGGGCAGATCACCGCGATCGAGCCGGTCTTCAATTCGACCCCCACCCCGCAAAAGGTCCGCGACGTCATCTGGCGGATCTACCCCGGCGAGTACCGGCTGAGCGTGAAAAAGCCGTAAAGAAATTTTAAAGAAAGAAAAAGGTTCATCCGGGAAGTGCGTACCGACCCCCTTTCGGCCTCTTTCAAATCTCACGCGGAGATACGGAGACGCGGAGAATTAGAGAATGGGGAGGTGCGAATTCTCAACCATCCCAAGAAATAAAACTCCGCGGCTCCGCAGCTCCGCGTGAGATCTGAAAGAGGCGCGCCAATGGGGTTTTTAAGCCGCAAAGAACGCAAAGGACGCAAAGAGTTTTTCTTGTTGCCGATCAACACTCGGCACACGGAAATCACTCTCAAACCTCATTTTTATCCTCTTTGCGTCCTTTGCGTTCTTTGCGGCTTAAAAATGATTTTGGAATATTTAAAATCCGCTTGGATCCGCAATCATCCGTCAAATCTGCGCTCCTGAAATGGCCGGGCGTGAACTCCAGGCCACGCCATTTTCACTCTTTTTTAAGACTTTAAAGCCCCTCGCCCAGAAGCGGCGACTGGCCGTAACCCATCGACGCCTCGGTGATACTCGCACGGTAGTTCCGGTCCTGCATGAGCGTCGGTCGGCGGGTCTCGGCCGGGATCTTCGTCGTGTAGATGCGCAGCTCACCCGGCGCGGCCACGAAAAGCTCCTCTCGCCAGTCGCCCACCACGTCGCAGACCTTCACGAGGGATCCCGCGTTGAACCGGAAATACGGCTCGCAGAACTCGTCGCGGCCGTAGGAATACGGCTTCCCGAAGTGGTTCATGATGATCTCTTTCTGCGGGTCGGCGTCCCAGTAGGCGGTCGGGTAGCCGAGGTCCCAGCCCCCAATATCGTGCCGGCTGAAATCGCGGTCCACGTTCAAATTGGGTTTGGTTTCCCGGAGTTTGGCTGGGCTGACCGCCTTCTGGAGGAGCTTGCCGTCTGCGCTCCACAAGTAGCGGAAGAACGAGTGCTGGTTTTTCTCCTCGCCGCCGTAGCACTCGCAGCCGGGGTAATTCGGGTCGATGTCGGCGCAAAGCCCCTGCGCGTGAATGTGGTACGTGGTCTCGTTGAACTTCCAGAGCCACTCGCCGGTTTTCGCGTCCAGAACGCCCATTCCGCCGCCGTCGACCTGCCCTTCAACGCCCCAATAGACCTCCATCCCCGGGTGGTCCGGCTGGATCTCGCCGATGTAGAGGTGGTCCGGGTGGTGCAGGCCTTTGGCCCAAAGCGTCGCGCCGGTATCGTCGAGGATGAACGTTCCGACCGCGATCTCGTCCCGCCCGTCGCCGTCCACGTCCGTACTGTGCAGGGTGTGCGCGCCCCGGCCCCAAGTCTCGTACGGCTCGAACGCGTTGGTCCAGATGAATTTCCGCTCGAGCGTCTTTTCCCGGAACTGCCACCCGAACATGGTTTGCAGGGAGTACGTCCCGCGCAGGGCGAGCAGGATCGGCGTTTTGCCGTCCAGATACGCCACCGAGAGCATGTTTCGGCAGTAGTAATTATACGTCAGGCCCCCCCGGCTCGGCCAGTCCGCGCGGGCGAGTTCCTCGCCGGTCATTCCGTCCCAGACGGCCACGTACTCTTTCCCGCAGTCCACGCGCCCGGTGGCGCTTTTCTGAAGTTTCCCCGTGACGAAACGATCGTCGGCGGTCTTCACGGCCACTTCGGCTTTTCCGTCACCGTCCAGGTCCGCGCAGATGAAGGGCGAATACCAGACGCCATTTTCGATCCCGGGCCCAAGCTCGCGGCTCCAGAGGAACTCGCCATTCGACCGGTACGCCTCGAGGCGCAGCGACCCATCGTTCGGCCGCCAGTAGTAGTAATACGGATCGACCCAGCCCGATTTATTGAAGAGGAAAACGTAGTCGTACCGCCCGTCACCATCGAGGTCCGCGATGGCCAACTGCGTGACTTTCGCCTCCGGGTCGCGCAGCTTGATCGAAAGCCCGTGGTCGAAATCCCCCACTCTCGCGAGGGTTTCCGTCCCGTCCTGCTCGACCAGTTTCCACTCGTAAGCCCCGTCCTTTTTCGCGGTCAGATCCTGAAAATCAGTGGTTTTCGTCAGCGGCTCCGCGTTGAGTTTCACCCACTCGCCCGCGTTTTGCCCGTCGACCGCTTTTTCCCGGCGGAAGAGGTCGAACCCGGCGTCTTTCGCGTCCGTTTTGAAGAGGCGCCACGTCAAATACCACCCCTCCTTTTCTTTGGCCTGCGGCAGGGCGATCAGCTCGCGCGTCATTTTCTCGTCGACCCGCCGGGTGAAGTACCCCTCCACCTTCGGCTGGCTGGCCGGGTCCAGCGCCTCGCCGACTTCCAGCGTCGGTTCGCCCGCGTAGAAATCCAGGCGGTTGGTCACCAGCTTTGCGCGCTCCTCGGGGAGCGGCTCCCCTTTGACGTCGCTCATGTGCTCCAGCAGTTGGGGCGTGACGGGCCTCGCGTAGTACTCGAGCCGGACCTCATCAAACGAGCCGTCCGACGGGATCTTCAGGATGAACTGGCTCCAAACGGCGCTTTCATAGGACATTCCGTTCCCGCAGCCCCAGTTGGAGATCCTGACCCATTTCCCGTCCTTGAACGCGGAGACACTCAGGCGGCCAATGCCGTCTGCGAAGCGCATCCAGGCCTTGAAAAGCATCACTTTCCCCTTTTCCGCGGCAGGGATCCGCTGGCTGCAAACCACGTTGAGGGGATTTTCGCCGGCGGCCGTCACGTGGATGCACGGTTTCGTGTACTCCCCCTCGCCGTTGGGGAGGAATTCCATCTTCGCGTTTGCTTCAGCCCCTTGGGCCACCGTCCAGTTGGACTCGCTCAGAGCCGCCTGAGGGATCGGCACGTCGGTGGACGTCGGAGAATACTCGCCGGCCAGCGCGAGCCCGGCGGTCAGAAAAACGCTCAGAAGGGAGAAAAACGGGAGAGTCAGAGTTTTCATGGGTCAGAACCTTTCTTTTGTAATGGAGGGGTGGGATTTTTTCTTGATTTTAACCCAATCCCCCCGGAAAGTCAAGGAGAGGGAAAAAGGTTTTCGGCTTCAAATCGATGAAAAAGTTTCACTGGCCCGTCCTTTTGATTAAATCTTTTGTTAAATTTTTGACTTTTTTTCAAATTTTTGTCTTTTTTTAAGTTGAAATCTCGTCCCGCCCGTATATAATTAGTAGATGAGAGTTTTGAACCATTGGGGATTTTTCGGGGATCCGGCGAAAATTCACTTCCGCCTGTCCCGCGAAACTTCGGCCTTCATTTCCATTTTATTAAACACCACGTGAGAAAATGAAACGTTTCACCCTGCTTTTTGCTGTAATGCTCCTGACCGTCCCGGCCTTTGCCGCTGATATTACGATCAACACGGACACGGAGTACGACAAAACGACCTACGATGGGAACAATCTGATCATCACCGGCGGCAGTACGCTGACCTTCCAGGACTGCACCCCGGCGACGAACAGCACGATGGTCTTCACGCTCGGCGATTCCGCGGTTGAGGGGGACACGGGAAACATCACGTTCAACATGACGACGCCGCAGGAAAATCCTAACGAGAGCAACTGCATCGCACTGAAAGACGGCAACGTGACGTTCAACGGTTTGGGCGTCATCACGGTTCAGGGCGGCGCCGACGTGGCGACCTACACCGGCGGCGACAGCACGTTAAGCTCCATCACGTTCGCACTCTCGAAAGGCTCCCAGATCAACGTCGCGGCCGGCAAACTGATCAACGGGCACTGGGGATTCCAGCACTGGGACCAGAACCAGGCCGACCTGAACCTGGCGGAAGGCGCGACGCTCGACCTTTGGGACGGCGCCTCGGTTTACGTCAACGCCCTGACCGGCTCCGGGACGGTCACCCCCGGGACTCGCACCCCGCGCGGCCCGATGTACATCGGAAACGGGGACGGCTCCGGCACGTTCGACGGCACGATCCAGGCTAACGCGGCAATCGTCAAGATCGGCACCGGAACGCAAACGTTCACCGGCGCAAACTCCCAATTATCCCTCCAAATCTCCAACGGGACCGTCGAGCTGACCGGGAACGGTCGCCCCGCCGGGTCGGGCAATACCGTGACGATCGACGAAGGCGCCACGCTGAAGATTTCCAACGCCTACGCCTTTGACAACAAATTCGCCGGAAAAGGGACGGTGGAATACGCGAACACCGAGGCCGATTATACCTTCTCGGCCGCCAACATCACGAATTTCAACGATTTCGAAGGAACGCTTCAAATCGACACGAAACTCTTCTACGTCGCAGGAGACATAACCAACGACAAAATGACGATCAGCCTCAACGGCGGTGACCTGCGCAACCGTGACGTGACCAGAACGGTCGCAGCCAACATACGCATCGACAACAGCGCCTCGGGCGGTCTGCATCCCGGCTGGGGAAAGCAGCAGCTGATCATCACCGGAAAAATCTCGGATGGTCTGGCCGACACGCTGAACATCGTGACGGACTCCAACGTAGGCGACAACGCGTCGTGGGTCGTTCTGAGCAACCCGAACAATGACTACACGAACACGGTGGTGAACCACTACCTGAAAGTCACGGCGACCGGCGCGCTGGGAACCGGCACAGTGACGATCAATTCCGGCAAAGTCCTCGACCTGACGAACACCGCGATCTCCGGTACCCGCCTGGCCAACTCGGGCACGATCACCAGCTCCAGCACGGACGCGCCCGCCGTGATCACCATGGACGGCGCGACTCTGTCAGGCACTCTTACCGGGAACATCCAGGTCGTTCTGAACACGAAATCGACCCTTTCGTGCACGAGTACCGCAACCGGCGGCGTCCTCATTCAAAACATGAGTACGAACTACTCCACAACGGCCGCGGGCCTCGGCGCCGGCGACGTGACACTCGATAACGGTCTGCTCATGAACGTCAACCGTGGCCTGGGCATTTACCAGCCGGTGGTCGTGACCTCCAAGGGCGGCTCCCTGCGCGCGGGCTACGTCGCCAGCCAGGGCGGTCTGGGCGTGACGGGCGGCATTTCCGGGGAAGGCAAACTCACCCTGAACTCTGGCGAAGGGAACAGCGCCCCCATCACGATGGCCAGCGAGAACACCTACACGGGCGGAACGGCCATCGTCGGCGGCGGGACGAACCTCATTTACATCGCGTCCAACTCCCCGTTCGGGACGGGCCTGGTCGATGCCAGCACGAACACGACGGCCTTCTCGTTCCTCACCAGCGGCAACTACGCCCGGTCGTTCTTCACCGGCAAATTCAACGTGGATGACTCGATGGCCGTTTCCAACATCAAAATGAACATGGACGACACGGCAAACTCGCGTGATACGGCCGCGTGGCAGAACAACACGACGAACGTCACCTACTCCTACAACACGACGATCCAGACGGCCGAAACCACCACCCTGGAGTTCGGTAAGCACTTCGACGACAGCGTGGCGATCTTCGTCACGAATCTGAATACCGGCGAGAAAACGACCGTCATGAACGTTCTGGAAGGCTGGACCGTCAAGTCCTACGGGACCTTCACGTTTGAGGGCGGCGTCCCCTACGAGATCGACGTGCGTCTTGGTCAGGGCGGTGGCGGCGTCGGCGTCGCGCAGAATGATACGCTCAACGGCCTGAACGACGACCCGAACGACCTGGTCGGCGTGGGCGTCCGCGTCGCGGGGACGACCGATAAATTCCAGCGTCTGACGATCTTCGAGGACGGAAACTGGGCCTTCACCGATGGTTCCGTCAAGACCGTCGGCCGCGACTGGGAACTCCCGAACGATCTGAAAATCGCCGCCAAAACGATCACGATCAAGAACACGGGCATGGGCAACGCGACGCTCTCCGGCAAGATCACCGGCACCGGTACGCTGGCCATGAGCAACACATCGGAGCTTGCGGACGACCTGACCGGCATGATGATCTTCAACGGCGCCCCGGCGACCGCAGCCGATACGTTCAACGTGACCGTCGCGGAAGGCACCAAGTTCACCGGGAACGGGACCATCGGCGGGAATTTGACCATGGCCTCCGGTTCCTGCCTCGTGCTGGACGAAACCCAGGACCTTGGCAAATTGACCGTCACTGGCACTCTCAACGCGGCAAATACGACTTTAAATGTGACGCGGACGACGCCCGATCCGGAATTCAAAATCACGGCAGGAGCTGCGGACCTGACCAACGCGACCATTAACTTCACGTACAACGGGGACGCTTCCGAGCTCGGAGATTTACCGACGCTTCTGATCGTGGACTCGGACAACCTCACGGGCTTTGACTCCGTAACGTTCAACTTCGCTTCGGACACCGGCGCGCTTTTAAGCCGGTACTGGGTCGAAGGCGGCGCATTGTATGCCCAGCTTGGAAACGCCAGTTCACTCCCGGAACCCTCGACGCTCCTGTTGGCGCTCCTGGCCTTCGGCGGAGTGATCTCCTCGCGGAAACTGCGGCCTTTCGTCCGTAAATGACGCTTGACCCATTAAAGAAAGACTCAATCATGCAGCGGCCTCCCAAATGGTGGAAGAATAGCGTCGTTTACCAGATCTACCCTCGGAGCTTCTGCGACTCCAACGGGGATGGGATCGGCGATTTGCCCGGCGTGATCGGGAAACTCGACTACGTGAAGGAGCTCGGCTGCGACGCCATCTGGATCTGCCCGTTCTACGCGACGTCCAACTACGACAACGGGTACGACATCACCGACTACGAGCGCATTAATCCCGAGTTCGGCACGATGCAGGACGCCGAGCGTCTCATTGAGGAAGCGCACAAACGCGGCATCCGCCTGATCATCGACATGGTGCTGAACCACACGTCGTGCGAGCATCCGTGGTTTCTGGAAAGTCAAAAGGGCCCCACCCTGCCCGACGGCCGGCCGAATCCGTACCGCGATTTCTACATCTGGCGCGAGGGCGGCCCGAACGGCGAGGCTCCGAATAATTGGGAGGCGATCTTCGGCGGCAGCGCGTGGAGCAAGCCCGAAACCGCGCCGGAGGATTCTTCTTCGTTTTACCTCCACATTTTCTCGCCCCAGCAGCCGGATCTGAACTGGGAAAACCCCGCGCTGCGGCAGGAGCTTTACCGCATGATGCGCTGGTGGCTCGCCAAGGGGGTGGACGGCTTCCGGATGGACGCGGTCTGCTACATTTCCAAGGACCCCGCGTTTCCCGACTCCAAAGACGGCAACATCCGCCCGTACGCCTCGTTCGGCCCGCATTTTGAAACGTTTGCACGGGAGATGAACCGCGAGGTCTTTTCCCGGTTTGAAAACGTCATGACGGTCGCCGAAATGTCGGAGTCCACGCCCGAGCGCGCCGAGATCTACGCGAACGAGGACGGCTCCATCTTCAGCATGATCTTCCAGTTCCAGCACCTGGATCTGGACGGCGGCGACTCGTTCAAGTGGACGCACCGCAAGATCGACCTGCTCGAGCTGAAACGCCTCATGGGTTTCTGGCAGACGGCACTTTACGGCCGGGCGTGGAACAGTCTGTACTGGTGCAATCACGACCAGGCGCGCATTTTCTCCCGTTTCGGCGAGGCGGAAGGCCCGTTCCGCGAAAAGTCGGCGAAGATGATCGCCCTCTGCTCGCATTTGATGCAGGGGACGCCGTACGTCTATCAGGGGGAAGAACTCGGAATGACGAACTACCCGTTCCGAAGCATTTCCGAGGTGCGCGACATTGAAAGCCTCAACGCGTGGAAGAAATTCTGCGGGCCCGGCCCGTCCGAGGTGAAGTACACCGAAGCCGAAATGCTGGACCTGATCAGCCTGCGCGGCCGTGATAATGCGCGGACTCCGATGCAGTGGGACGCCACGCCGAACGCGGGTTTCAGCGCCGGCACGCCGTGGATCAACGTGAACCCGAACTACACGCAGATCAACGCCGCCGAGCAGCTCACGCGGGACGATTCGGTCTTTCGGTTTTACCAGAAATTGATCGCTCTGAGAAAAAAATACGAGATCATCACGGCGGGCCGCTACGCCGTCCTGGACGAGGAAAACCCGGACGTTTACGCCTACGAGCGCTTTACTGAGGACGAAAATCTTCTGGTCGCGGCCAACTTCCGCAACCACCCCACCCGTGTGACGCTCCCGGCCGATTACATCGCAAAGAATCAAAGCCGCTCGGCCGGGATCCTCCTGACGAACGACCCGCAGCGCCGGACATTCCAACTTTCAGAAACTTTTACGCTCAATCCCTACGAAGCGTTTGTAGTCTTCTTTGGAGTGCGATGATACAGTCGCGCAAGCGACATTCATCGCTTTCCCTTGCGGCAATACAGCCTCGAAGAGGCTTTTGCCGCAGAAACGCGCGGGACGTTCCCCACGAGAAAACCCGTTTTCGCCTCTAAAATTTTCTGGTCGCTAAGTGAAAGCGGCAAATGAAGCCTTCGGCTTCTGTATTGCCGCACTCCAAAAAACGCTTTACTTCAGTTTCACCTTCACGATTCTCGTGTTTTCCAGCCCGTAGATCTCCATTTCGCCCGCGCAGTAGGAGATGAGGAACTCCTTCTCATTCAGCGCGAGGATGGCCGGATAGCAGAAACGGCGCTCAGGCTCCTTCTCCGACTCGTCGAGCGTCGTTTGACGCAGAATATTCAGTTTCTCGTCCAGCAGCGCAAGCGTCAGCGGGTTTCTGATTTCCGGGTTGCAGTTCCAGACCGCCAGGAAGTTTTCTGTTCCCGGGATCGGGCGGATGAGCATCGGCGAGCACGGCGAAATGAACTGGGTCGGCTTGGGTTTCGTCCACGTTTCACCGCCGTCGGTGGACTTGCAGCCGAACTGGGTCCCGGAGGTGGTCCGAATGTACATGAAAAGGGACCCGTCCGCGAGCTGAACGACGCCCGGTTCCTGGAAGACCAGTTTTTTATTTTCTTTCTTCGCGAACTTGCCGGAGTGCCACGTTTCTCCGCCGTCTTTCGAGATGAAGCACTTCACCTGGCCTTTGTAATCGCGCCCCTTGGCGAGTTTTTTATGCAGGCACGCCGGAATGATCAGCGTGCCGTCCTCAAGTTCCACAAGCCGTGCGTTGTTCACGACGAAATATTCCTCCTCATCGATCGCGCAGACCGGGTCGGTCCAGGTTTTTCCCTCGTCGGAGGAGAAGCAGATCAGCGGGCGGCAGTCGTACGGCGTTAATTTGCGCAGGTACATGAACGCGATCCGTTCGTCACGCAACCGCAGGAGTGAGACCGACATCAGGTTCAGCCCCTCCTTCATGTGGACCATAATTTCGGGCTTCGTCCACGTTTTTCCCTCGTCCGAGGAGTACATCACGGCCAGATTGGCGTGCGCGTCGTCGCTTGAAGAGTCGCCAAAGTACTGCGAGAAAACGTACATGATCCGGCCATCCTTGAGGCGGACAAAATCCCCCTCGCTGTTGCGCGGATTGTTCTCGCCGGGAGAAAGGTTCAAAATGATTTCACGTTCGATTTTAAGTTCTTCCCCCTGCGTCGTCAGCGGGAAAACGAAAGCTCCAAGGAGCAGAATGAGGATCGAAAGGCGGGACATTAAGGACTCCTTTAACTATTTTGATTTTATGGTTTCTTTGAACAATTTATTTTACGATCACCAGGCGGGTTTTCTGGTCGGTGATTTTCAGCTTCGGAAGGGTCAAAAGACCAAACTGGTCGGTTTTGGCCGTGCCGGACGCGGCGCCGAACTTCCACCGGACCGTCTGATTCGGCGCGAGTTTGAACGCCTGCAGCCGGCGCAGGGAAACGTCGGCCGTGGTCTCTTTCGGGACCGTGAAAACGTGCGAGTTCAGCTCGTCGTTCGGGATGAGCCAGAGGTCCATCCCGAATTTTTGGGCCGAATCCGTCACATTTTCCCAGCGGAAGAACGCGTTCACCTGCCCCGGGTCTTTGGCCTGCTCGCGGTCTGGCCACGGGATCTTCGAGTCGCACGCGGCGTTCGTGAAGACCGGGTACGCGGCATTTTTGCGGATCTCCGTCCACGGGAACGAATCGATCAGATCGTTCACCTGGCAGATCTGCGCCGTATTATTCGCGTGACCGAAATTCCCCCAGTAGGCCATCAGCGGGTACTTGCAGCGCTTCATCCCGTCAAACAGAATTTCATGCTGGGCCGACCAGCCGTCGTTCGGGGCCGAGTAATCGATGCAGACCGGCGGCTCCGGGATCTGGTCGAACGGGACCTTTTCGTACGGGATCTCGTCGCCGTTTTCGTCACGGAACGCCATTCTGGACGCGGCGTGCAGGACTCCCGCCGGGACGTTCGCCTTGATCGCGGCAAAAACGTCGCCGTGACGCAGGCCGAGGCCGAGCGTACCGCTTCCGCCCATCGAGTTCCCGCACAAGTATACGCGGTTCGGGTCGATGCCGTACTTCCGGATGGTCCACGCGACGGTCGCCATGACGCGTTTCTCGCACGGGGAAAGCGCGAAGCCGGCCTTGGCGCGGTTTCCGTCGTTGACCGCTTCTTTGGCCTGAAGACCGCCCCACCACCAGTCCACCATATTGGCGCGGCAGTCCACGTACAGGGCGTAGAACCCGGCCGGGGCGTGGTAAATGTCGTGGTTTCCGGGCGATTTCGTGCATTCCAGGCACGAATGAACGTCATGGCCGGCCGAGTGAAGCACGACGTAGAGCGGCCGTCCCAGCGCATCGCCGTCTTTCGGATGCAGGACGGCAAACGAGTCTTTCTGGTTCGGGTCTTTCGCGCCCCAGGCCGGATCGGAGCCGTGCGTGTACCAGTCGAGCTGGCGCTCGGTGAACGTTTCGCTCTTTTCGAAGGTCGGGGTCCAGCCGGCGCTTTCCGCCGCGAAAATCACGGTGGGACGGAAATAAAGGGCCGTGGAGGTGAGGAGGAGGGAACGGTTGAAGTTTCTGCGGTTCATCATATTGGGGAGGTTGGAAAATGGGAGGCGGTAATTTCGTTGGGAGGCGGTAATGGAGTGCGAAGCACGGAATTACGCGCCGGGTTAAATCGGGAATTTCGTTGGGAGGCGGTAATGGAGTGCGAAGCACGGAATTACGCGCCGGGTTGGATCGGGAATTTCGTTGGGAGGCGGTAATGGAGTGCGAAGCACGGAATTACGCGCCGGGTGGAATCAGGAACTCGTTGGGAGGCGGTAATGGAGTGCGAAGCACGGAATTAC